>NZ_JBSKHV010000006.1:0-336664 GCF_057128725.1 Pseudomonas oplopanacis | reverse complement strand
AGGTAGGCGGCAAAATCGCCGGCCATGACGCTGGCCTGGGCCAGGGTTTCACAGGTGTGGGCCAGCAGGTCTTCGTCGTTGAGGTCCGGTGCAAGCATGAACATGGTGCTGGGTTTGCGGGTGGGTGGTGATTTCAGGGCCGCGGGGTTGAGGTAGTGATTCAGCGCACGTTCGGCGGCGTCATGGAATTTTTTGGAATCGACGGATTCGTAGGGGGAAACGTCGTCTGTTTCGGGGGGATTTGGTGTTTCTTTGATCATGGTGAAGCTCCAAGTAAGTAATGGAGCTGCCACTAATCGCCGCGAAGCAATGGAAGGTGGCAGCTGTACGCAGGTTCGCGGACCGAGCACTTGGTAAACCCGGCATACCCGAAGGTATCCCGCGCACAGCCACCATGAAACCAATCGACAAACTATGAAGGAGAGTCGGTTGAGGGCGGTGATTATGCACCAAGTAAGCTAATTCAGGCCGCGAAGCCCGGTCGCTGAATTTGCAGCGACACCCAGAGCCTATCTCCATGACTTCCGACACAACAACCGACACAACAACCGACACAACCTGTCGGAATCCCCCTCAAAAACCGCCACGGCTGTAGGACCAGCGCAAAGTTTTCAGACTGATCACAATCGAAATGTGGGAGCGGGCTTGCTCGCGAAGGCTGTTTAACATTCAACATTTTTATCGACTGAAACACCGCTTTCGCGAGCAAGCCCGCTCCCACATTTGATTGGTGTTGTAGTGAAAATCGCGGCCACAAAAAAAGGCGACCCCCTCACAGGAGTCGCCTTTGCATTAACCGCCGCTAAACCTTATTCGGACAGTTTGTACGCCATCACATAGTCACCTTGCTTGGTGCCCAGCGACCCGTGACCGCCCGCAACAACTAGCACGTATTGCTTGCCGTCCTTGCCGGTGTAGGTCATCGGTGTGGTTTGCGCGCCTGCCGGCAGGCGGCCTTCCCACAGTTGCTTGCCGTTTTTCACGTCGTAGGCGCGCAGGTATTGGTCGAGGGTGCCGCTCAGGAAACCAACGCCGCCAGCAGTGACGAAGGTGCCGCCCAGGCTGGGTACGCCCATGCTCAACGGGATCGGAACCGGTGAGCTGTCGCGCACGGTGCCGTTCTTGTGCATCCAGATTTTTTCATGGGTGGTCAGGTCGACCGCGGCCACGTAGCCCCACGCCGGTGCCTGGCACGGCAGGCCCATTGGCGACAGCAGAGGTTCGAGGATCACGCCGTACGGCGCGCCTTTGTTTGGCTGCACGCCTTCGGTTTCGCTTTTGCGCGGGCCTTGGGCGGCAATTTCCGCAGCCGGGATCATTTTCGATTTGAAGGCCATCCAGTCCGGGTTCACGAACAGGATCTGACGCACCGGATCGACCGAGACACCGCCCCAGTCGAACACGCCGAAGTTACCCGGATAAACGATCGAACCTTGCAGCGATGGCGGGGTGAACGGGCCGTCGTAGCGCAGGGACTTGAAGGTGATCCGGCAGACCAGTTGGTCGAATGGCGTCACGCCCCACATGTCGCGTTCTTGCAACGGCGGCGGCATGAAGTTGAGGTCGGACTTGGGTTGGGTCGGCGAGGTGTGATCACCGGCGACAGCGCCTTGCGGCACCGGCACTTCGTTGATCGGCACGATGGCCTTGCCGGTGCTGCGGTCCAGCACGTAGATGCTGCCTTGCTTGGTGGACGCAAGCACCGCCGGCTTCACGCCGTCAGCGGTTTTCAGGTCCATCAGGGTTGGCTGGCCGCCGACGTCCATGTCCCACAGGTCGTGGTGGGTGAACTGGAAGTGCCAGCGCACTTGGCCGGTGGCGATGTCCAGTGCGGTCAGGCCGGCGGCGTGCAGTTCCGATTCCGGGGTGCGAGCGCCACCGAACTGGTCCGGGGTTTGGTTGCCCATCGGCAGGTAGAGCATGCCGAGTTTTTCGTCGACGGCGAACATGGACCACATGTTCGGCGAGTTGCGAGTGTAGGTCTGGCCTTCGGCAATCGGCGTGGTGTCGTCCGGTTTGCCGCTGTCCCAGTTCCACACCAGTTTGCCGGTGTGTACGTCGAACGCACGGATCACGCCGCTTGGCTCGTCGGTGGAAACGTTGTCAGTCACGTGGCCGCCAATCACCACCAGGTCTTTGGTGACCGCAGGAGGCGAGGTGGAGTAGTAACCGCCGGCGGTGAAGCCGCCGATGTTGGCGCGCAGGTCAATCTGGCCCTTGTCGCCGAAGTCTTCGCACATCTTGCCGGTGTCGGCGTTGAGGGCGATCAGACGGGTGTCGGCGGTCGGCAGGAAGATCCGGCGTGGGCAGGCATTGGTCACGGCGGCGCTGGCGCTGCCGGTCGGGCTCTGCTCGGAGGCGTAGACGGCGTCATCGTGATACGACACGCCACGGCAGGTCATGTGCGCCCAACCCTTGAAGTTCGCCGCGTTTTGCGTGGAGAGCTTAGGGTCGAAACGCCAGATTTCCTTGCCGGTGTCCGGGTCCAGCGCGATCACCTGGCTGTGCGGCGTGCACACGTACAGCATGCCGTTGACTTTCAGCGGGGTGTTTTCAGCGGTGGTTTCGCCAGGATCGTTCGGGCCCGGCAAGTCGCCAGTACGGTAAGTCCACGCCGGGACCAGCTTGTGAGCGTTTTGCGGAGTGATCTGCGCCAGCGGCGAGTAACGATCGCCGTGGGCGCTGCGGCCGTAGGAATTCCAGTCACCGTCGGGCATGGCCGGCGCGGTGTTGGTCATGCCGGGCACGCTGTCGCGGTCCAGTTGACCCTTGATTTCACCCGGGTTGGTGAATTGGCTGGCCAATGCGGCCACGCCTGCCACGACCACGGCGACGCTCAGGGCGCCAGTGCCCATCGGTGCAGCGCCTTCGCGCAGCAGCGGACGACGGAACCATGGCAGCAGCATGACGATACCCAGCGCAAACCACAGCGCCAGACGCGGCACCAGTTGCCACCAGTCGAGGCCGACTTCCCACAGTGCCCAAACGGTGCTGGCGAACAGCACCAGTGCGTACAGGCCCAGCGCTGCGCGGCGAGCCATGATCAGCAGCACGCCGGTCAGCGTCAGGCCGATACCGGCCAGCAGGTAATACAGCGAGCCGCCGAGCATGCTCAGCTTGATCCCGCCGGCCAGCATGGCCAGGCCCATTAGCAGAAGCAGGATGCCGAGCAGGCTCGGCAACAGACGGCTTCGACTCAAAGCACCATCAGTGCTCATAGTGTGGTTCTCCGTGACGTTTTAAGTAGTCCCGCGCAAGTTCACTGTAGATGACGATCTGGCGTGGGCATGGTTCAGTTGAAATCTGTTCGGTTGATGCATTCCCTTGTGGGAGCGAGCCTGCTCGCGAAAGCGGAGGTTCAGTCAACATTGATGTCAAGGCTGACGGCCTCTTCGCGAGCAGGCTCGCTCCCACTGGGGGGTTAGAAGGATGAAGTGATCTTGATCCCGCCAATCAGGGCGTCATCGACCTGGTCCACGCCACCGGGATGGCGGATGTATTGCAGGTTCGGGCGCACGGTCAGCCAGTTCGTCACATGCACGCCGTAATAGAGTTCGGCGCTGTATTCGGTGTCTTGCGGTGGCAGGAACGACGGGTCGTCGTAGTTGAAGACGGCGCGGGCCTGATTGGTCGCCTCGGCGTTTTTGCGGTAGGCCGGGTTGACGTGAACCCGGGCCAGGGCGAAGCCGATGTCGTCTTTGGCGCGCGCATCGAACAAGCCCTTGTAGACCACGCCAGCCTGGACGTAGTTGTCGATGGCATTGGTCTTCTTGTCGTGCATCGTGCCGTTGGCGAACACGTTCAAACCACGACTGTTATCGCTGGCGACGCTGGTGATCTGCTGCTGAATGCCGAGCCACACGCCGTGTTTGCTCGATGCACTGCGATACGCTTCACCACTCAGGGCCGCTGGCTGACCATTGCTGTCCTTATAGACATCGGTGGCGCTGGCGCTGCTGTAGTAATACCCGGCACGGTATTCGCCCGGCAGGCCGTTGAGCTTCGGCATCCACACCAGTTCCACCGGCAAAATCGCGCCTTGGGTGCCGCTGCCACTGAGCTTGAAGCCGTTGTCGCGATCCAGGTTCGACGGGTTTTGCTCGTAGGCACCGACCTGCGCGTACAGCTCTGGCGTGAGGTGGTATTTAACGCGCAACGCCCATTGGCTGACCGGCCAGTTGTACCAGATGTCACCAACCCAGTTACCGACTTGCGAGCCGCAAAACGCCAGGTTCTGGAAGTCGCAGGGGAAGCTGTTGAAGTCTTCGCCTTCGCCGAAACGACCGGCCTTGATGTCGAGCTTCTGGTCGAAGAACTTCAGCTGATACCACATCTGCGTCAGGCGCCAGGTTTGCCCGCGGCCCCAGACCTCCTGGGCCGAGGTGAAGCCGCCCACGCGTGGATCATTGATGCGGTCATTGCTGATGTTGTTGCCGTTGCGCTCGGTGATGGTCAGCTGAAATTCGGCGTCGTCCCAACCGAGGATTTTCTGCAAATCCAGGTGCGTGCCGAAACCGAACTGGTCGCTGTAACGCGCGGTGCGGTCATGGTCGTAGCCGCCGTGCAGGTTGCTGCCCATTTCGCCGGTGTAATCGACTTTGAAGTCGTAGCCTTTTTCCGCAAGTTCGGTGCGCGTGCCGTTCCAGTCGCCGAGCATCCACGGTGAATCGCTGTCGAAGGCGGGCGCCGCCTGGGTGCAGGTGGCGAAGCCCAGCGCGGTGAATCCACCAATCAGGTTCAGGGCTTTCCGGCTGGCAATAGCTGTGCAGACAGCGCTGTCTCGCGAAGTTTGAAAGTCAGGCATAGAGAAGAAATTCTGGGTCTTTTTCTAGGGAAAATACGGAGTGCAGCAGGCGTGAAGCAGTGTGCGGAAGCGTTTCAGCTTGGCGGGCGCAAGGATAATGTTCTGTTACAAATAGAGAAAGGGCTTTTACTGACATGGATCATTTCAGATTCGGTAACAGTGCCGGGCGGCAGTCTTATCAAGGTCACCTACAGTAAGAGATAGCGCACAGAGCGCTTCCACCCGATCACCCCCTCGGCTAAGGTGCGCGGCTTCCCACTCCTTAACATCGCTCGAAGGCCCGGCATGACCGAACAGAACAACAACCCGCTGCATGGCGTGACGCTGGAACAGATCCTCAACGCCCTGGTTGAACATTACGAATGGTCGGGGCTGGCCGAGCGCATTGATATCCGCTGCTTCAAGAGCGACCCGAGCATCAAGTCGAGCCTGACGTTCCTGCGCAAAACCCCGTGGGCCCGGGAGAAGGTCGAGCGTTTGTACGTGAAGTTGATGCGCACCAAGCGACCGGTCTGAACATGCCGGGCTCGGTCGCGAGGCGTCGTTTTGTTGCCGTTGCGGCGGTACTGGGCTGGGCGGGACTGGCCATTCAGCTGTACCTGATCCTGTATTCACGCTGGACGCTGGATGCCAGGCTGATCGGCGGTCTGGTGAGCTTTTTCAGCTATTTCACGGTACTGACCAACACGCTGGTGGCGACGGTACTGACCTGCGAATGGACGTCCCGTGAGTCGGCGGCTCGCCGCTGGTTTTTGCAGCCGTGGGTGAGCAGCGCGATTGCCGTGAGCATCGCTGTGGTGGGGTTGGTGTACAGCGTGTTGCTGCGGCATTTGTGGCACCCCGAAGGCTGGCAATTTCTGGCGGATGAATTGCTGCACGACATCATGCCGCTGCTGTTTCTGGCCTATTGGTGGCGGTGCGTGCCCAAAGGTACGTTACGCCTGCGGCACATTGGCCTGTGGGTGATTTATCCGCTGGGGTATTTCGCGTATGCGTTGTGGCGCGGGCATCTGCTGGCGGTTTATCCCTATCCGTTCATTGATGTGGATAAGTTGGGTTATCCACAGGTGTTTGTGAATGCGGGGGGATTGTTGGTGGGGTTTGTGGTGGTTGCGCTTGTAGTGATCGGGCTCGATAGATGGCGAGCCCGAAAGTGAACCTGATTTGTGGCGAGGGGGCTTGCCCCCGTTGGGCTGCGAAGCGGCCCCAAAGTCTGGGAGCGCTGCGCACTCCAACGGGGGCAAGCCCCCTCGCCACAACAGCGCCCTCGCCACAGGATGTTTGTCAGGCTTCAGTTATTCATCGTCGCTGGCATCCAGCCGCCAGTAGCCGACCGCTTTGACCATTTGCTCGTTCAGCCCGTGCTCATCAAGCAACACCCGCCGAATCTGTCGCGACACTTTGGTTTCGGTCGCCACCCACGCATACAGACTGCCGCTCGGCACTTGCAGTTGCTTCACGGTTGTCAGCAGATTGTCCTTACCGCCCTCGCGCAGCACCCAGATCACATTGACCTGCGCGGCGCTTTCGAGATGTTGCTGCTCGGCGCCGTTCTCCACTTCTACAACCACCAACGCACGGCGATTGGCCGCCAAGCCTTCGAGGCGGCGGGCGATGGCGGGCAGGGCGGTTTCGTCACCGATCAGCAGGTAGCTGTCGAACATGTCCGGCACGATCATCGAACCGCGTGGCCCGCCGATGTGCAGGAACTGGCCGGGTTGGGCTTGCTCGGCCCAGGTCGAGGCAGGGCCGTCGCCGTGCAGCACGAAATCGATGTCCAGCTCAAGCGTGTCGAGGTCGTAGCGACGTGGTGTGTAGTCGCGCATCGCCGGCATCGGCCCGTTGTCTTTCCCCGCGCCGAGCACCAGGGTTTCCAGCGCCGCGTGTTCCGCCGCGTTCTGCGGGAACAGCAGTTTGACATGGTCGTCCGTGCCGAGGCTGACGAAACCGGCCAGCTCCGGCCCGCCCAAGGTAATCCGGCGCATGCGCGGGGTCAGGTCGACCACGCGCAACACTTGCAGACGACGGCGTTTGATTTCATGCATGACGCGGTGGATGGATTGCACGATCACTTCAGTCATTCGGCTTTCTCCTGAAAAGGTTGAACGGCAGGGCCATCGACAATGGCTTTGGCAGTGTTATTGAGCAAGTCGCGCACCCGCAGGATTTCTTCCGGGCTCCAGCGGCCGTGGTGCATCTGCAAGGCATGACGCAAGTTATGCACCGCCTCGTGGATCTCGGCCGGGCGGTCGTGGCCTCGCAGCGAACGCTTGCTGACGTCGATGCGCATCCTCACGCCGTCCAGCGCAATCGCCTGCTCGGTCAGTGACAGACGTCCGGCGTCGGTGATGCTGTAGCGTTTTTTACCGCCATCGGCGTCGCCCAGGATCATTTCGCTTTCTTCCAGGAACGTCAGGGTCGGATAGATCACGCCGGGGCTGGGGCTGTACGCGCCGTCGAACATGCTTTCGATCTGGCGGATCAGGTCATAGCCGTGGCAAGGCTGCTCGGCGATCAATGCCAGCAGCAACAGTTTCAGGTCGCCGGGGGCGAACACACGCGGGCCGCGGCCGCCGCGTTCACGGCCGGGGCCTGGGCGTTTTTCGAAGCCGTCGCGGCTGTCGCTGTGCTCTCGATGGGAATGATGGTCTCTCATTTTGCGTCTTCTCTCGTCGTGTTTAGATACAACTTAAGATATATCTTTAGGCAAAAGCAAGGCCCCGAGACGAACGGTCGACCGTTGAAAATGATGAGAAGTGTGCTCTTTTAGAGTAATTGAACTAATTGTAAGGCGCTGCTGTTTATCATTGGCTTACTATTTAGTGATAGTAGTATTGTTCTGACGGAAGTTTGATTAAGTATTATCTGTGTGCTTTTTTAGTTTGAACTGTGTGTAGTATTTTTCTGAGGGTAAAACAATCCATTTGTTGTTTTTGAGGATTTTTTCCTGCTGTTCAAAAGTCATTGTTACTACATGTGCTTAGGAACTTACGTACTTACTTTCTCGAGCGATTGGCCGATCATTCTCTGGCGTCGAAAGTTAAGCGAATTCACCACCGCCTCACGGTATGGCATTCGCTTGCTCTAACTTTTATTCGCCCAATCCTTTGAAAAAACAGGTACTCAACAATGTTCAAGAAGTTTGCAATCGCCGTTCCGATGACTCTCCTGGCCCTCAGTTCTTCGGCGGCGTTCGCTGCGGGAGACGCGCACACTGTCATCAACATCAGCGCCACCATTCCAAGCAAGGTCTTCCATGCTCAGCCGCGCAACCCAGACTTCGGTAAAGCTGAAAAGATGGCCTACGTTCTAGGGGCAGGCACATTGACGCCAATTCGTGCGACTTACGATGTGCAACACACCAATGGTTCGGTTGGCGCTTACATCGAAGGTGGCCCGCAGCCGTTGTCCAACGGTACCAACACCATCGCGTTGACTTATACCTTCAACGGCATAACCCTGTCGGGCGTCTCGCAAGAAGTAGTAGGCGACACTGAGTCCAACGGCGGCATGCAGGCCGATCTGGTGATCGCCGCCGTCAAGCCGGCTGACGGTCAGAATGGTCTATATAACTCCACGCCGGTGTTGATGTTCGACGCAATCCCCCGCGTAACTCCGTAATACGGTTATGACTTAAGGCTTTGTCCTTATTGATAACACTTACCGGTTGGCGGGTAACTTCTGCCCGTCGATCGGGTTTCAACGTATTTATCTTCAGAGTATCCCGTTCATGTTCCCGATGACTCCCATCGCGACGGCGCTTGCCCTTTTTTTCTGCGCAACCGCAATCGCCGCGCCAGCGGAAAACGGCACTACACCTCGAAGTCTGCTGGCGCAGGCCAAGGGGTTGCCGACTGAGTTCGAAGAGCACTTCTTTGACGTGCCATTGGCCGTGCGTGTGGAACTTGACCAACAATTTCTCGGTGAGGCGATGGTGGTGTTATCCCGCGACGACCGCGTCACCCTGGTTGACTTCACTGACATCAGTGACAGTACGATCAAGCCCAGCGAGCGCTATACCTGGTCGACTTATTTGAAGCAAGGTGTGGCGCTGGGCAGTTGCGAGGCCAAGTGCCCCGAGCAGCTTCTGGCGGTGCATTACAGTCTGGAAAACTCGCTGCTGTCGATCGTCACGCAAAACGCCGAGCGTGACGAGCAAGCGCAGCATTACTACACGTTGCCCGAAGGCGGCAGCACCGGTTTGATCGTGCGCAACCAGTTGAACCTCAACGGTGGCCAGAACCAGGATCTCGGCGGCCGTTATGGTCTGGAAGCCAGCAGCAGCCTGGGTAACTGGACCCAAGCCGTCAACGTTCAGTGGTCCCGACTGGGCGGCATCGATAACACGCTCTATCACGCCGTGAATGAGCTGTTTACCCAGCGCGAACTGCAAGGCAACTTTCTGCGCCTGGGCCTGTTCACGCCCTCGTCCGAAGGCCTGACCCGCCAGCCCAACACCTTTGGCACCAGCCCCGACACGGCGCTGGGCGTGATGTATGGCAGCTCCGACAGCCTGGCCCTGAATAACCCGAAGCCGGCGGTGTATCCGATTTATGTCACCGCCAATCGCCTGGGTTCGGTGGAGATCTACCGCGACGGTTTGCTGATCAATACCCAGGCCGTGCCCGCTGGTTTGCAAACTCTCGATACGCGTCCGCTGCCGGGTGGCATCTATGAAGTGGAAGTGCGTCTGATCGAAGACGGCCAAATCACCTCCAGCACCCAGGAACTGATCTACAAGCCGAACAACTGGCGTAACCATGACGAGCGCTGGCGCTACAACCTCTTCGCCGGCCGTGAATCCAAGGTGCTCAGTAACTGGGACGAACAGGACGATGGCGACATGACCGCTGGCGCCGCGTTCAACTACTTGCTGCACCCTCGGGTGATCCTCGGCCTGAGCGGCCGTCAGGTGCGCGACAGCCTGCAATACGGCACGTCGATCGACTGGTCGATCATCAATAACGCCAGCCTGTTCGCCAACGTCTACCAGACCGAAGATTACGGCACCGGCTTCGATGTGCAGGGGCTCTATTCCTATGGCAGCGGCAGCATCGTCGCCAGCCACAACCGCAGCTGGCTCGACACGACGAAACTGTATGACACCCTGCCGGATGGCACGCGAGTGCGTCAGCGCAACGTGTTTGTCGGGCAGACCAGCAACTCTTCGTTGTCGCTCAACCATCGCTTGACCAGCAAAAGTTCGGTCAATGCCCGTGTGTCTCACAGCGAGGGCAACACCAACGGCACGGGGGTGGATCTGGGATGGACTCAGCGCACCCGGCTGTTTGGCAGCGATGCCAACTGGCGACTGTCGCTGTTCGATCGGCCCGGCAGTATCAGTTCGGATGACGACCGCAACCGTGGCGTCGACCTGAGCGTCAACGTTGCCTTGGGCGGCCCCGGTGAACAGATCTCCGGCAGCATCGGCTCACGCACCGCGCGCGAGGGCGGTCGGGATAACAACGCCTCGATCTCTTACCGCAAGGACCTGCAGGATCACCTGCTGCAAAGTGTCTCGGCCACGGTTCTCACCGACACCTACGGCGTGGGGTTGAACGCGATGGGGACGATGCAAACGGACCTGGTCAACGGCGACGGATTTGTCCAGCGCTCGTCCTTCAACAACGACTTCACCGGTGGCCTGAACCTGGACAGCACCGTGGCCGTCGGCGGCCAGAAAATGGTCGTGACCAGCCAGTACCACCGCAACGGTGCGGGCATGATTATCGATGTCGAATCGGACATCACCGACATCGCCTTGCGCGCCGACGATTTGAGCGGCAGCAGCACGGTACTCAAACCCGGGCGCAATTTTGTGCCGATCACTGCCTACAAAAGCAGCTCGGTCAGCTTCGATTTCGAGGGCAACCATGTGCCCGCCGCGACCATCCAGCCCGCCCGTTCCAGTTATCACTTGAACAAGGGCGGCGTGGAGTATCGCCAGATCAAGGTCATGCGCACCCTCACCGTGCTCGGTCGCCTGATCGACCCCGCGGGCAACCCGCTCAAGGGCCACCACATCATCAACCACGCCAGTCGCGGCGTGAGTGAAGTGGACGGCTTTTTCTCGATGGAAATGAACGCCGGCTCACCGACCCTGGAAGTGCGCCACGGTGATCAGTTGCTGTGTCAATTCCGCCTCGACCCGAGCAATGGCCGCACGGAAAACAACGTGCTGATGATCGGTGATTTGCGCTGCACGCCGGACACCTTGGCGGATGCAAGTTTTGTGGCTCGAACGGCGGGTTGATGGCCCGGCAGAACGTGATTAATCAACGAGGTAAAGGACGATGAAACGTCTGTTGGCAGTATTTGGTTTTTGTTTGATAACCCAAGCAACGCAGGCAACACCGAGCATCAATATCGGCACCGTTTACGACTATCTGGACGGCGACAAAAGCACCTTTTTGAAACGGGTGTTCAATGGCGGCGACAGCACGGCTTTCGTGAAGGTCAACATTCTCGAGATCCTCTATGACGCCGAAGGCAAATCGCAGGAAGTGCCGCTCAAGACCAGCACGGATGGCAGCGCCCGTGATGGCTTGATGGCCAGCCCGGCTCGACTGATCGTCCCGGCCAATGGCATGCAGGGCACGCGATTGTTGTTCATGGGCGAGCGCGACAAAGAGCGCTATTTTCGCGTGCGTTTTGTACCGGTGGTGCCCGAGAAAGAAGACGAGTTCGCCGTCTCCAAAGAAGAGCGTGACGACTACAAGAAAACCCTCTCCGCCGGGGTCAATGTGCTGGCGGGTTACGGCGCGGTTTTTTTCGTACGACCCAAGCAGGCCCGCTTTGACAGCGCGATCGAAAACGGTGCGGGCACTTATCGGATCCGCAACAACGGCAACACGGTCGTGGTGATCGATGAGTTCAAGGATTGCTCGGTTAAAAGCGAGCAGGACTGCCAGCCGACCACCAAGCATCACATTCTTGCCGGCCGTACGTTTACCTTCGAAAAACAGGCCGGACGCCAGTACCAGTTCACGCTGGTGGAAGGTGCAAACAGCAAAAAACTCGACGTGAAGGGTTGAAGCCATGACCAGGAAACTGATCTTCGGGTTTTTGGCGGTTGCTGCTGCGGCGTGTGCGAGTCATCCGGCCTTTGCCGCCAGGGAAGTGCATCAGTTCGAAGTGTTCGTGACGATCCCGACGCAGGCGTTCTACGTGATTCCCTCCGACCCGACCTGGATCCATCGCGAGCAGCAACTGCCCTGGAACCTGACCGCGTCGACGCTGGGCGGTTTGCGCAAGCATTTCGACGTCAAGAACGAAGCCGGCTCGATCGAGGCAAGGCTTGAAGGTCGACCGTATCTGTCCAACGGCACCCCGGCCGATGACATTGGTTTGCGGGTGCTGTTCAACGGCACGTTGTTGAGTGAGCTTGAAAGCAGCGAAGTGGTGTCGCTGACCGACGCCGCCCCCGGCAAACGCGTCTTGCTGGAAATCGTCCCGATGCCGCCGGCCGACGGGGTTTACAAGCCCGGCAATTACTTTGGCAACGTCAACATGATCTTCAACGCGGTGATGCCGGGTGCTTGAGTGATAAACCATGAAACCTAAAAGAATGGAAAGAGTTGCGACGCTTTTTGTTTTGAGCGTGACGGTGGTCCTATGGAGTGTTGAGTCGGCCATGAGTGCCACCATGGAGATCAGGGCGGTATTTCGACCGGATCCCTCCAAACCTATGGAAAATAAGTTCGTTAATCAAACGCCTGTGACGGGGCATTGCCAATTGCAACCAGAGTTCTGTAACGACAGAGGTCTGTTCTCACTTCTGATGCCGATCGATTTCGTGTCTGTGGCGCCCATTGAAGCCAAGCACCCTGATTCGCGCAAAGGGGCGATGTTTCGCGTGCCAAGTCACTGGCAGGTGCTTCGTGTCAGGAATGTCGATACTCAAGAGTATGCGGAGCTGGAGGTGCGCATAGCCTCGATCGGCGGCCGTTATATCCTTCCGGATACCGCCGAAAACCTCGTGGGTGAAGGTGAACCCACAACCGTTCAGGGCTGGCACACTCGATTATGGGGCGATTGGACATGGAATCCGCCGGCTCCCTGTCAGGGAACTGGCGGGATGTATACCGCGCCGAACAGTAGAACCTTTTTCTGGATAACACCGACCGCGAATCAATGTGCGGCAACCGCCAACTATCGCATTTCGAATCTGGCTTACGACAGAATGCAGATCGGCTATGAGCTGCGTACACCTAATCCGTTGGGAATGTCCTCCGGTCTATACACCGGAGATTGGACCTATTTCTTCGGACCGGGAAAGGACTTCGACATGGGCGACATCATGGAACCCACCAGTCCGACCCTGACGCTGAACTTCATCCTGGATGTTCAGCACACCCTCAAAGTGGAAATACCCCCGGGGGGCAACCGCGTGGAACTGGTACCGCAAGGCGGCTGGCAGTCGTGGCTGACCCAAGGGCGCAAACCTACACGCCTGTTCCGCGACCAGACGGTCAATCTTTCCGCCAGTTCACGCTTCAAAATGCAGCTCGAATGCCAATACACGCAGGATGGACAGCATTGTTCCTTGCGCGAACCTGTCAGCGGTCACGCCGTTCCCCTGAATGTCAGCGTCAGCCTTCCCCATGGCTTGAGCGATGCCAGTGGGCAACCCGTCAGTCGTCGGCCGTTGCGGCGTGACGGCAGTGGCACGGAGCTGTTTCAACCGGGCATTTATGTGGATCGCAAACCGGGAACGCTGCACTTCGAGGTGCCTGCCGAGCAGGTGGCAGAAATGATTGGTCCGGGCGTGGCACGTCAATACTCGGGCAACGTGACAGTGATCTGGGATTCGGATGTTTAGCGCTCCGTCAAACGCTGCCACGGTTGCAACGGGCCGAGCATTACTATGATTTTTGAAGGAAAGACAATGAACTGTCTGCGTACGCAATCATTTGGAAAATTGACCGGCCTGTTGTGCGCCGTGTTGGCGATGTCGGCGCACGCCGTGACGGTGGACATCGAAGCAACCTTCAAGCCCGATTCGTCCAATCCGCAGAGCAATAAATTCATCAATCAGACACCGTCCGAAGGGTTCTGCCAACAGGTTCCGCAGGCCTGCGAGCCCTATGGGCTGTTCAGTCTGCGTGCACCCATTTTGTTCACGGCCAATGCACCGATCCTGGCCAATCACACGGACCCGCGTCAGGGCGGCATGGCCCGGGTGCCCTCAGAGTGGCGAGAGGTGCCGGTGACGCATGAGTCGGGTGATACCCGAATGCTTTCCATACGGATTGGCGGCATTGGCCACGAGACGCAGACTCCGCTCACGGTCAGCGAATTGACCGGTGGCAGATACTGGGACCAGCTGTGGGAAGGAGGAGGATGGGTGTATGCGCCTGCGCCTTGTCAGGGGGTGGGTTGGTATACGCACGGCTCCCGGGGTTACAACAGCTTCTGGAGAGTGCCGGAGGATGCGGGCGTGTGCAGCAAGAAGGCACTTTTCGAGATTCCGATGTCCTTGCGTTATCTGTACTTCGTATTCGCTTATGAGCTGCGTACACCGGACCCGCTGAACATGAAGGCGGGTAAATACACAGGCTCCATCCCGTATTCAGTCGGCCCTCGCCAGGATTTCGACATGGGCGATGTGATGATTCCGGATGAAGGGCAGTTGATCCTCAATTTCACGCTGGATGTTCAGCACACGCTCAAGGTGGACATTCCTCCCGGTGGTACGCGCATTGAGCTGGTGCCGCAAGGTGGCTGGCAGGCCTGGCTCACCCAAGGCCGTAAACCGACGCGGTTGTTCCGTGATCAGACGTTCAATATTTCGGCTTCGAGCCGTTTCAAGATGAACCTCGAGTGCCAGTACGTCAGTGGCAATACCTGCGCGGTGCGGGAACCAGCGACGGGACATTCGGTGCCGCTCAACATCCGCGTCACCTTGCCCAGTGGTTTGACCGATGCCGCGAACCAGCCGGTCAACCAGCGCCCACTGCTGCTCGATGGCAGTGGCACGCACTGGTTCCAGCCTGGCTTTTACGTGGATCAGAAACCCGGGACGCTGCATTTCGACGTGGCCCGGGACCAGGTCGAGGAGATGCTCGAACCGGGCGTTGCCCGAAGTTACTCGGGCAACATCACGGTCATCTGGGATTCGGAGGTGGGCTGATGCCAGTCCCTCAATGCCTGCGGCGAGACTGGCATCGACACGCATCTATTTCGACGGATCGGCCTTTTGCAGGGCTTCACGGGTCAAGCGTCGGCTCAACGCCTTTTCGTCATAGCCGATCTCGTTGAGCAACCGCTCATACACGGCATCGGTCATCTCGGCGCCGGTAAACACCACGCTGTGGGGGACGGGAAGTTGATCGGCGAGGTCCTGCAACTGCCGCCGTAACGGAGCGCGCCGCACCTCAGTCCATCGGGCGGAGTGTGCCCAGGCGCGTTGCGCATCGCGCAGCTGATCCAGCAGCTCGGGTTTGCCCCGGTAGATTCGGGCGTTACGGTGGTAGGCGTCGGGGTAGGCTTCACGCAGGTATTTTTCCCAGAAGGGTTGCTCGATCATTTCATTGACCAGCCCGTCGCCGGCCTCCATGGAGATCACGGTGTCAAACGCCGTATCGAGGTTTTTGGCGCTTACGCCGGCCGTGGTTTCATAGAGCATCGTATTGGATTGCCATGGCAGGCCCAGGCGGTGGGCCAGGCCGGTTTCGTAGGCAAGGTACACCTCGACTTCATCGGGGTTGCCCGCTCGGCTGCGGACATCGGCACCGGCGATGTCATCCACCCGCGCCAGGCGCGCGGCGCCTTTTGCCAGGGTCACCAGCCTGCTTTCCAGAATCTCGGCCGAAGCAGAGAGGGCATAAGCTTCGGCGGTGAGGACCTTGATCCCCATGTTGTTGAATAACTGGGCACCGGCATCGGCGCAGGTGGTAGGGGCGGAGGTCATCTCGAACAGCTCGGTGCGCAATTCAGTGTCCAGGTCCATGGCCTCGATCATGCGCCAGACGCGCCCGCTGAGGTGATCGCGCAGTGCTCCACCGGCGCGGTAGTCGGCCGTCTGCTTCAATTTTTCAATCAAAGCGAAGAAGTCTTTGGAGCCTGGCTCGCCCATCAAGTCGTGCCAGGCTTCTTCCTTGAACGTGCCCAATCCGGCGACGACCCGACTCCACCAACGGGAATCATCCGACATCGGCCAGGCATCGATCGCATGCTCGGCGGCACGGCGGTAGACATGCCCTGAGCTCAAGCCCACCGACTTTCGGTACTCCTCATAAGTGAAGCGGTTTGCATCGGAGAGCTGCTTGGCGAACAAACGCGTGCGGGCCACGATGCGTGCATCTTCGGAGCCCGGCGTCACGGCCGGCAGTTCAGTGAGCGGGTTCTCCATCAGGTCGAGGAGAAACCCCCGGGGGCGGCGTTTCTTGAACAGACCCTCAGGCCAGCGCGTCACCCCGGTGTTGCTCAAGCTGAGGACCATCAGTTTGGGCATACGCTCGACATTGGGCAGCAGGCCCAGTTCCGGGTTCTCATCGAGCCTGAGTGTTTCCATGCGGGTCAGGTTTCTCAGGATCTCGACGGCCTCAGGTGTCAGGGTGATGTGGTTGTCCGTCAGGCGCAGGGTGCGCAGAAAGTGCATCTTGTCGATGTCGTCCGGCAAGTGGGCCAGCCGGCAGCCTCTGGCACTGAGCTGCTCAAGCTGGGGGAATTTTTCCAGCAGGCTGCCGGCTCTGGGGTTAAAGGTTGCACGGTCCAGAGTCAGCGTGGTGACCTGATCCAGGTGGTGCTGGATGTCCGGCAGTTTGTTCCACCACAGATCGAGGTTGATGACATTGAATTCTGCCGACAGATCCAGCGTGTATCCACCGTCGAGGCTGGCGCTGCGCTCACCGAAGACCATCGATCTTCGTTCAAAACACTGCAACAGTCGGTCGGCGATAAAGCTACCGCCGTTGTACCTGAAACTCATCCATTCGGAGTCAACCGCACTGTCACCCGTGCCGTCAAAGGGCGCAGGTCCCCAGTTTTCCAGGGTTTGTCGCAGCTTTTCAAGCTCGTCCTCCAGCGCGTTCATGACCGTGAACGGCTCATCTTTGGCATTCAAGGATCGAGCGAAGGCAGCCACTTCACGTTCGTTCAGGCTGGGGTACAGATTGCGTACCCGATCCTCCAGTGTCGCGGCGGGTTTGGAAAACAGCGGGCCACGCAGCAGGGTGACCGTTTCCGGGGGCAGGACGGGCACATTCGGCGGCTCGGCGAGCAGTACCCGACGCACGCTGGGCATTTCGGTCTTGGCCATGATCCATTGCTTGAAGAAAAGGCCTTGTCCGGGCCGGTAACCCAGTGCCTGACGCTTGTTGGCGGGCACGGCGTGGAGTACCGACTCCATAAAATCGTCGGCTTCATGCAGTTTGTTGTTGGCGCCGTCCCGCAGTTCGTATCGGCCGGATTCCTCGTGGATCAGCAGTCGCACGGTCGTCGCATCCTCGGCGCCGACGCTGCATCGCAGTGGGCCGTCGAAGCTGCCTTCACGCACTTCAATACGCAGCTCGGCGAAGGTGTCGCTGTGCAGTCGCAGGGTATTGAGCACCAGCCTTTCGGTATCCGCCCCCCACTGTGCGTCAGCATAAAAGCCCTCATAGGCGTGGCTGAGTCGTGCTTCGAAGGCGGCTTCGCGGGCCAGGGTTTTCAAGCGCAGCGGCGGGCGCTGTTCTTTTGACAGGCGTTCCAGTTCAGCGCCACGGGCCCCGGCCAGCAGTGTTTCGGCCGTGCGGGCCGGCAGCTCCGGTACCGTTTGACGAAGCACGCGGATACGCGGGTTGTCCGAAGTTTGCCCGGCCTGGTAGAGATAATTGAAGATGTCTGTCCTGATCTCGCTGGCTTCATCAGCCAGTCGATTACGCAGAGCCTGCACGCGATCACCCTTGGCGACCTGCGGGCCGAGCAACGTTTCCAGCTCGGCGTCGTTGAAAAAGTCGACGACGCTTTGCCCAAATTGGTCGCTCGTGACATGGGCGAGACTGGTGGCGAGGGTCTGTTCGTCGCTGGCCTCGCCGTCGCCAAACTGGCGAAAATGCCCGCTCAGGTCGGTGTTTTCGTAAACCTTCAGCGCTTTCTCTGCGGGCCAGCCGTCCAGATAGGTCACCAGTGGCGCGAACCAGTAAGAGGTCGGTTCGAGGGGCTGCCCGGCACGGATGTGTCCGATGGCGGTGTCGATCTGCCGGTCAATCTTCCAACGCTGCAGGCTGTCTGCAAGCAGCGGCGGCGGTGGCGTATTGTCGATGTACATGCGGCGCAGCGCATCGTCGTCGGTGCCGCTGGCGATGCGAACCCGCTCAAGCGCTGCATCGCTGATACCGTCCACGTCATGGCCAAGACGGCGCATCAATGTCGGGCCTTCCCAGTCCTGCGGGGTTTCGCCTTCATGGGTCCAGGCACCCAGGCCATTGGTCTTCAATTCGGGTAAATAGGCATTGGCGCGGTGAGGATGCTTGATGCGGTAGCGCCCCTGCTTTACCTGGTGTTGCACGGCGTAATGCTTGCCCTCCAGTGGCAACACACTTTGCTCCTTGTGCGAATGCAGGCCTCGCGCATCAGGTCGCGAATCGTCCGGCAACGTGAGGCCGGGCTGTTCGTAGGGTTTGAGATCGGGGTGCCACAGCCGGGACTGACCATTGGGCAACCTCACCGGTTTCATGCCTTCGATCAAGGGTGAAAGCCTTAGCCGCGCGAACTTGCCAAGCTCCGCACCTGCCGCAATAGCCGCCAGTTGAATGATGTTCGTCACCACCTCGACGATATGCTTGGCGGCTTCGGTCCATAACCCTTCGGCCATGTCCACAATGGATTCGACCACGTCACTGGTGATCTGGTAGGCGGTATAGGCCATCATCAACTCACCCAGGAAGGGCACGAACGGCGTGATGACAATCAGCGCGACGTTGAAGATGTCCGAGACAATCTTCTTGAAGTTGTCCCACCAGGCCCAGCGTGCATTGCTGTCGGCATCGGCGGTGGACACGGCGATGTGTCTGGCGTCGTTGAGAATCTTATTCAGTTTCTGCTGATAGAGATGCGTCCACAGATTGTCGTTAATCAGTTCGGTACGAAAATGCAGCCGAGGGTGAGCCACCGGCTCTTCGCGCCATGGCGGACGCTGATCCAGTGGCTCTTTTTTGTGCCAGCGCACCTCGGTCAGGTTCTGCTGGAGTTCGGCGAAAAACAGCCCGCGTTGCTGATGAGGGACGAACTGACTGAAGTATTGGCGGTAGGTCATGCCGCTGGATCTGATCAGTTTGTTGTCCCGCAGTTGGCGTATCAGTTCGTTCAGGAAGTCGGGGAGCGAGGGGTATGTTTTCAGCGGATGTTCGGGGTCTTGCGGGACATAGGCGATCACTGGCTCGATTTGCCATGTCCGATCCAGATCCGGGGCGATCAGGACGATGCCGGTCAACGCCGTGTCGAGCATCGACAGTTGGTGAAACCGCAAGGTCTTGCCTTTGAGTTTTATGGTTTGCTGGCTATCAAGCATCGCCAGGACAACATCACGGGTATGCGGTCCGATGTCACCGGTCACCACCGCCAGTTGCGTCGCCGCTTTGAAGGCGGCTTTCTGACTTCTGACGACTTTTTTCTTCAAGAGCGTTTTGGCAACGGCATCGTCGGGCAACAACATGCTTTGCAGGTATTGGTTGTATCGGGCGCCGATATCCAGTTCGCGACACAACGTCTGGAACTGAGCGATGGACATCTTGCGTTTGATCGGTTTGATGTCGAACAGCCCACGTTCATCGGGTTGGCTGATGAAATCCGAATCGGCCTCGCAGGTTTCGGTACGGGCGAAGTTGTGCAGTGCGGCATCCAGCAGGGATACCGTTCGGGCGACCACACCTTTTGAAATATCGATGGCGTACCACGGCTGTTGCTTGGGTAAATAAAGATGCAGGAAGGTTGTTCTGACGTTGTCCTCGACGCCAAAGTGTTCCTTCAGTGCGGCACTCAATAAGGGTTCGGAAAACTCATAAACATTTTGCAACTTGTCGAGTAACTGGTCGACAGTGTTGTGTTCCGTCCATAGTTTCAGATTGGCGTCTTGTAACTGCTTGTGATCAGCGTCCGGAGTGGTTGGCCAGCGTGCCGTGGCTATTGGCGTAGCGGCGAGTTCCTGCGCTCTTCTTGGCGATGCATTTTTGAATACGTGAGGGATTCGGTTTTTTATAAGTTCGTAATGACGCCCGCTGTCTGCAGGTGTGTCAGATTGTGGCTGGTTAGTTATACGTCCTTGTAAGTCAGACATTGTTTTAGTGAGCCTTGAATATAAGTTGGAGTTCCCAGCCTACCGTTCATGGCTCAAAGTTAAAGTTTGAATTACTGCTGTTGAGTCGGTGTGGGTCCTTGAAAAAGCATTGGAATTATCAATGCCGAAAATAATTAATTACCGCCCGCCCGCCATGACCCTTGTGTTAACGCCGTACGACTTCAATCGGCAGGCAACCCGTGTTGCTGGCGGGTTGCAGGTACGGCGTCAGGATCGGCGCCATGCCCTTGAGTACCTGCACCGGCAACGCCGAGGTGAACGTGAATGTTTCGGCAGAGCGACCCGGCACGAAGGCGGTGAGGGTGCCGAAATGGTGATCGCCGATGTAGAACACGAAGGTCGCCGTGCGGTTCAGGGATTTCGAACTGATGACCTGCCCGCCGGAACCGATGGCGGAAATGCGGTTGTCGCCGGTGCCCGTCTTGCCGCCCATGGCCAACGGTTTGCCATCGGGCAGGGTGAAACTGCCGGACACACGTTTCGCTGTACCGGCGTCCACCACTTGCGACAAGGCTTCGCGCATGGCGGTGGCGACTTCGGACGGCATCACCCGTTTACCCGCGACCGGGTCATTGATCAGTTTGGTTTCGTACGGCGTATCGGCCGCGAAATGCAGCGTGTCGATGCGCAGTGTCGGCATGCGCACGCCGTCGTTGAGAATGGTCCCGATCAACTCGCCCAGCGCTGCCGGACGGTCGCCGGAGCTGCCGATGGCCGTGGCCAGCGACGGCACCAGGTGATCGAACGGATAGCCGACTTTCTGCCAGCGCTGGTGAATGTCCAGGAAGGCTTCGATCTCGAGCATGGTGCGGATGCGGCTGTCACGGGCGCCCTTGTGCTTGCTTTTGAACAGCCAGCTATAGACTTCCTGACGTTCGAACTGGCTGGCTTTGACGATCTGGCCCCACTTGGCGTCAGGGTTGTTCAGCAGGTAGCCCATCAGCCACAGGTCCAGCGGGTGAACCTTGGCGATGAAGCCCTGGTCCGGCAGGTCGTAGGCGCCGGGGCTGTAACTTTCGTACAGCCGTTGCAGGCGTTCGTCAGTGAGTTTTTCGGTGAGCTTGGCGCCTTTGAGGTGCGAGCGCATAAAGGTGTTGAAGCTTTCCTGGCTGGCCTGTGGCTGCAGATACCGGTGGACCGCTGCCATGCGGATCGGCGTCGGGCGCATGCCGTCGAGGAAGGTGTCGAGCCGTGCCTGGGTGTCCTTGTTTTTGTACTTCTTCCAGAACTTCAGCAGGAACGAAGTGCCTTCTTTGTCGGCGAAATTGGCCAGGTATTCCTGACGGCGTGGGTCTCGGTCGTCCTTGAGCAGTTCGGCGCTGCTGTTGGGGCCGGAATACGTGGTGTAGCGCACCAGGTCGCGCATCAGCCGGATGAACGGCAGGTTGATCGATTCGCGCAGGGCATCGCGCAAGGTCGGTATGCGGCCGTTGTCTTCCTTGCGGAAGTTATGGAACACGTGCAAGCCGCCCCCGGTGAAAAACGCTTCGCCAGGGCTGGCCGAGTATTTGCGATCCAGCGCCGCGCCGAGCATGGCCGGCAGGTTGCGGTCTTTGTTTTCGATCAGGTAATCGACGGCCCAGCGGCTCAGGCGGTCCTGGTCGGGGACATCGACTTTCTTCAGTTCAGGAACGGTCATCCCGGCATATTTATCGTGCAGCTCGGCGATGATTTGCAGGTAGGTGGTGAGCACGCGCATTTTTGCGGTGGAGCCCAGTTCCAGCTTGCTGCCTTCGTTGATGTCGAACGGCTGGTCGGTGCTGTCGGTCTGGATCCGCACGCGCGCGCCGTCCGGCGTCAGTTCAAACAGGGTGAAGCTGTAGCGCACCTGAGTGGTGCTGGTGGGCGTGAGCAAGCGTTCGCCCATCAAGCCGATCTGCGTGGCAAACGCCGGGTCGGCCAGGTGCTTGAGGTACTCGGTGGCCCTGGTTTGCAGGTCGCCTTGCAGGGTGCTGGTGGCGGACAGGTCGAGGCGATCAAGGTCGTACAGCGGACGATTGAGCAACCCGCCCAGGCGACTGCGGGCCACGCTGATGCCTTTGTTGGTTTCGATCGGTTGAATGGTCGGTTGGGTTTGCCAGTCGCGGTAAGTGACCTTGCTGGCCAGCGCTGCCGCTGCGAACGGCGCATCGATCACGTTGTTCTGGGCGAGCAGGCGAATGTGACTGTCGGTGAGGTCGACCAGTTCATCACGGCCCTTGGTCAGGTAGTGGGAAGGGCGGCGCTGGGCAATCATCAGTGAGAGCATTTCACGCAGGGCCAGGCCTTTGGCGGCCATCGTCTTTGGGTCGGTGTCAGGGCTGTTCAGCGTCTCGTTGGCCTTGTCGAAGTCGGCGCCGTACCAGACGCGCAACCCTTCGGCCATGCCATGCACTTCACCATGGCCGGGCACGGCGGACAGCGGCACGCTGTTGAGGTAGTCGCGCACCACATTTTTCCGGGCCTCAAGGGTTTCCGGACCGGCCTGATAGGCGCGTACGGTGGCAGAGATCATCTGCCGGATCTTTTCCGCGCCCGACACCGTCAGGCCATCCGGTGAATGCCGATACTTTTCAAGCTGTGTCGCCAAGGTGCTACCGCCCGCCGACTGGCCTGGCAGGTGAATCAATTTGGCCACCTGCGACCACGCGGCCATGCCGAAGCGCGGCCAGTCCACGGCGGGGTTGGCCAAGGGTTGCTTGGGGTCGAGCAGGAAGCGGTTCTCGATGAACAACAGGCTGCTGACCACCACCGGCGGGATCGAATCAAAGCTTGAGTACAGCTGTTGCGGGTATTTGAACTGGTACAGCGGCATGGCACGGCAATCGGTGATGGACAGGCCTGCCTGGATTTTCTCGGAGTAGGGCACGAATAGGCCCTTGCCGCTGTAATCCATCAACTTCTGGGAAAAACGGGTTTGGGCTGAAATCACGTAATCGCGCTTGAGCAACCGCGGCAGGAACTCATCCAGTGAGCTGTAGCCCAGACGTAAATCAAAAGGCCCGGCGCCAGGGTAACGAATGGCATCGCTGGGGCCTGGTTCCAGGGAATAGCTCAGGGACGCGGCAAATTTGCTGACTTCCCTGGATTGGAATTTCGAGGTGCGCATTTCCTTGGCGGCCGCCAGTCCCACGACAATCGCGATGATCAGCAGCAACAACCAAAACGCCTTCCAGCCGTGTTTGACACGACTGGTGCGAGGTTTTTCAGGTGATGGCGCTTCATCCACACGTTCAGTTGGGACCACAGTTTTACTCGTATCGGTTTGCCACAAAGCGCCCATAGCCGATTGATCCATTCACGCAGATTGATCTGACTTGTCTGAAGCTTAGACGGTGGTTGGCGATGGCGAAAAAATTGTGAGTGCACAATTTTTCAATCTGTTTTGTTTTTTGTGGCGAGGGAGCTTGCTCCCGCTGGGCTGCGAAGCGGCCCTAACGCTGGCAATCGCGATTTTTTCAGGCAAATAGGGTTGCAGGTTTTGCGACTGCTGCGCAGCCGAGCGGGAGCAAGCTCCCTCGCCACAGGGGCATAGGTGACCTTTGGGACGTTTTACAACCAACAGGCATCCCACAGGGGGTAATCACCGATTTTTTCCACCAGCCCGGCACGCAACGGGTTGGCAACTACGTATCGCGCGAACGGCAGGAGTTCTTCGCCATCGCGGATTGCGCGGTCGTGATAGCCGGTTTGCCAGAAGGCCCCTCGACAATTTGATGCCTGGTTGATGGTGAGCGTGCTGCGCGATTTGATGGCCTGCATGAGTTGCGCCAGGGTGCGTTGTTCGAGTTGTACCAGCCAATGGAAATGATCTGGCATGACGACCCAGGCTATCGAATTGACCCATTTGTCTTCATGGGCTCGCCTGAGCTCGGCGACCAGCAAACGGCCCATTTGCCAGTCGCTGAATATGCAACGGCGCTTATGAGTAACCGCAGTGATTAGATAAGCCCTGCCAGGTTCCGAACAGCGTCCATGGCGCAGCAGGTGCGAATTTGGGCGTGGATGCATTCCTTTGCGTCCTTGAGCTGATAGTCCAATTCACCTTAGCCATGCCTTCGTTTCTGTGTGGCTTCAACATCTGAGTGAAATGTCTGAAACATCTGAAGGAACAGTTTCTGTGGCGAGGGAGTTGGTGTCTGAAATAGCTGAGCTAGACACGTCGTCTGGTAAATGCGGCGAAGGTCTGGGCATGACGATGCACCAATGCTGTGCAATACTCGGCGCCGTTTTCTGCAACGGGTGAAATCACTTTTAGCCAGTTAAAGCCTCTCCGTAAAAGCCGCTTTTACCGAGAGTTGTGGCTGTAATTTATGGTTTATAGAGTGAAAACACCTGAGCAATGCTTTTTATACTGCACGTCCCGCTGATCCTGGAGGTTTTGTCCTACAGGACGGTCCTGCTCACGAAGCAGGCCGGTTTCAGGCAAGCAATGGCTTATCGGTCAGCGCTTCGACACTCGGTGGCTATATCCAATAACAAGACGAGGATGTCCCTATGCCTGCTGGCAATCACCTGCCCCACGGCGAGACCGCTCAGGGCGGCCCGCTTAAACGCGAACTCGGCGAACGGCATATTCGCTTGATGGCACTCGGTGCCTGTATCGGCGTCGGCCTGTTCCTGGGTTCGGCCAAGGCCATCGAAATGGCCGGCCCCGCCATCATGTTGTCCTACATCATCGGCGGTCTGGCGATCCTGGTGATCATGCGTGCCCTCGGCGAGATGGCTGTGCACAACCCGGTCGCCGGCTCGTTCAGCCGTTACGCCCAAGACTACCTCGGCCCCCTGGCGGGCTTCCTCACCGGCTGGAACTATTGGTTTTTATGGTTGGTGACCTGCGTCGCGGAAATCACTGCCGTGGCGGTGTACATGGGCGTCTGGTTCCCGGATGTGCCGCGCTGGATCTGGGCGCTGTCGGCGTTGATCAGCATGGGCACCATCAACCTGATCGCGGTCAAAGCCTTCGGTGAGTTCGAGTTCTGGTTCGCCCTGATCAAGATCGTCACCATCATTGCAATGGTGATTGGCGGTATCGGCGTGATTGCATTCGGCTTCGGTAACGACGGTGTGGCGCTGGGGATTTCCAACCTCTGGGCGCACGGCGGTTTCATGCCCAATGGCGTGCAAGGCGTGTTGATGTCGCTGCAAATGGTCATGTTCGCCTACCTCGGCGTCGAGATGATCGGCTTGACCGCCGGTGAAGCCAAGAACCCGCAGAAGACCATCCCGGATGCCATCGGCTCGGTGTTCTGGCGGATTCTGCTGTTCTACGTCGGCGCACTGTTCGTGATCCTGTCGATCTACCCGTGGAACGAAATCGGCACCCAGGGCAGCCCGTTTGTGATGACCTTCGAGCGTCTGGGCATCAAGACCGCCGCCGGCATCATCAACTTCGTGGTGATCACCGCGGCGCTGTCGTCCTGCAACGGTGGCATCTTCAGCACCGGGCGCATGCTCTACAGCCTGGCGCAAAACGGCCAGGCCCCGGCCGGTTTCGCCAAGACCTCGAGTAACGGCGTGCCCCGTCGCGCCTTGCTGCTGTCGATGGGCGTGTTGCTGCTGGGCGTGTTGCTCAATTACCTGGTGCCGGAGCAGGTCTTCGTCTGGGTCACAGCAATTGCCACTTTCGGTGCGATCTGGACCTGGGTGATGATCCTGCTGGCCCAGCTCAAATTCCGCCAGGGCTTGAGCGCCAGCGAACGTGCCGGCCTCAAATACAAGATGTGGCTGTACCCGGTCAGCTCGTACCTGGCGCTGGCGTTCCTGGTGCTGGTGGTCGGCCTGATGGCGTACTTCCCGGAAACCCGCGTGGCGCTGTATGTCGGCCCGGCGTTCCTGGTGCTGCTGACGGTGTTGTTCTACGTGTTCAAGCTGCAACCGAGCAATGTGTCGCAAGGCGCAGTGCGTTCGGCTTCGTAAGACGTAACGCTTGAAACGAAAAAGCCCCGGTCGAGATGACCGGGGCTTTTTGGTTTCAGGCGACTGCGTTTTGCGGTGATCGTGTCAGGCGTTTATTGAACTCCAGCCAGACCGCCAACAACCCCATCAACCCGGCCCCCACCAGCGCGGTGAAAATCTGCATGGCAAACGCATCGTCGGTCAGGGCGTTGACCATGTCAGCCAACGGCGCAAGCAACACACCGAGGCAGAACACTTCCAGCGAGTAACGACCCATGCGGGAGCATTGCCGGGCCAGCCAGTGTTGCGTCCAGCCCGTGTCCGGCAGCAGTTTCGCCGTGACATACGCCAAGGCCAGAAAGTGCAGCAGGCGCACCGGCGACAGGTCGGTCTTGCTGATCGGGTACAGCAGGTTGCTCAGCAGGGAGGGCATCAGCGCGTCATGTATTTGCGGCCAGCGCCAGGACACGGTAATCACCCCGGCCAGCACCGCATAAATCGCCGCACTGACAAACAATGGCTGGCGCAGCAGCGCACGCGTCTCGGCCAGTCGAGGCCTTTGCCCGTGAATCGCCGCCGCGCCACCGAGCACAAACAGCAGTTGCCAGGTGACCGGGTTGAAGTACCACACGCCGTCCTTGATCGCGGCCAGGTTCCAGCCAAAGGAGGGCGCCAGCAGGTAAACGGTCAACGACACCGCCACCACCGCCCAGGCCTTGCGTACCAGCATCGGCAACACCAGCGGCAATCCGGCCAGCAGCACGATGTACAGCGGCAACGGGTCCATCAGGTTCGGTTTGAAGCGCAGCAGCAATTCATCCGTCAACGCCTGCTGCGGGTTGGTGATGAAGTGATGCAGACCCATTTCCTCGACCAGATCTCGGGTTTCCACATGGCTGTTAGCGAAAAACACGATGCCCATCAGCATCGCCAACAGGAAAATATGCACCACATACAGCACCCAGGCGCGGCGCAGGATTTTCACGCAGGCAATCAAGTAACCGTCCCGTGCAAGGATTTTGCCGTAGGCCAGGACCGCCGCATAACCGGCCAGAAACACGAAGATCTCCGCCGCATCGCTGAAGCCGACATTACGCAGGGTGATTTGACCCAAGGGGTTGTGAGGCACGTGATCCCAGAAGATGAAGATCAGTGCCAGGCCTCGGAAAAAGTCGATTCGGTGATCGCGTTCAGTCGTCATGGCGGCGGGCTCTTGAACGGTTTTGAAGTAGGAGCGAGCGGTGGCACAAAGGGTTGTACGCCGCTCATCGGCGGCGCGCAGGGTGCAGGGAATCGCCGGCAATTGCAAAGCGTGGGTATTACGGAATGTCTCAAGCATTGCCAAGGGACAACCGCTTGTCTAAAAGCCCGGCAGCCTCACGATCTCTGACTACCGTCGGGATCAAAGCATTATCGACTTAGGGTCGGTATTCCCCCCAGAGGCGCCGGAATGAGCATCAGCGATTGGCTCGAAAAAGAATTGGGAGGCCGTCAGGTCTGGCTGTTTTTTTTGCTCGCTACGCTGCTGTATGTCCTGCCGCTGATCCTCGCGGATTACCCCTACATCGACGACAACTGGCGTTCCCTGGCCGCCGGCACGGCGTGGACGGAGGAGGGCCGCCTGTTCGCGCAATGGTTCTATCACCTGCTGACCTTCAGCGGTGCCGCGCCCAATATCTTCCCATTGCCGTTGTTGATCGCCACGCTGGCCATGAGCGCCGCCCTGACGCGCCTGACGTTCCACTATTTCCCCGAACCGACGTTTGCCCATTGCCTGGTGTTGCTGCCACTTTGGTACAACCCGTTTTTCCTGCAAAACCTGTCGTACCAATACGACGGGCCGACCATGGCGCTGAGCGTGGTGGCGGTGATCTGCGCGATCACCTTCCGCAGCCTCTCGCGCGTTCAGCAACTCATCGTTCCGGCCCTGCTGATCGCATTGGCCATCGGCCTATATCAGGTCAGCATCAACGTGTTTCTCGGGCTCTGTTGCCTGGAACTGCTGCGGGGGGCCAGCGACCGATTAGCGTGGCCCGCATGGTGCAGATTGCTTGGCTGGAAAGGCGCGCAGTTGCTGCTGGCTGGCTTGATCTATTACGCCACGGCTTTTGCCTATATGAGTCAAGCACGCACCTCGATGCTGAACGGCGAGGCGGCACCGCTGCTGCAAGTTGAAATCAATGCTGGCCGGGTCCTGGAAAAAATCGCGCTGCTGTTTCATGGCGGATTTGCCTGGGTGTTCGGCGCGCTGTTGTTGTGCGCCATCGCCGGTGGCGTGTGCGTGGGGCGCGGTGTGCTGGCGCGGTGGGACTCGGGCCTGCACAAAGCGGTAATCGGTATCGCCTGTCTTTTAATGCTGCCGGTTTTGCTGTTGCTGGTGCCCGGCGCCTCCTTGTTTTTCCGCGACTTCAATGAAGGCGCCCGAACCTTGATGGGCTTCGGCGTCGTCCTGGTTTTGTTGTTCTACCTGAGTCATCGGGTGCTGGCGTCATTGCATGCAAAGCTGCCATTGCTGTTGTTGATCCCGCTGTTGGCGACGCTCTCGTTGTCCTTCGCCTATGGCCGCGTGCTGACCCTGCAAAAGACTTTCACGACTAACGCCTTGTACGCCTTGAGTGCCGACATCGCCTCTCGCCCGGCATTGCGCAACGCCAAGCGCATTTACCTGTCGGTCAGCTATTCGGATCACTGGCTGGTGGCGGCCGCCGGCTCCTTCAAGCAAATGCCGGTGCTGCACTATTTGCTGAACATCGACTTCTACATGCTCGCGGAAAACCTGCCGAAAACCGGCATCACCAACGTGGTCAGGGAAAAGGAGCGGCGCAACGCCACGCGGGTGGGATACCAGGGTTATCCACCGCTGGTGGACAGCCTGTTCTATCGCATTTATCTGCTGGGGGATTACGGCTTTATCGTCATGAAAGAACCACCCCGGGTCACCACGCTGCAGTGGTAATCGACCGCTGGTCTGGAAGGTCGCGCTACCTGATAGTTCTGACAGTAGACGCACACTTGCGCTGGCTTTAGGTTGACGCCTGAAACAGCAACCAGCCAGGGAGCGGACATGAAAGCCTTATGGAAGGAGTTTTCCACCTACGCGGTGGTTGGCGTGGCCAATACGCTGATTCATTGGCAGCTCTTTTATGTACTGAACACGGCCGCCGGATTTAGTCAGGCCGCCAGTAACTTTTCGGCATTTTGTGTGGCAGCGACGTTTTCCTTCTATGTGCATGCGCTGTACACATTTGAAGCCGGGGCGTCGGTGGTTCGTTATCTGGTGTATATCGGCTTCATGGGCGTACTGAGTGTTGTGGTTGGCCACTATGCCGATGTGTGGAAGCTCCACGGCCTGGTGACCGTCGCATCGTTCTCGCTGTTGAGCCTGGTCTGCGGGTTTTTCTTTTCGCGATTTATCTTGTTCAGCGAGCGCGAAGCGTGAAAATTTCGCGCTGCACTGGGGAGGTGGCGGCGCTGTTTGTGGTGGTGGCGATCGCGTTATTCGTGAGGTTTCACGCCATCACCACGTCGCCCGTCTGGTTCCACGAAGCCTTTAGCCTGCTGCTCGCCGAGCGGTTGCCTGCGGATATCTGGAACACCACGGCTCGAGACGTGAATCCACCGCTTTACTACGTGATGTTGCATTACTGGATCCTGATGTTCGGTAATGGCGCCCTGGCTGCGCGTTCGCTGAGTGTCCTGGCCGATGTCGGCACGTTGTTGCTGTGCATCAAGCTGATGAGTCTGGTGGCGACACGAAGGGCAACCTGGATGGCTGCATTGTTGTTTGCGTTGCTGCCGATATCGGTTCGCTACAGTCAGGAAATCAGGATGTATGCCCTGCTTGGTTTCTGGCTGATGAGCGCCACCGTGGCGTTGGTGTGTTGGGTCAATTCACCGCAGCAAAAGCGTTTTGCGATCATTTATGTGCTGCTGATGACGGCAGCGTTCTATACCCATTTTTTCGCCGCGTTGTGTGTCGTCGTGCATTGGGTTTTTTGGTGGCGGTCGCGCGGTTTATCCGCCCGTGCATGGATAGGCGCCAACGCTGCCATTGTCGTGTTGTTCCTGCCGTGGTTACCCCATTTCATCGATCAACTGCAGTACGGAAATCGGCACGACTGGATACCGCCTCTTACGTGGGAGGTCGCACTGACGGTTGTTTGGTCATTCATGGCGATGAGTGATGTGCCAGCGTCTTTAGGGTGGCGTCTGGTGCCGACGGTATTGGTCGTTGCTTGCGCACTATTTGTGTTGTCGAAAGACCGGAGTCAACACCGCTACAGCGCGCTGCTGGTGAGTTACTTCTTCGTACCGGTACTGATTGTTTTTCTGCTGTCGCAAATCCTCCCCCTTTTCCTCCAACGATACCTTGTGTTCGCGGCTGCAGGATTACCCATGATCCTTGCTGTTGCGCTGGAAGGTTTGGGACGGCAATGCAGAATCCTCGCCACTTTGGCTTTTGTTCTGGTTGTCGGGGTGCAAACGTATGGGCTGACGGCGGTTTACGAGCAGTCTGATGTAATGGGCGATGCCGTTTTTCGTCACGAGGCCAGGCTGGACGTGCTAGCGGCCGGGATCGCTCGCGAGGCTCGCCCGGATGACGAAATCGTGGTCGAAGGATTATTTTGGTACTTGCCGTTCATGTACTACAACACAACGGGCATCCAGCCGAAGATGTACGTTGTGAAATCGACCGGCGTGTCCTGCGACACCTACGGTTTTGGGGGGTGTGCGTTAGTCCCCGGGCGAGCAGAGGGCACCGCATTCATGGATTTTTCGGCCATGAAGCCGAAGGCGAGAAGGGTCTGGTGGGTAGCGGGTCAATCCGATCCTGAACACCGCCGATTATTTCCAAACGACTGGATACACGTACTAACGCTCAGGGGCGGAGAAAGCGAGGCCCGCTTGTTCGTCCTGGACGGCGCTCCTACTCCCCATGAAATCGTTTTTCAGCCGTTATTTACGCAGCAACTCCCTCATTAGGCTCAAAACTGTCCGCCCGCGCCATCTGCCACATCCGCGAGTAAAACTCGCCATTCACTTCACCCGTGAGCAATTCCCCCGGTTTCAAGAACACATGCAGCTGCGAGAACAGCTTGATTTCGGTCGCCGACATGCGCCGTACCAGATGCTTGGCCGACAGTTGTGAAGGGTGATCGAGACCGGCCGCCGCGAGCATTTCGGCCAGGGCCTTGAGTGTGTTGCGGTGGAAGTTGAACACGCGCTGGGCTTTGTCCGGGACCACCAGTGCGCGCTGGCGCAAGGTGTCCTGGGTGGCGACGCCGGTCGGGCATTTGTTGGTGTGGCAGCTTTGCGACTGGATGCAACCGATGGCGAACATGAAACCGCGTGCCGAGTTGGCCCAATCGGCGCCGATGGCCAGGACGCTGGCGATGTCGAAGGCGCTGACGATCTTGCCGCTGGCACCGAGTTTGATTTTGTCCCGCAGGTTCAGGCCGACCAGTGTGTTGTGCACGAACAACAAACCTTCGCGCATCGGCACGCCGATGTGGTCGGTGAACTCCACCGGCGCGGCGCCGGTGCCGCCTTCCTTGCCGTCGACGACGATGAAGTCCGGCAGGATGCCGGTTTCCAGCATGGCCTTGGCGATGCCCATGAATTCCCACGGATGACCGAGGCAGAACTTGAAGCCCACCGGTTTGCCGCCGGACAGTTCTCGCAGTTGCTGGATGAAATGCATCAGTTCGATTGGCGTGGAAAACGCACTGTGCCGCGACGGCGAGATGCAGTCTTCGCCCATCATGATGCCGCGGGTTTCAGCGATTTCCTTGGTGACCTTGTGCTTGGGCAGGATGCCGCCGTGGCCGGGTTTGGCGCCCTGGCTCATCTTGATTTCGATCATGCGCACTTGCGGGGTCTGTGCTTGGGCGGCGAAGCGTTCCGGGTCGAAGCGGCCGTCGGCGGTGCGGCAGCCGAAGTAGCCGCTGCCGAGTTCCCAGGTCAGGTCACCGCCATTTTCCCGGTGATAAGCGCTGATGCTGCCTTCGCCGGTGTCATGGGCGAAGTTGCCGAGTTTGGCGCCTTGGTTCAGTGCCCGAATCGCGTTGGCGCTGAGCGAGCCGAAACTCATGGCCGAGATGTTGAACACCGAGGCCGAGTACGGCTGGGTGCACTGCGGGCCGCCGACGATCACGCGAAAGGCGCTCGGATCGCTCAACGGCGCCGGGCGCATCGAGTGACCGATGAACTCGAAGCCTGATTGATACACGTCGATCAGGGTGCCGAAGGGCTTGTCGGCACTTTCGTTCTTGGCGCGCGAATAGACCAGCGACCGCTGGGCCCGGGAGAAGGGCAGGGCGTCGCTGTCGGATTCGAGCAGGTACTGGCGGATTTCCGGGCGAATACCTTCCACCAGGTAACGGATATTGCCCAAGATCGGGTAGTTGCGGCGCACCGCGTGCGGGCTTTGCAGCAGATCGAACAGGCCGATCAGGCTGAGCACGCCGGTGATGGCGGTGATCGGCCAGAGCCAGTCGTATTGCAGGAAGGGCAGGCTGGCGAGGGTGAAGATCACGCAAGCGGCAAAGAAGGCGTAGCGGCTCAGGAGTGACAGGCTCATACGGTTTCCTTGGGTTCGGACTCAATTATTTCAACGCAGCAGGTGTTGGATACACATAGATCCCACAGTAAAAAGCACTCCGCGTTTCAGTCAGGCATTCTGCGCCTGCAGAAAAATCGAAAACAGCTCGGACTGGGATTTGATCCCCAGCTTGCTGTACATGTGTTTCTTATGGACTTTCACGGTTTCCACGGAGATTTCCAGCTTACGGGCGATTTCTTTACTGGAGCAACCGCTGAGCATCAATCGCCCGACGTCCAGTTCCCGAGCGGTCAGTTGCGCACCTTTGAGTTGCTGCACCGACGCTTCCAGCTGCACGCGCCAGTCAGGTTGCGGTGGCGACGGTGCCAGGGCCACGACTTCGTTGATTTCGTAGGGCAGGCGCTGGCGCAACAGGCCCAGCACCCACGGCTGAATCAGCGACAGCAAGGCAATCTGCTGGGCACTGAAACGCTGCTTGCTGCCCAGTGACAGGCACAACGTGCGGTCGCCTTCGAGCTGGCAATTGAACTGGATTTCATCAGCGACCACATTCAGACGAAAGTAGCGCTGGTAATACTCGGTCAGCTCAAAGTGCTCCGGCGCCACTTCCGACAGGCGATAGAGACCGGTGCGCGACTGCTCGCGGCACGCGATGTAGAACGGGTCGAGCAGGTACAAGCCGCGCAGGTAATCCTGAAACAGCTGATCCGGGCTGCCGTCCTCGCCGGGGCATTCGGCGAACACTTGCGGGTGCTGGTCGGCGCTGAAAAGCAGGGCCACCCAACTGTCGAAGGTCACGTATTGATCCAGCAGACGCACCAGTTGCGTCCAGAAATTGGGTTTGTCCAGCGCGTCGATCAGTTGCCCGACCGAACGGTGCCAAGCGATGTCGTCCAGCGAAAGTGTCATGCCTCTACCCCTATCGGGTTACCCCAGCGGCGTGATTCCCCGGCCGGTGGCTTGCTGCGCATACTGGCGCACAGAAACCGGCCGGGCAATCTTTCTGCCGCCCGGCCTCCCCAAGAACAAGGAATACCGATGAAAGTCGAACTCGCCCAGTTGGCGGGCCGTGACAACGGCACCGCGTACAACCTCGAACGCGCCCTGGCGGCGATTACGGCCTGCGCTGCCGACACCCAACTGATCGTCTTCCCGGAAACCCACCTGATGGGCTTTCCGACCGCCGACACCGTGGCGCAAACCGCCGAACCGCTGACCGGCCCGACCGTCAGCGCGGTCCTTGCCGCCGCCCGCGAGCGCAACATCGCGGTGGTGATCGGCATGGCCGAAAACGACAACGGCCGTTTCTACAACACCACGCTGCTGATCACCCCTGAAGGCATCGCGCTGAAATACCGCAAAACGCATTTGTGGGCCTCGGATCGCGGCGTGTTCGAGCCCGGCGACCGTTACGCCACCTGCGAGTGGAACGGTGTGCGGGTCGGCCTGCTGATCTGCTACGACATCGAGTTCCCGGAAACCGCCCGCGCCCTCGCGCAACTGGGCGCTGAACTGCTGATCGTCACCAACGGAAACATGGACCCCTACGGCCCGACGCACCGCACCGCGATCATGGCTCGCGCCCAGGAAAACCAGGCGTTTGCGCTGATGGTCAATCGAGTGGAGCCGGGCGATGACGGGTTGATGTTCGCCGGCGGCAGCGCGCTGGTGGATCCGCTGGGCACGCTGGTGTTCGAGGCGGGGCGCGATGAAGGGCAATTTACGGTTGAGCTGGATTTCAACCGGCTGGACGCGGCACGCAAGGACTACCGGTATCTGGATGATCAACGGCTGAAGCTGCCGGGAGAGATTGTGGAGCGGGCTGGCGGGGTTCGGGAGTTGCTGATTCCTTCGCGCTGATCCGGAGGTTGCATTGCTCCGACTGGCCCTTTCGCGAGCAGTCTCGCTCCCACATTGGATGTGTGTCCACTGGAGATCCCCTGTGGGAGCGAGCCTGCTCGCGAAGAGGCCCTGACAGACAACACACCTGTTTGACCGATCACCCAAAACAACAAAGTAACCCCCGAAATTTAGCGCCGAACTCGGCTCTGCCATAAATCTAATAAATTCGGAGTAGTCGCTCATGGCTCGTTTGCAACGCACCCTGTCATTGGGTTCGGTGGTGCTGTTTGGCATTGCCTACATGACGCCGATCATTGTGCTCGGCACCTTTGGCATCCTCGCTCAATCCACCGCTGGCATGGTGCCGGCCGCGTACCTCGCGGCACTGGTGGCGATGTTTTTCACCGCCATGAGCTACGGCCGAATGGCCTCGGCGTTCCCCGTCGCAGGCTCGGCCTACAGCTACGTGCGCAAAGCCATCAGCCCGAAACTCGGCTTCATCGCCGGTTGGGCGGTGCTGCTCGATTACCTGTTCCTGCCGATGGCGATCTGGCTGATCGGCGCCGCCTACCTCAACTCCGCGTTCCCGGCCGTGCCGCAATGGCTGTGGGTGCTGGCGTTCATCGGCATCACCAGCGCGATCAACATCGTCGGCCTGAAACTGGCCAACGGCATCAACGCCTTGCTGATGTTGGTGCAAGCCCTGGTGCTGATCGCTTTCGTGGTGCTTTGCATCCACTACGTCGGTGGCGACGCGAGCACACCCTTGTGGTCGATCAAACCGTTCTTCAACGGCGACATGCAGATGCCGCTGATCATGAGCGGCGCGGCCATTGCCTGTTACTCGTTCCTGGGCTTCGACGCGGTCAGCACCCTGACCGAAGAAACCCGCGACCCGCGCCGCACCATCCCGCGGGCAATCATGCTGATCACCCTGATCGGCGGGCTGATCTTCGTCAGCGTCTCCTACTTCGTGCAGATCGCGCACCCGTCGTTCCAGTTCGACAACGTCGACTCGGCGGCCTATGAAATCGCCCGCAATATCGGCGGCGACCTGTTCGTGTCGATCTTCCTGATCGGCCTGATCGTCGGCCAGTTCGCCTCGGGCCTGTCGGCGCAGGCCAGCGGTTCGCGCCTGCTGTTCGCCATGGGCCGCGACGGTGTGTTGCCGAAATCGTTCTTCGGCAACTTGCACGAACGCTTCGGCACCCCGGTCAACAGCATCCTGTTGTGCGCCGTCGTCGCGTTGCTGGCGCTGAAACTGGACGTCACCACCTCGACCTCGTTCATCAACTTCGGCGCGTTCCTCGCCTTCAGCCTGGTCAACCTGTCGGTGATTTTTCACTACTGGATCGGCGGCGAGAAAAAAGGCCCCCGTGAGCTGGTGCTGTTCCTGGTGTTCCCGTTCATTGGTCTGGTGGCGGACTTGTGGCTGATGGTCAGCCTCGACCATTTGGCGATTTACCTCGGCCTGAGCTGGCTGGCCATTGGTGTGGTGTACCTTGCGGTATTGACTGGCGGTTTCCGTCGCCAGCCACCGGAGATGGATTTCCAGGAAGCCACGTAAATCCCCCCAAAAAACGCAGGATCATCGGTTACAGCAGTAAAAGGGCAGGCAACTTTCGGTTACCTGCCCTTTCTTGTTTCAGGCTTGAACGGAGTGGGATGTCGATGGTTTTTTGTCTTGGTGTTTTTGCTTGTCCCGGGGGAGGGAATTGATGCAGTAGTTAATGTGGAAAAAGGTGAACAGGACGGAGTAGACACGATTCATACGTAATTCGAAATTGTGTTCAGTCAAAGCGTAAGCCCTGAGCGCTCTTCGTACCCGAAAGCACCATGCAAGTGAGAGCAGCCAGACAGCCAGCGCCAGCGAGAAACCCAAAACAGGCGTGCTGCTCAGTACACCGCCGATACCACACAACGTCAGATATCCAATCATGAATCTCGTGCTCAGGGTCTTGATACCCGTGAGGTCTTCCACCGCTACAGCGGTTTTGTACAACCAGACATTGGGATACAGTCCCATCGTCAATGCAGTCAATAGAATGAAGTGGAATGTCTTGAGGTTGTTCTTTTCTTTGAGCGTCGAGATATCGGACATGCAACATGTTCCTTGCGAGGCGAGGTAGGCAAATGACGGCTGAATAGATGTCGAACACGCTACCAAAACCACGCGTGGGAAATTTCCGAGCTGGTACGTGGATAGATCCTCTTGTTCAGGCGATTCGACTGTCAGAACTTGTAGTGTCCGTCGGATGACGAGCACCCGGTGAGCATGGGATCCTTGCGGTCTTTACCCAAGGCCCTCTCCGACCCATGACCCTTCCCTCCACTGATTCGCCACGCATCATCCGCATCGCCGCCGCCCTGTTGATCGGTCCCGACGGCCGTACATTGCTGGTGCGCAAGCGCGGCACCCAAGCCTTCATGCAACCGGGCGGCAAGATCGAAATCCATGAACAACCGGTTCACGCACTGGCCCGTGAGCTGGAAGAAGAGCTGGGGTTGATCATCGATCCCGCGCACGCCAGCTACCTTGGGCAATTCTCGGCACCGGCGGCCAATGAGCCGGGTTTTGTCGTACAGGCCGAGCTGTTTTTGCTGACCATCAATGTGGATGTCACCCCCGCTGCGGAGATTGAAGAAGTGATCTGGATCGACCCGGCCACCGACGGCGGTGTCACGCTGGCACCCTTGACACGGGACCTGATCCTGCCGTTTTATCGAGCATCGCTGACTGAACCTGCCTGATCATTTCCGGACGAAGGATTGCCCATGATCCCGCTTCAAGACCTACTGATTTTCGCCGCTGCTGCGTTGCTGATGGTGCTGACGCCGGGGCCGAACATGATCTACCTGATCTCCCGTTCGATCTGCCAGGGGCGCAAGGCGGGCGTGACGTCTTTGCTGGGCGTGGTCGCGGGCTTCTTTGTGCATTTGTTTGCGGCGGCGGCCGGTTTGACCGCGGTGTTTCTGGCGGTGCCGATGGCGTATGAAGTGTTGAAGTGGGCGGGGGCGTTGTATTTGCTGTGGCTGGCCTGGCAGGCGGTCAAACCCGGTGCCCGTTCGCCGTTCGAAGCGCAGCAGTTGCCGCCGGACTCGTCGCGCAAATTGATCACCATGGGCTTTCTCACCAGCGCGCTCAACCCGAAGATTGCGGTGTTCTACCTGTCGGTGTTTCCGCAGTTCATCAACCCTGAACACGGCTCGGTGTTCAGCCAAAGCATCATCCTCGGCCTGACCCAGATCAGCGTCAGCTTCTGCGTCAACCTGCTGATCGCGCTGTTCGCGGCGGGCATCGCTTCGTGGTTCGTCAGGAACCCGACCTGGCTGGCGGCGCAGCGCTATGTCATGGGGTTTGTGTTGGCGGCGCTGGCGGTGCGGCTGATGCTTGAGCAACGCAGGACGGCTTGACCATGTGGATTGAACGTCTGGACGCCAGTCATGCACTGGCTTACCGGGAGCTGATGCTCGAAGCCTATGACCGGCATCCGCAGGCGTTCACCTCCAGCGTGCGCGAGCGCGCGGCGATGCCGCTGAGCTGGTGGGAAGGGCGCCTGACCAGCAAACTGGATGTGGTGTTCGGGGCATTCGAGGAGGGCAAGCTGGCCGGCATCGTCGGTCTCGCCTTCGAACCTCGGGAAAAGGCCCGGCACAAGGCGACACTGTTTGGCATGTACGTGTCCGGTACGGTTCGTCAGCGCGGGTTGGGGTATCAGCTGGTGCAGGCGGCGTTGGCCGAGGCGCAACAGCATCCGGGGCTGAAGGTGATTCAGCTGACGGTTACTGCCGGCAATGAAGCCGCGTTCAACCTGTACCAGCGTTGCGGCTTCATCCAGTTCGGCCTGGAACCGCTGGCGGTGCGCGTGGGCGAGGACTACTTCGACAAAATCCACATGTGGCGCGAGATCACCACCGATCCTGCTGGATAAAAACTTTTGTGGCGAGGGAGCTTGCTCCCGCTGGGCTGCGAAGCGGCCCCAAACCTGCCACCGGATTTCTGAGGTAAACCAGCATTCACTGGATTTACGACTGCTGCGCAGCCGAGCGGGAGCAAGCTCCCTCGCCACAGGGATTGCTGTGGTCCTGTGGTCCGTCAGCGAACAGCGCTCACACCATCGAGCGTCGAGAACGACGTATCCTTCGCCGTCAGCAAGAAGTCGCGCATATACGGCGCATCCAGCATGTCCGCGCGTATCCCCGCGTACAACGTCGCAAACAAACCCTTCTCGCCCAGCCGCTTGGCCTTCACGTAACCCCGTGAGCTGTATTCGTGCAGCGCCCAATGCGGCATGCCGCATACGCCGCGACCGCTGGCCACCAGCTGCATCATCATCACCGTCAGTTCCGAGGTGCGGACCTGCGCCGGTTCGATGTCGGCCGGTTCGAGGAAACGGGTGAAGATGTCCAGTCGATCACGCTCCACCGGATAAGTGATCAAAGTCTCGGTGAGCAAATCTTCGGGAACGATGTACGCCTTGCTCGCCAAGCGGTGCTGGTTGGCCACCGCCAACATGGCTTCATAGGTGAACAGCGGGACATAGGTGATACCGGCGATGTCCAGCGGATCGGATGTCACCACCAGGTCCAGATCACCGCGAGCCAGCGCCGGCAGCGGCGCAAAGGAAAAACCGGACGCCAGGTCGAGCTCGACTTCCGGCCACGCATCGCGAAACTGGTCGATGGTCGGCATCAACCATTGGAAGCAACTGTGGCACTCGATCGCCATGTGCAAGCGCCCGGCAGTGCCGCCGGCCAACCGCGCGATGTCACGCTCGGCGCCACGCAGCAGCGGCAGTGTGGCGTCGGCCAGTTGCAGCAGGCGCAGGCCGGCGCTGGTGAAACGCACCGGTTTGGTCTTGCGCACGAACAGCGGCATGCCCATGCGCTCCTCCAGTTCCTTGAACTGGTGGGACAGGGCCGATTGCGTCAGGTGCAAACGGTCGGCGGCATCGACCAGGCTGTCGGCTTCACGCAAGGCGTGCAGGGTCTTGAGGTGGCGGATTTCAAGCACCGGATGGCTCCATGAGGAAAACTTGTGATCAACACGAAAAGGTTGAGTTTGTCTCATGTTGGGTTGGCTGTCGACAATAGCGCCATCTTTTACAAGGAGCAATTCACCATGGCCCTGGCCCACACACTTGGTTTCCCACGCATCGGCGCGGACCGTGAACTGAAAAAAGCCCTCGAATCCTACTGGAAGGGCGACATTGATCAGGCTGCCCTGGACCGCGTTGGCCGCCAATTGCGCGCCATGCACTGGCAATTGCAGAAAGGCGCCGGGATCGACCTGCTGCCCGTGGGCGACTTCGCCTGGTACGACCAGGTGCTGACCCATTCGCTGACCTTCGGTGTGATCCCCGAACGTTTCGACAGCACCAAGGATGCCGCCGGCCTGCCGACCCTCGACACCTTGTTCGCCATGGCCCGTGGCGCCACGGCCAGTTGCTGCGGTGGCGAGCACAGCACCGCGCAATACGCCCAGGAACTGACCAAGTGGTTCGACACCAACTACCACTACCTGGTCCCGGAATTCAGCGCTGACCAACAATTCAAACTCAGCTGGGAGCAGTTGTTCGACGAAGTGGATGAAGCCAAGGCCCTCGGCCACACCGTCAAACCGGTGATCATCGGCCCTTTGACTTACCTGTGGCTGGGCAAGGGCAAATCCAAGGGCGGTGGCAACGACTTCGACAAGCTCGACCTGCTGGAACGCCTGCTGCCGGTGTACAACGAAATCCTCGGTCGCCTCGACGCGCAAGGCGTGGAATGGGTGCAGATCGACGAACCGATCCTGACCCTCGACCTGCCGCAAGCCTGGAAAAATGCGTTCGAACGCGCTTACCACATCCTCCAGTACTCGCCGCTGAAAAAACTGGTCGCAACCTACTTCAGCGGTCTGGAAGACAATCTCGGTCTGGCCGTCGGCCTGCCGGTGCAAGGCCTGCACATCGACGCCGTGCGTGCGCCGGATCAACTGGGCCAGGTGCTCGATCGCCTGCCGACCTACAAGATTCTCTCGGTCGGGCTGGTCAACGGTCGCAACGTCTGGCGCTGTGAACTGGAGCAGGCGCTGGCTCAGCTGCAACCGGCGCAAGAGCGTTTTGGCGACAACCTGTGGGTCAGCAGTTCCTGCTCGTTGCTGCACAGCCCGGTGGATCTGCGCCGCGAAGACAAACTCGACCCGGAACTGAAAAGCTGGCTGGCGTTTGCCGTGCAGAAGTGTGGCGAAATCGCCGTGTTGCGCGACGCCCTCAACGATCCACAGTCGCCCAAGGTGCAAGCCGCACTGGCCGAGAGCCGGGCGATCCAGGCCTGTCGCGCCGAGTCACCGCGTATTCATAAAGCCGCCGTGCAGGCGCGCATCAACGCCATCGGCACAGCGGACAGCCAACGCCATTCGCCGTTTGCCCAGCGCATCGAACAGCAACGCGCACGCTTGAAACTACCGGCATTCCCGACCACCACCATCGGCTCGTTCCCGCAGACCGGTTCGATCCGTCTGGCGCGTCAGGCGTTCAAGCAAGGCAAGCTGTCGGCCAACGACTACACCGATGCCATGCACAGCGAAATCCGCCACGCCGTGCAAGTTCAGGAACGCCTGGGCCTCGACGTGCTGGTGCACGGTGAAGCCGAACGCAATGACATGGTCGAATACTTCGCCGAGCAACTGGACGGCTACCTGTTCACCCGTTTCGGCTGGGTGCAGAGCTACGGCTCGCGCTGCGTCAAACCGGCGATCATCTACGGCGACCTCAGCCGTCCGAAAGCGATGACCGTCGACTGGATCACCTATGCACAGGGCCTGACCGACAAGGTCATGAAAGGCATGCTCACTGGTCCCGTGACCATGTTGATGTGGTCGTTCCCGCGAGAAGACGTGTCGCGCAAAATCCAGGCGCAGCAGTTGGCGCTGGCCCTGCGTGATGAAGTGGTGGACCTGGAAAACGCCGGCATCAAGATTGTGCAGATCGACGAAGCCGCGTTCCGCGAAGGTTTGCCGTTGCGCCGGGCGCAATGGCAGGAATACCTCGATTGGGCAGTGCAGGCCTTCCGCTTGAGTGCTTCTGGCGTGCGTGACGAAACCCAGATTCACACCCACATGTGCTACAGCGAATTCAACGACGTGATCAAGGCCATCGCCGACATGGATGCCGACGTGATCACCATCGAAACCTCGCGTTCGGACATGGAGTTGTTGGAGGCGTTCGAAGTGTTCGCCTACCCGAATGACATCGGACCGGGTGTGTACGACATCCACTCGCCACGGGTGCCGGACACGGCCGAGATGGTCAAGTTGATGAGCAAAGCCGTGAAGCGAATTCCGGCCGAACGTCTGTGGGTGAATCCCGATTGCGGGTTGAAGACCCGGGCGTGGCCGGAGACCGAAGCGGCGTTGGTGAATATGGTGGCGGCGGCGCGTCAGTTACGTAGTCAGCTGGCATAAGGAACCCAAAACGGGAGCGGAAAAACCGCTCCCGTTTTGCGTTTTAAGCCGGGTCGAAATGTTTAAGCGCTACGGATTTCTTGCCGATGTCGGCGTAAGGCAGGTCGACGTTGTCCGCGTGTGTCAGAAACCGGTGCTCCGGCAGTTTGAGGTGGGCCTTTTCAAACTCACCGAATGCAGGGGCTGCCTTACTGTAGTGAAAGTGGGCATACCACATCACCTTGGGCGGTGTTTGCGTCAGGTCTCGCACCTCGTATTCCTGCAGGTAGTCGGTGCGTCCGTCCGCACGTTTACCCAAGGTTTCCATCGGTTTTTGTTTGTGGATATCGACGATTTTTTTCTCGGCGGAATTTTGCTGCATGAGGTAATCCAGCATGCCATCGGTCGGGTTTCGACTGTTCATCGAGTACTCGATACGCAGTGCCCGTCCGGTATCGGTCAGTTCTGTGGCCTTGTCACGCAGCTGCTGGATGAGCGCATTAGCGGGCTGAAGATCTTCAATCATCCGGGCACGCCGGCCGAGTTCGCCTGCCTCGCTGAGCATCATGTGTTCCAGATCAACGGGTAGCATGTCCTGTCGGGCATAGGCCTCGACGCGGATTTTGTACGCCGCTTGCGCAGCAAGTCGGCGGCTCGCATCGGCCGTTAACGCTCCAAGGTCTTGGTGAGCGGGGTGAGCACCCTGTTCCTGTGGATTGAGCAGGCGAAACTTGCCGTTTGTCCCTTGCTCCCAAACCTCCTCGAACCCGCCCTGGCCTGTCAGGGTGTATTGGCGCTTTTGGGTCGTCGGTTCCCAGCGCTCCTCCCCGATCAGCAATTGACCGTCTTCGGTGGTGAACACTTTTTTGCCGCGTTGCCCCGCGGGGGATGCAGGCGCGGGTTGATCGATGGCCTTGCGTGCCCGTTCGGCCATTTTCTCGATTCCCAGCAGCAGTGGCCCCACGGCGTCCAGATGGAAGTGCTGGGGATAGCTGGCGGTCCAGGCATTCATGTTGCGGCGAAACTCCCCGTAAAGATTCAGGCACTCTTGCAATATCTGATTGCGCTGGGCTCGGGTGGCGCTCACTTCCGGCAGGCTGTGTTGGGTGAACAGGGCGCGATCGACTTTGGTTCTCAACGTGTGTGCCTGCGTTTGCAGGTAGAACCAGGAAACATCGCTGGTGCTGTCGTAGCGTTTGACGATTTCCAGCAGTTGACCGGTTTTCAAGTACAGCTGACTGGCCTCATTGAGCCTCGCGTTCAAGTCCGCGAAGGCGCGGCTCAAGTTTGTTTTTGTCGGTTTGTCGGTAATGCGCGGGTACCACAGGTTGAGGTCGCGCATGTGGGCATCGATGGCGTCGAAGTCGCGCATTATCTCCAGACGCAGCGTCCTGACGTCCTCCAGAATACGCAAGCGCTGGCCCAGTGCCTGGGCAGGCAGTGCGTCCAACTGGTCCAGAAGATCGTCGATCCTGTCCGTCAGGGCCAGTGCCCGTTGACCGGTCAGGACCACCCGTTGTCTGGACCGATCGGCCAGTAAAAAGGCGACATTGCTTTGTATTTCCTTGATCTCGCGCATGTTGTTGCCACGCGTCATGGGTCGCAGCTCAGCCAGAGTCTGGTAATGCTTGCTGCCCAGTTCCATGTCCTTGATGCACGCGACTTCAAATGCCTGTGCCAGCGCCGGGCGAAGGTTTTCGGGGCTGGCGTTGTACGTTTCCATCAGGGCGGTGGTACGCGTCATCTGGGCGTCGAAGAGCGTGGCCGTGGCATTGGCGGATTCGCTCAGCGCTTGTTGGCGGCGCAAGGTCTGGTCGGTCCACCAACGCGGCAGACGTTCGCGAATGACGGCCGGCCAGAGAGGATCAAGGCCGTCCGCCAAGTGTCCGAGCACACCACCGCCCCCCAGCCCGCCGCCCTCGAACGTCACCCCATAGACACCGAAATAGGTGTCCCAGTTTCCGGCCTCATCGAGGCCGACCGGTTGCTTGTAGGTTTTTTGTCGAGTGCCGCAAAGACGCCAGTTGCGTGAATCGCTGCTGCGCTCAACCTGGAAGATACGGCCCTGGCGAACGATAAAGTCACCGTCGGCATGCCGGTAGATATTGCGGTAAACCCCTTGGGTCGCCGGTTCCAGGCCGGTCAGGGAGATCAGTTTTTCGTACTCATACCCGGCGAACCGCTGGACAACATGCCGGGCTCGGCGCTTCGACGGCGCTTGCAGTGCCCCGGCGTTTTTTCCCAAGGCGCGGAGCTGACGAATACGCGTCAGCGAGTGAGCGCCCTTGGCGGTTCTGGCACTGACGGACGCCCCCGGAAGAAGGTCCATGGCGGCATCGACCAGTGACAACAACACCGATTCAATCTCTGTCAGGCCGTCACCGACCTCACCGCGCAACAAGGACGCAACGGCGTGGTTGGCGCTGCTCCAGGCATCGTAGAGGGCGATGCCCGCTCCGACAAAGGGCACCATGCCCAAGGCCATTTTTATGTAGTTGAACGCCCTCGGCCCGCTGAGCGCATAGCGCTCTTGATATAAGGCATCGTTGGAACGCGAGGTGCCGCGATGCGCTTCGATCAGGCGTCCCATGTGCGCATTGAGCAGATGGGACGCCAGTGACGTGGTTTTCGGCCAAGGCAAGCCGACCCCGATCATCGCGTCGAAATGCTTGAGCACGGCCTGGTTGATGCGACTGGCATGGGCTCGCACGTCACCGATCAAGGCGCGTGCGGCCAGATAACTGACCATCTCGCTGCGCAGGCATAGATTGAACAACGCCCGGCGAGCAGTCTCGAGGTTGTCGTAGCGGCGCAGGAAACGGCCGTCAGGGCTGTCAGGCAGATACAACAGGGTCATCCCGCTGACTTGTTCTTGAACGAAGGTCACCCCGGACAAAGTTGTGCCTCCTTCGTTGGGTGTGTCCTTGCCCCCGGCGCTGAGGTACGCCGGCAGGAGCACGATGCGCTTGCCCGCAACGTTCCAGGCCTGCGGGGTATCGGCCGCTATGGCGATGTTCAACACCTGCCATTCATCCTGATTGATCTGCTTTTGCAGGCGTGCGCAGGTCCCCTGCAACTGGAGCATCAGGCGCCAGGGTTCTATCAGGCATTCACGCCGGTGTTCCTTCACGAACGTGGTCTCGGTGGCCGAACCCATGAAGGCATCGCGAATCAGGTTTTCGTAGGCTTGGGGCAGGTCCATTTCAGGCAGCACCTTGCGCAGCCAGGGCAGGGTGATACCGCGGGTCAACGCCCGGCGTTCGGTTTCATCCGCCGCCGTGACCTCAAGTCGCATAAAGCCCAGTCGCAGTGAAAGAGGCTCCAGTTGCATCGAGGGCGTGTTGTCGATGTTGAGCTGGGCGAGTGCTTCGAGTGACATTTTGCTGCGGGCTTTACTGGGCACCGCGACGAGTTTCTGCGGGGTTCCAGGGGCGGCGCCATCGGCCAGTTGTTTTTGCAGCGTCACCGCGTCGGGCAGATCAAGCTGCACGGCAAAATGCCCGTTGAGCGAGAAGTCCTTTCGCAGACGCGCCTGCACATGCTGGCGGGTGAAATCGTCACGCGGTGGCAGGGCGATTTCCAGTTGTGTGTGGCTGCGACGCATGGCCAGGAGGTAAGCCTCCACTAAACCCTTGAGTTCAACTCGCTCGGATGCAGACAAGGTGGCCAGCCAATCGGGCAACAGGGAGAAGAGTTTCGCGCTGCGGCTTTGTTCCAGCAGGTGTGCAAAGGCCAGGTTTCTGGCGGCTGGCATCGGGACTTGCAGGGTCACCAGCGTTTGTTTGCGCAGCGTTTCCAGTGGGTCTGCATGTTGGCGCAGGTGCGCGGCGTGTTCTTCGAAGTGGCTGACCTGCTTATCGAGGCTGTCATGCAGCGGGTCGGTGACGATGTTGTTCAGCCGCAAGGCCAGCATCTGGTCGTGGTCCTGGATCTTGAACAACTGTCGCTCCAGTTCTGCGCGGTTGGCAAACCGTTGCAAACCGCCGCCTGAACCTGGCCAGTAGAGCAAAAGGCTGTGCGGCGATGGCGCATCCCGGGTGATGACGAAGGGACCGTTGAGTGCCTGGGTGGTGATGCCGCCATTAGCGTCGGTCATCGACAGCGTCAGGCTGGCGGCGGTGATGGCCGTGTCGCGATCAGCCGCCAGCGGCGAGTCCAGCACAGTCATGAGCAGGCTGAACTCATCGCCGTCGAGCTGTTTGAGCGCCAATTGAAGTTGGGCCTCGGCGCGCAGGCCATCCTTGTGCGCCTGATAGAGCGCGCTGAACTCGCGATTGAAGGTTGCAAAATCGAATGCGCGCGATCTGTAAAGCAGAGCGGTTGCCGCCGTGTTGGCGGCGTGCTCTGCCGTCTCCAGCGCCGTCAGTGCTGTTTTGAATGACGGGTGACGGTCGCTGTCGAGCTCGTCGCCCAACAGCGCTTCGAGCGCATCGCGCTGCCGGTTCAGTGAAGCCTGGCGCTGGGGCCAGGGAATGTCGGCAAACAGGCTGTCGAACAGCGGTGGTTCATCTTCTATCGGGCTGTCCGGCAGGGGGATTTCAAGGTCTGGAGGCGCGGCGAAAACGATGGCGTTCGCATACGGCGGGCGTAAAAGCAGCGCTGTAATTGCGACCGTGAGCGGCTCGGCTTTCGCGGTGTATTCAAAGCGCACGTCATTGTCGGGCAGGCCCTGCGGGACGAGGGATTGCCCGGACAACCAGGCTTCCATGTCACTGCGCTGATTGAAGTGCTGAATGGGCACAGGCCGGCCCGGCAGGTACAGCCACTGCGCGGCGGGTTGGCGATTGCCCACGCTGATGACCCACGCGGCGGGGAGTTTCAGGGTGCCGCTGTCGCTCAATACCAGGGTCAACTGCTCGGTCTGGATCGGTTGATCATTCAAGTGCAGGCCGGAGGCGGGCGGGTCCAGGATCAACAGCAACGGCTGCAGCTGTTGCGCCGTCAACGTTCGACGAGCGAATGCCACCTGGGCGCAGGCCTCGAAATGACTGCGGTACAACTGACTCGCCCGCTCGCGCCGCGACACCGGCGTACCGGGCGCCCGAGCGTCCCAATAGGCATTCCAGCGTTCGTTGAGCGCCGGTTCCGGGCGCTGACCTCGAAGCGGTGCGGTGTCGAACAACGCCTGCAAACCCTGGCTGCACTCGCGCCAACGCGCCCAAGCGCTCAGCAACAGGCTGTCATCAGGGTTGTTTTTCAGGAACGCAGTGGAAACGGGCAAGGTGCTGAACGCACTTTCAATCATGGCAACGTGGCTCTGTGCAGGGGAGCGGCGTATCCGCTCTTGAGCGCACCATTAAAAGGAACCTGCCGCCGTCCATGGCACTACATAGTTATCGCATTGACCATTGGGCAGCATTCACGAAATTGTCATGGAACTGTGGCAGCGCGCTTGAACAAACATCATCAGACTCGCGCTCTACTGGGGTTCTGCGTTTTGGTGTTTTTCATGGGTGTTTCATTTCTTTCAAGAGTTGTCTTTTTGGCCGCGCTGCTGTTCGGCCTGCCGTCTTTCGCGGCGTCGCGTTGTGATGTCAACGTTCCAACCGAACACGTCGATCTGGCGCAGGTGAGCCTGGCGTACCAGAGCATCGGCCGTGCGTCGGACCCTGCGCTGTTGCTGGTGATGGGCCTGGGCGGGCAGTTGATTCACTGGCCGGACGAGGTGGTGGTTGCGCTGTGTCAGCAGGGTTTTCGGGTGATTCGTTACGACAATCGTGATGTCGGCCTGTCCACCTGGCGGCAAACTCCGGCCGAGGCCAACCTGACCTTCGAAGCCTTGCGCTACAAACTCGGCTTGCCGGTGTCGGCGCCGTACACCCTGACCGACATGGCCGACGATGCGTTGGGCCTGATGGACGCCTTGCACGTCGAGCAATTCCACGTATTGGGCGCGAGCATGGGCGGGATGATTGCCCAGCACATGGCGGCGATGGCGCCGCAGCGTGTGGAAAGCCTGACCCTGATCATGACCAGCTCCGGTGCCGAGGGTTTACCGGCGCCGACTGCCGCGCTGGTGCAATTGTTGTCGAGGCGTGGCGCGCCGAATCGTGAAGTGGCGCTGGAACAACAGGCGGATTTGCTGGCGGCATTGGGCAGTCCGTCGGTGACGGACGACCGCCAGGCATTGCTGCATCAAGCGGCGCTGTCCTACGACCGGGCGTTCAACCCTGAAGGTGTGAAGCGCCAGATCATGGCGATCCTTGCCGAACGCAGTCGTGTGGATTTGCTCAACCACTTGCGTGTGCCGACGCTGGTGGTTCACGGCACGGCCGATCCGTTGTTGCCGGTGATGCATGGCGTGCATCTGGCGGCGCACATTCGTGGGAGTCAGTTGGTGCTGATTCCGGGGCTGGCGCATCGCTTCCAGGAAGCGTTCAAGGCACCGTTGCTGGCGGCGGTGCTGCCGTACTTGCAGGCCCATCGCGAAGACACTTCGCATTGGGCGCAAATCGACCCGGTGCCGTCCCCGAATCTCCTCTAATCCCCCATCCATCAGTTGGAACTAAATCCAACTGTGGGGCTAAATCCTGTGGCGAGGGGGCTTGCCCCCGTTCGGCTGCGCAGCAGTCGTAAATCCGGTGCATGCGATCTAATTTTGAAATGCTGGGGCGGCTTCGCCACCCAACGGGGGCAAGCCCCCTCGCCACAGAAACTTTTCAGCCAGGGTTAGGTGGGGACGACGTTATCCAGCATCAGGTTCACTGCCAGCTCACCCAACATGACCGAGTTCTGAATACCGAGCACGGTGTTGCGCTGGGTGCCGTCAACCGTTGCGGCGAAGTTGCTCAACATCACGCTCGCTGACGCCAGGGATTCACAGGCGTTGACCAGCAGGGTTTCGTGATCGGTGTTGGGGGCGATGAAGTAGATGGTGCTGGGTTTGCGAGGCGTGTCTTTGGGGATGACCGGTTTCAGGTAGTAGTCGAGGGCGCGGTCGGCGGCTTTGTTGAGCTTTTTGGACTCAGGGGTTTCGTAGGGGGAAACGTCGTCGGTTTCCGGTGGGTTCGGCGTTACTTTGAACATAGATAAATTCCTCTAGTAGAGCCGCAACCATCTCGCTACTAAACGGAGGGTGGCGGCTGTGCGCAGGTTAGTAGACCGGGAGGAATCAAACCGGCGCGCCCGAGGGCGCCAAGCGCACAGCCACCATCAAGTGCAGGCGAAAACCTGACTGAATGACACTTGTGCTTCCGTTGAAACCTACCCGGGCTACTAAACCCGATCACTGGAAATCAGTGACAGAACCAAGTTACCGACGGCCCTCCAGGCGCACAAGCCGGCGGATTCTGACGTGGTTGTAGGCGACGGCGCAAGGCGCTGTAGCTTTCAGGAAGTAAACCTAAACAGAACTAAACACACCCGCCCAAACACCGCCGTTCCCCCTGTGGGAGCGAGCCTGCTCGCGAAAGCGGTGTATCAGTCAATGCAGTATTGAATGACACGACGCCTTCGCGAGCAGGCTCGCTCCCACAGGGGATTGTGGTATGGCTGCCACCGTGGGTCTGTCGGGTGTATCGTTCCAGCTTTCCCGCGCGATCCAGCCAGCGAGGTGTGTGATGAGTACCCCTTTGAAAATCGATTTCGTCAGTGACGTGTCCTGCCCCTGGTGCGTTGTCGGCTTGTACGGCCTGACCCGGGCGCTGGAGATTCTGCGCGATGAGGTCCAGGCCGAGATCCGTTTCCAGCCGTTCGAACTGAACCCGAAGATGGGCCCTGACGGCCAGAACATCACCGAACACATCACCGAAAAATACGGCTCGACGCCCGAGCAATCCCAGAAGAACCGCGAAATGATCCGCGCCCGTGGCGCCGAGGTCGGCTTCGCGTTTCGCACCGACGGCAACAGCCGCATCTACAACACCTTTGATGCTCATCGGTTGTTGTTTTGGGCAGGGCTGGAAGGCTTGCAGTTCAACCTGAAAGAAGCGCTGTTCAAGGCGTATTTCAGCGACGGCGGTAACCCGTCCGATCACAGTCAGTTGGCGCAGATCGCTGAAAGTGTGGGGCTGAACCGGCAACGGGCCGAGGCGATTCTGGCGTCGGATGAATACGCCAAAGAGGTGGTTGAGGAAGAGCAATTGTGGCTGACCCGTGGCGTGAGTTCGGTGCCGACGGTGGTGTTCAACGGGCAGTACGCCGTCACGGGCGGGCAGCCGGTGGAGACGTTTGTCGGGGCGATCCGGCAGATCATGAGTGAGTCCAAGGGCGGGCAAGTGAACTGAAGCCCGCCCGCAGAGCGTTGCGCGTAAAAAAATATCAATGTGCCACTACAGTTGAAACAAAGGCTGCCGACACAGGAAGCACTGTTATCAATCATAGGGACTTGATCCATGACCTTTCGCGCGTTTCGTACTTGGGCTGCCATCACGTTGCTGGCCTGTCTGACCCTCACCGGGTGCGCCCACGTCCAGCCTCCCGTACCGCTGGACCATCAATTCTGGGATGCCAAAGAGCCGACTATCGGTGTGGCGATTACGGTGGTGCCAGCGCCGGTGCTGGCTCTGACCGGTAACCAGGGCCTTATCGATTACGCGATCAACCGCGGCGTCAACAGCAAGCTCAGCGACAACGTGGAGCATTGGCAAACCCGCGACCTTAATACGTTGCCGGATGTGATCGTCGCCAAACTGCAAGCCAAGGGCTACAAGGCCAAGCGGATCGACGAGCCGCTGGACCTGCAAAAATTCAAGGAAACCAGTTTCCGCGAAGGCTACACGGTACGCGACTTGACCCCGATCAAAGCAGCTCAAGGTGTCGATCGCCTGCTATTGGTCAACGTCTTCGCCACCGGCGCCACTCGCAGCTACTACAGTGTCGTGCCAACCAGCGCGCCAATGGCCCAGGTGACCGGGCAGGGCATGGTGGTCGATCTGGCGGACAACAAACTGTTGTGGTTCCAACCTTTTGCCGCGGTACAAGCCGCTCAGGGCGAATGGGATGAGCCAAACTACGCCAACTTGTCCAACGCTTTCTACCAGGCCATGGACACGAGCCGTCAGCAAATGATCACCCCGTTTGCACAATGAAACGCTCAAGCGCAGCTGCTGCGGCGCTGACGTTGCTGATGTTGGGCGGTTGTGCGCAGAAACCGGGCCTCGAACCCGGTTTCAAGGATCAGGGCGCGTTGCCCTATGTCCAGGCTCACGGGCTGAAGGTTGAGGTGCAACTACCACCGACGTTTGTCGGTGCCAGCACGGTGATCGATACCAAGGCAGCCCAGGCCGCCGCGACCTCGAGTTACAACATGGTGGCGAGTTCGGGCAACAGTGCCGGGCTTGCTGGCGTGTTGGTTGCCAGCCTGGTCAATACGCAAATGGGCAGCGGTACGTTGCAGCGCGACGCGGAAAAAGCCGCGCTCAACGAGGCGCGACCGTTGGCCGACTTGCTGGCAGGTGTTCCGTTGCAGGAGCGTCTGCAACAGCGCTATCAACAGGCGTCGCAAGTGGCCGGGTTCAAGCAAGGAGTGGGGCAGGTCACTGCGCGCCTGGTGATTGAACCCAACCTGATGCTGACCCCTGACCGTGGCAGTTTCGTGCTGATCAATCAGGTGCAAGTCCAGGACATTGCCGGTTCGGCGCTGTATCGGATGCGGATCGAAGTGGTCAGCCAGCCGATTCGGCGCTGTGGCAAGGAATGCATCGACGACGGCAGCCTCGATTTAGCAAAGGTCACGGCCGTGCTAGACGAGTGCATCGACGAATCGATGCGCGTTCTGTCCACCGACCTGATGCAGCCGACACCGCCAGCGGCAGCTCAGGAAACCTTGCGTTATAGCCTTGATGGGCAGCGTGTGGTCGAGCGCGGTTACCAACTGGCCAACAGTGGTAGTTACTGGCGTTATCGCAACCTCTACGGGGCGGTGAAGTCAGTACCGGTTCCGTTTGAGGATGCGTTGACCCAAGCGCAGTTGCAGAAGGTTTACGGGCACTGATGCGACCCGTGGGAGCGAGCCCGCTCCCACAGACTTTTGTTTTGCCGGGATCAGCGGACGATTTTGTCGACGTGAATGCCGAGTTTTTTCAGCCGATACCAAAAGCTGCGCTCGGAGATTCCGATCAACTGCGCCGCCGCAGCCTGCACGCCATTGCTCTGCGCCAACGCCGCCAGAATGTAGGACTTCTCCACTTGGGCCAGCGCCGCTTCCAGGTCCGCTGGCACACTGCCTTCCGCGATCAGCACACCGCTGTCAGCCGATCGCGACGCAAACAAATACGCCGGCAGATCATCCTCTTCAATCACCGCCGCGGACGCGACGATGGTCGCGCGCTCCACGCAGTTTTGCAGTTCTCGGATATTCCCCGGCCACGAATAATGGGCCATCGCCTGTAACGCCTCGGCGCTGAAACCGGTGATGCGTTTGCCCGCCGTGGCCCCCAGCGTATGGGCGAAATGCCGGGCCAGCGGCGCGATGTCTTCGACCCGTTCGCGCAGCGCCGGCAACGGGATCGGGAACACGTTGAGGCGGTAGTAAAGGTCTTCGCGAAACTCCTTGTTCGCCACCGCGTCCAGCAAGTTCTTGTTGGTCGCCGCGATCACCCGCACATCCACCTTGCGCTCGCGCGGATCGCCCACCGGTTCGATCACTCGCTCCTGCAACGCCCGAAGGATTTTCGCCTGCAAGGCCAACGGCATTTCACCGATTTCATCGAGAAACAACGTGCCCTTGTCCGCCTGCATGAAACGCCCGACCCGATCTGCCACGGCGCCGGTAAACGCGCCTTTGCGGTGGCCGAACATTTCGCTTTCCAGCAGGCCTTCCGGGATCGCCGCACAGTTCACCGCAACGAATGGCTTGTCCGCGCGATTGCCGTGTTTGTGGATGGCGCGGGCGACCATTTCCTTGCCGGTGCCGCTCTCGCCGGTCAGCAGGATGGTCGCGTTGCTTTCACGCACCGAGTCGATGGCGTGCAGCACCCGGCGGAAGCTCGGACTGTCGCCGATCAGGCTGTCGATCTGCTGGTGTTCGTCAAGCTCGGCGCGCATGCGCTGGTTGTCTTTGAGGATGTCGCGAAACTGCAGGGCTTTGTTGACGGTGATGTCCAGTTCGTCGATGTCGAACGGTTTGGCGATGTAGTCGAAAGCGCCGTTGCGCATCGACTGCACGGCGTTTTTCACCGTGCTGTAGGCGGTCATGACGATCACCGGCAAGTGCGGATATCGGGTTTTGATTTCCGCGAGCAATTGCGGGCCGTCCATGCCGGGCATGCGCCAGTCGCTGATCACCAGGTCGATGTCCTCGGCCTCCAGCACCTTGAGCGCGTGCAGGCCATTGCCGGCGGTGAACACCTGAATGCCGCTCTGACTCAAGGCCGATGCCAGCAGGTCGCACAGCTTGGGTTCGTCGTCGACCACCAGTACGTTATGTGTCATCACTGCCCCTGTCGAACTGTTCGCCGTTGGCCGGAATGTACAAGGTGAAGGTCGCCCCGGCTTCTATTTCACTGACGCATTCGATGCGTCCGTCGTGACTTTCCATGATCGAGAAGACCTTGGCCAGACCCAGCCCGGTGCCGGACGCCTTGGTGGTGACGAACGGCGTGAAGATCCGTTCGAGCATGTCCGCTGCAATGCCCTGGCCGGTGTCGCTGACGCGAATGACGGTGTAGTGCTGCTCGCTGCTGATCCCGACCGTCAGTCGACCACCCTCGGGCATGGCGTCGATGGCATTGACGATCAGGTTCAGCCCGGCCTGCTTGAGTTGCCGCGCGTCGGCATACAGGGTCGCGGCCGGCGCCCGGTCGTCGATGTGCACCTCGATGTGGTGGCTGGCCAGTTCCGGCGCACAGAAGCCGATCAATTCATCCACCAGCGGGCGGGCCAGTTGCGTCGAGCGCATCGGTGCGCTGGGTTTGGCGAAGTCGAGGAAGTCGGTGATCAGGTCGTTGATGCGGCTGACTTCACTGACCACGTATTCCAGGTGACGCTTGTCGGTCTCGGGCAAATCGGCGCGTCGATGCAGCAATTGCGTGGCGGTTTTGATGATGCCCAGCGGGTTGCGGATTTCATGGGCCAGGCCCATCGCCACTTCGCCCAGCGCATGCAGACGGTCGCGACGGCGCAGCTGCGATTCCAGGTGTTGCAACTCGCCGAGGCGTTCGCTCATGTGGTTGAACGTGCTGCTCAGTTCCGCCAGTTCGTCGCCGCCGGTGACTTCCAGGCGCTGGCGGTAATCGCCGGCAATCACCGCTTGCACGCCTTTCGCCAGGCCGCGCAAGGGCTTGGTCAGGCGCTGCGACACCAGCCAGCCGACCGCCAGGGACGCCGCCGAGCTGAGCAGGAAAATCAGGATGAACAGGTTGCTCTGGTTCACCAGCCCGACCAGGCTGGTGTGGCGCAGCAGGCCGCTGAAGATCACGCCTTGCAGCTCGCCGTTTTCATTGAGGATCGGCTGATAGATGCCGCTGTAGCGGTTGGTGAATTGTTCGATCGGTTGCTTGGTGGTGCGCAGGATCTGTTCGATTTTCTCCGGCACGGTCGTCGGGTGATCTTCGAAGCGCTGGGTGGCGAAGATCTCCGAGAAGTCGTCGGCCTTGGCCAGGTACAGGCGCAGATCAAGAGAATGCACGTCGGCCACGCTGGTGAGGAAACTGCTGTCGAGGTACGTCGCGACCACCAGTTTGTAGTCAACGTTGTCCTGGTCGGTCTCGAAGGTCGAGACCACCGTCCCGGTCGCCACGCCGCCGACTTGCAGGGTCTGCAACACCGCTTTGGGCTCGGTGCTGATTTGCCGGACGATGTCGTCGGCGACGGTGCTGAACACCACTTTGTGATCGCTGTTGCGCACCAGCGCCACCACGTCGATGCCCATGGAGTCGGCAATGTCAGTGGTGAGTTTGTCGTGCCTGGCCGACAGTCGATCCGTGGGCGGGCGGGTGTAGCGCAGGAACAACTGCGCGGCCCGGGCGTTGTCGCGCAGGATCTCGCTGATTTCGTCTTCGACGATCTTGGTCGATTCCTGCAGCCAGATGCGCACGTTGCTGTCGAAAATCTGCGACAGCGTGGTGGCCGCCAGTTCGGCGGCGATCATGGTCGGGATCACACTGACCAACCAGAAGGCGAGCACCAGTTTGCGTTGCAGGCTCCAGCCGGAGAGGGCGAACGGTCGGGCGGTGACGGGTGATTCTTTGGTCATTGGGTTTCGCTTATCGCAGCAGGTCCGATCGGATAAACCGTTTCAATACAGTAGCCGACTTCGCCCTGTAGCAGCAGGCTTCGCCAATTGCTACAGGTCGTGTTCAGGCCAGTTGGCGATAGTCCTGGCGAATGGGCTGCGGGGCGTAGCCTTGTTGCATGAAACGGTGCTGGATGAAATCCGCGCTCAGCTCCACCACGCGGCGGTATTGCAGGTCGACGGTGATCATGTGATAGCAATCGTCGAGCAGCACCTTCACCACCGGACCGCCGAGTTTTCGCTCCACGTAATCGGCATTCCACGCGCTGGTGATGTCGTCTTCCCTTGAGTGCAGCACCAATGCCTGGGTGGTGATCTGCGGCATGCGTTTTTTCACCGCCGCCACCAGCCGATGCAGTTCGCGAACGCTGACCCCGGACATGGTCAGCAGCCCGGCGTTACTGCTTTCACCGGCCTTCATCTGCCGTTCGACAATCGCGCGCAAGCGTTCGTCCTTGATGCCGAACGGTGATTTTTCGTTGAAGCGGCACAGGTGCACGCCGTACGGAAGCGACATCACCAGGCTGCTCAATTTTGCCACCCAGGGCATGTTCCAGCCGTCGTAGCGCAGGGTCGTCGAGTACAGCAACAAGCCTTCGATCTGCCCCGGATGCTCGGCGGCCAGGTACATCGACAACACCGCGCCCATGGACAGACCGCCGACAAACACATGCTCGTGTTTGCGTCGCACGCCGACGAAGGTGTTGCGCGCGCTTTCGTACCAGTCGCGCCAACCGGTGGCTTGCAGGTCGGCGTTGTTCCCGCAATGGCCGGCCAAGGTTGGCACATACACCGTGCACCCGGCCTTGGCCAGGCCCATGGCGACCCGACGCAACTCGGTCGGGGTGCCGGTGAGGCCGTGGATCAACAACACCGCGACCTCCCCTGAACCGAGAACGAAACCGGCGCTGCCTTCGCCCATGTCGATCTGCACTTCGTCTTCAAAAACCGCGTTCATCGTTTCATGGCTCGATGCAGCAAGCGGTCGAGCAGGGCGATGCCGAGGTCGATTTCCTGGTAGCTGATTTCCAGCGAAGGCGCGAGGGTAATCACGTTTTTGTAGTAACCGCCGACATCGAGAATCAGGCCGAGGCGTTTGCCGTCGATTTCGATGTCGCCCTTCATGCCTTCATCGACCATGAAATCCAGGGTCGCCTTGTCCGGCGTGAAGCCGTCCGGACCGCAGATTTCGCAGCGCAGGGCCAGGCCCAGACCGTCGACGTCGCCGATGATCGGGTAGCGTTTCTGCAAGTCTTTCAGGCCGTCGAGGAAGTATTTGCCCTTGTTCATCACCATCGCGCCGTAGTCGAATTCGCTGGTCATCTTGAACATTTCCAGGCCCACCGCCGTGCCCAACGGGTTGGAGGCGAAGGTCGAATGGGTCGACCCTGGCGGGAAGATTTTCGGGTTGATCAACTCTTCCTTGGCCCAGATGCCGCCCAGCGGATTGAGGCCGTTGGTCAAGGCTTTGCCGAAGACGATGACGTCCGGTTTGACGTCGAAGTGCTCGATCGACCACAGCTTGCCGGTGCGGTAGAAGCCCATCTGGATTTCGTCGACGACCATCAAAATGCCGTGCTGATCCAGCACATGCTTGAGTTCGCTGTAGAAGTTCATCGGCGGAATCACGTAGCCGCCGGTGCCCTGGATCGGTTCGACGTAGAACGCTGCGTATTCACTCTGGCCGACTTTCGGGTCCCAGACGCCGTTGTATTCGGTCTCGAACAGACGGGCGAATTGCTGCACGCAATGGCTGCCGTATTCTTCCTTGGTCATGCCTTTGGGGCCGCGGAAGTGGTACGGGAACGGAATGAAATTGGCACGCTCGCCGAAGTGCCCGTAGCGACGGCGATAGCGGTAGCTGGAGGTGATCGACGAGGCGCCGAGGGTCCGACCGTGATAACCGCCCTCGAAGGCGAACATCAGGCTTTTGCCGTTGGTGGCGTTGCGCACGACTTTCAGCGAGTCCTCGATGGACTGCGAACCACCGACGTTGAAGTGCACGCGACCGTCGAGGCCGAACTTTTTCTTGGCGTCGACCGCGATCATTTCCGAGAGCTCGATCTTGCCTTTGTGCAGGTACTGGCTGGCGATCTGCGGCAGGGTGTCGATCTGTTGTTTCAGCGCGTTGTTCAGGCGCGGGTTGGCGTAACCGAAGTTGACGGCCGAGTACCACATTTGCAGGTCGAGGTAGGCCTGGTCTTCGGTGTCCCAGACGTAGGAGCCCTTGCAACGGCTGAAAATACGCGGTGGGTCGATGTAGTGAACGGTGTCGCCGTAGGAGCAGTATTTGGCTTCTTTATCCAGGAGGATCTGGTCTTCAGGGGTCGCGATTCGAATATCAGACATGGTGGAAGAGTTCCTGTGTTTCAACGTTGAAAGTGGTGGCGTTGGCGGCGCTGGCGTTTGGCAGCAGGGCCAGCAGGGCAGGGAGTTCGGCGAAGCTGTCGAAGCGCGCATGAGGAATGCCGTTGCGCTCGCAGTGCTCGGCCAGGCGATCCTTGGCGAACACGAAATCGGCGGTGGCGGCCACGCACATGTCGGACTGGCCATCGCCGATCACCAGCACTCGTTTAGCGCTGGGGGTGGATTTGCATTTGCAGTTGCCGGACGCGGCGCGGCAGGCGTCGCTGGCATGCGGGAAGTCGATGCGCCAGCTGTCGTGGTCGAGCTGCCGCAAGCGGTTGGCGAGGATCGGCAACAAGCTCACATAGTTGCGCGCCAGGATCCGGGCGATGCCTTGTTCGATGCCGTCGCTGACCACTTCAAACGAAGCGCCGAGGCCGATGGCGTGGTCGACGAAGTCGGGGAAGTCCGGGTCGATCTCGATGGCGTCGAAGAACCCGAGCAGTTCACTGGGTGTGGCCTTGACCAGCGCGAGCTGGCGGCTGAGGCATTCACGGGAACCGATATTGCCGGCCAGCCACTCGTTTTCGATCGCTTCCCAACTCGGGTCGGCGAAGCGTTGGAGGATGCTGTCGATCACGTCGGTGCGGGTGATGGTCCCGTCGAAATCACACACGATATGCCAGTCAATCATCTGCAGTACCTATTGGGCGTTGCGCGCTGTCTGCGCTTGCCAAGGGAGTAGAGCAGGGACTGTGCCAACCGGGTCTGGCCCAGCAGGGCTGGGGTTGTGGCGGGATTGGAGCGCTGCGAAGCTACAATTTTTGTAGGTCGCTACAAACAACATGAGTGCTTGCGCGGGGGAGATGAAACGGGGATTGATGCGCGCCTGTCCCGTACAAGGAATGGCCTCATGTCGAGGATCACTGTTGTTCTATTCGCTGCACTGACGTGCCTGTCGGCCAGCGTTTCAGCGGCCGGCATTACCGGAGAGGCCGGGGCCGGTCTCAGCTATCAGCCACACGATCCGAGCGGCAGTCGCTACGAAGTGCGGCCGGTGCCGTACCTCGACCTGGACTGGGGCGATGTCAGCCTCGGTACGGATGACGGCCTGACCTGGAATGCGTTGAAGGCCAACGGTTTCAGCGCCGGACCGTTCGTCAATTACCTGCCGGGACGGACTGCCAACGGTGAGCTGCAAGGCTTGCACGACGTGCCGGACATGGGCGAAGTGGGCGGGTTTGTGCAGTACGCACCGGCCGATTTCTGGCGAGTGTTTGCCTCGGTCGGGCAAGCGGTGGGCGCGCGTGGCGGGGTGTTGGGCCGGGCCGGCGGGGAGGTGGGTTATCCCGTGGGTGGCGGGGTGATTGGCAGCTCCAATGTGACGGCGCACTTTGCCAATGCCCGGCAGAATCAGGCGTTTTTTGGTGTCAGCGGGGATGAGTCGCTGGCTTCCGGGATTCGGCCTTATAACGCCGGAGGTGGCTTGCAGAATGTGGCGTTGACCCAGAGTTTTGAGTTTCCGCTGGCGCCGCATTGGTCGTTGTTGACCAGTGCGAGCTGGATTCACCTGACGGGATCGGCGGCGGATAGCAGCATCGTCAAAGCGGTCGGGGATAGCAATCAGGGGGAAGTGCAGGCGGCGATTGCTTACAAATTTCAGTGACCGGACTGACGCCTTCGCGAGCAGGCTCGCTCCCACAGTTGACCGCATTTCTCCAGAATGAATGCGTTCCCTTGTGGGAGCGAGCCTGCTCGCGAAGGCGTCTTCAAGTTCGATGGATATCTAGCTTTCTTCACCTTCAGCCAACAACGCAATCCCACCAATAATCACCGCTACCCCCACCCAGTGCAGCGCGCTGATCTGCTCCCCCAACCCCAGCCATGACCCAAGCAAAACCCCGACAAACACCAGCGAACTCAACGGAAACGCCAGCGACAAACTGCTGCGTCGCAAGATCAGCATCCACACAAAAAACGCGCCGATACCGCAGCCCACGGCACTCAGCACGCCGGGGTCGACCACCACGGCTTGCAGCCATTGCAGGGTAAACGTCATCTGCCCCAACTGATCGCCGCCGACCTTGGTCGCGATCTGCCCGGCACTTTCCAGAACAATCAGCAGCGCCCACAGCACCACGGTTCCGAGCCGCCCGTGCAGCCAATCCATCGATCTGGAATCAGGCATGGCCGGCACACACGAGCATCACGCCCACCGTAACCACCAGGGTCGCCAACCAGCGTCGGCGGCTGACGGTTTCGCCCAGCACCACTTTGCCCGCCAGCACCACGCCGCAATAGGCCAGCGCTCCGGCCGGGAACAACAGGCTCAAAGGGGCTCGGGACAACGCTTCAAGCCAGACGAAAAACTCCAGTGCATAGGCGCCGATCCCGCACCACAGCAGCGGCGCGTTGAACACCTGGCCCCAGAAGGCTTTCAGCCGAAAGCCGCCTTCGAGTTCCGGCAAACGGTCCAGGCCGAGCTTGAAACAGAGCTGGCCGATGACGTCCAGCACGATGGAAAAAGCGACCAGCAGAATGACGGTGAAGGTCAGGTCGGGATCTAGGATAGGCACGGTCAGGATTCACCCTTGGCGGACGCTCCCGGACACCGGGTTCATCGAACATGAAGACCGGCCGGGAGGGCTTTTTGGGGTAAATGCAAGGGACGGGCCAGTGAGCCTGATGGAGATCCCCTGTGGGGTGTCAGGAGTGAAGGCGGACCCACACGGTGACGAGGATGGTCGCCGCGATCAACCAACCCACTGCCGCGACGGCGAGTGAAGCCTCCAGCCGCATCCGGTCCACCATCACATACAGCGTCGCCAGGTAAACGAAGTACGGAATGATCGACCACATGCCAAACACGATGGTGGTCTTCAAATCTTCCACCGAGCGTCCTTTGCCGACGATGAAATGCGCAATCAGCGCAAAGGTCGGAAACAACGGCACCAGCCCGGCGATGTAGTAATTTTTGGTCTTGGCCAGCGCCGCCAGAATCAGCACGACCGCCGCACCCAGCGCCGCTTTCAGAATCAGATCCATCAGTGGCTCAGCCCGTACTTTTTGACTTTGTCGAACAGCGTGGTCTTGGCCATGCCCAGTTCCAGGCTGGCCTGGGTCAGGTTGCCGCCGCTGCGTTGCAAGGCGTCGCCGAGCAAGGTGCGTTCGAAGGCTTCCACCGCTTCGGCGAACGCCAGGCCCTGATTGCTGCCACTGGCGCCGGTTTTCTTGAAGGCCGGCAGGCCGAGGGCGAAGCGTTCGGCGACGTTGCGCAGTTCCCGCACGTTGCCCGGCCAGTCGTGGCTCATCAGGTTCGACAGGGTCTGGTTGTCCAGCTCCGGTACGGCGCGGTCAAAGCGCAGGGAGGACTGCTGCAAAAAGTGCTCGAACAATTGCAGGATGTCTTCGCGACGTTCGCGCAACGGTGGCAGTTCCAGGGTCACCACGTTCAAGCGGTAATACAGGTCGCTGCGGAATTCGCCGGCCTTGCTGGTTTCGGCGAGGTCGGACTTGGTGGCCGCGATCACCCGGCAATCCACCGCCACGCTCTGGTTCGAACCGAGGCGTTCGAGGGTGCGTTCCTGCAACACCCGCAGCAATTTGATTTGCAGGGGCAGGGGCATGCTTTCGACTTCGTCGAGGAACAACGTGCCGCCATCGGCGTGTTCGATCTTGCCGATCCGTCGCTTGCCGGCACCGGTGAACGCGTTGGCCTCGTGACCGAAGATTTCGCTTTCGAACAGGTTCTCCGGCAAGCCGCCGCAGTTCAGCGCGACGAATTGTTTGGTGTGGCGGCGACTGAAGTCATGCAGGCAGCGCGCGACCAGTTCTTTACCGGTGCCGGTCTCGCCTTCGATCAACACGTTGGCCGAGGTGTCGGCGACGTTGGCGATCAACTCGCGCAAGTTCTGCATGGCTGGCGAACGGCCGATGATCCGGCCTTCCAGCGAGTCGCGCTCCGCCAGTTGCCGGCGCAACGAAGTCACTTCGCGGGCCAGGCTGCGTTGTTCCAGCGCACGGCGGGCGACGTCCACCAGGCGTTCGGGGGAGAAGGGTTTCTCCATGAAGTCATAGGCGCCTTTTTGCATCGCGCCGACCGCCATGGAGATGTCGCCGTGACCGGTAATCAGCACCACCGGCAGGCTGCGATCGCGGGCCTTGAGGCGGTTCAGCAGCTCCAGGCCATCGATGCCGGGCAGGCGAATGTCACTGATGACGATGCCGGCGAAGTTGTCGCCGACCCGTTCCAGCGCTTCTTCGGCGCTGCCGACCCCGACGCAGGGAATGTCTTCCAGGGTCAGCGCCTGTTGGCAGCCGAGCAGCACATGAGGGTCGTCTTCGACGATCAGCACACTAAGGTCGTTGTTCATATTGGCTCGGCGAGAGTGGGGCTTACCAACGGTAAACTGAGGACGAAGGTGGTACCACCGCTGGCCGGGTGTTCAACACCCAAGTACCCGCCAGTGGCGGCGGCCAAGCTGGCGGACAGGGTCAGGCCGAGGCCTAGCCCTTGTTCGCCGGGTTTGGTGGTGAAGAAGGGTTCGAACAGGTGCTTGCGCGCTTCGGCGTCAATGCCGTGGCCGTTGTCGCGCACGCGCAGGCGATATTTGCCGTCGAAGACGTCGCCTTCCAGCCACAGTTCCGGCAACGGCTGGGCCTGCATGGCGTCGAGGGCGTTGCCGATCAGGTTGACCAGAATCTGTTCGAGGCGGGTCTGGTCGATCTGCACCTGCACATCGGCGAACTCCCGATGCAATTGCAGATGAACACTTTCCACCCGACCGCCGAGCAGTTGCAGGGCCGCGTCCACGGCTTTGCCGAGGCAGGCCTGGCCTTTGTCGTCGCCACGACGGGCGAAGGAGCGCAGGCTGGCGGTGATCCGGCCCATGCGGTCGATCAATTCGTTGATGGTCTTGAGATTGGTGCTGGCGACATCCAGCTGACCGCGCTCCAGAAAGCGCACGGTGTTGCCGGACAAGGTGCGCAGCGCCGCCAATGGCTGGTTCAATTCATGGGCAATGCTGGTCGACATCTGGCCGATGGCCGCGAGCTTGCCGGCCTGCACCAGTTCATCCTGGGCGCGGCGCAGCGTCTCTTCAGCCTGCCGGCGTTCGCGGATCTGCCCCTTGAGCCGCTCGTTGCTGGCGCGCAGGTCGGTGGTGCGTTCGGTAATCCGACGCTCCAGTTGATTGTTGGCTTCCTGCAAGGCTTCCCGGGCGGCGAGGCGGGTGGCGATGACCTTGCGCCGCTCGTTCCAGGCAATCAGCAGGAATGCAACGAGGGCAAACGCCACCGCCACCAGAATCCCTTGGTTGATTGCCTCGCGGCGCAAATCCTGCAGCGGGGTGAGCAGGGTGAAATTCCACGGCGTGTCGCTCAGGGGCCGGGTCTGGGCCAGGTAGCTGATGTCCTCTTCGTCAGACTCCACTTCGCTGTTGGCGGGGAAGGTCAGTTTCTCCACACCCTCGGCCAGGGTTTCACGGGCCAGCGGTTGCAGCTCGTTCAGCGGGAACCAGTAGTATTGGAGGCTGCGGGCGAGTTTTTCCTTGGTCTCGTCGCTTAGCGGCACGACTGACTTGAGGCGCCGCGCCGGATCGCTGGAGAGGATGATGATGCCGTTCTCGTCGCTGACGAACGCTTCGAGGCGCGCCCGTTGCCAGCGTTCTTCCATGGCTTCGAGGCGCACTTTGACCACCGCGACGCCGATGATCTTGCCGTGTTCTTCCAGGCCGTGGGCCAGGTAGTAACCGGGTTCGCCGTTGGTGCTGCCGATGCCGTAGAAACGACCGGGCTGGCCACGAATGGCGTTCTGAAAATAAGCGCGGAAGGAAAGGTCTTCACCGAGGTAACTGTCGACATCGCGCCAGTTACTGGTGGCCATGACACGGCCGGTGGTGTCCATCACATAGATAGCCCGACTGCGGCTGCGCCGGTTCAGGCCTTCAAGGTAATCATTGACCGCTTGCCGGTGTTCCGGCGACGGGTCGGCCAGCAGTTTCGACACACTGGATTCGAGTTCCAGCAGGCTGGGCAGGTAGGTGTATTTGCTGATCTCGCTCTCGACGGCGCGGGCGTGCAGTTCGAGCTGCCGCTGGCCGTTCTCGCTGAGGCTGCGAATGCCGTAGTGTTCACTGATCCAGAAGCCGGCATAACCCAATCCGATCATCAGGGCGATGATCAGCGGCGGCAGGAACAAATGGCGAATCAGACGGGGTTTCACGGCAAGTGATGGCGGCGCTGCGCGATGGAGAGAGGGGTCGCATTTCATCACAGATGCCTTGGGTCAACCACAACACTTGCTAGGCAATCACAGCCGGCCCCTTGTGGGAGCGAGCCTGCTCGCGAAAGCGGTGGTTCAGTCAACGTCGATGTTGACTGATAAGCCGTCTTCGCGAGCAGGCTCGCTCCCACATTTGGGGAGCGGTGTTGCTTAGTGCTGCAAAATCTTGTTGAGGAAGTGCTGTGTCCGCTCGGCACGGTGGCTGATGTCGCCGAAGAACTCTTCTTTCTGGCAGTCCTCGATGATTTTGCCCGCGTCCATGAAGATCACCCGGTCCGCCACTTTGCGGGCGAAGCCCATTTCGTGGGTCACACACATCATGGTCATGCCTTCGTGGGCCAGTTGCACCATCACGTCGAGCACTTCGTTGACCATTTCCGGGTCGAGCGCCGAGGTCGGTTCGTCGAACAGCATGACGATCGGGTCCATCGCCAGCGCACGGGCAATCGCCACGCGCTGTTGCTGACCACCGGAAAGCTGACCCGGATGCTTGTGCGCATGGGCCGACAGCCCGACGCGCTCAAGCAGTTGCAGGCCTTTCTTGGTGGCTTCTTCCTTGCTGCGGCCCAACACCTTGATCTGCGCGATGGTCAGGTTTTCGGTGATGGTCAGGTGCGGGAACAGTTCGAAATGCTGGAACACCATGCCCACGCGCGAACGCAGTTTCGGCAGGTTGGTCTTCGGGTCGGCGATGGACGTGCCATCGACCACGATGTCGCCCTTCTGGAACGGTTCCAGCGCGTTGACGCATTTGATCAGGGTCGATTTGCCGGAACCGGACGGCCCGCACACCACGATCACTTCGCCTTTTTTGACCTCGGTGCTGCAATCAGTCAGTACCTGGAAGTCGCCATACCACTTGTTGATGTTCTTGATAGAGATCATACGGCAAACCTTTTTTGCAGACGCTTGACCAGCAGCGAGGCGGCAAAGCTGATTGTGAAGTACACGAGACCTGCGAAGACCAGGAACTCATTGGAGCGACCAATAATGTCGCCACTGGCACGCGAAGCATTGAGGAAGTCCACCAGGCCGACCGCGTAGACCAGCGAGGTGTCCTGGAACAGGATGATGCTTTGTTGCAGCAACAGCGGGGTCATCTTGCGGAACGCTTGCGGCAGGATGATCAGACGCATCATCTGGCCGTACGTCATGCCCAGTGCCTGGGCTGCGCCCATCTGGCCCTTGGGAATCGACTGCACGCCGGCCCGGACGATTTCGCAGAAGTACGCGGCTTCAAACATCATGAAGGCCACGATGCACGAAGCGAACGCGCCGATCGGGGTGTCTTCGCCGGTGATCCAGCGCAGTACGAACGGCACCGCCAGGTAGAACCAGGTGATCACGAGCAGCAGCGGGATCGAGCGGAAGTAGTTAACGTACGCGCCGGCCAGGTTCGACAGCAGTTTGCTGTGGGACAGACGGCACAGCGCCAGGATGGTGCCGAGGATGATCCCGCCGATCACGCCCAGCGCCATCAGTTGCAGGGTCATGACCATGCCGTTCCACAAGCCCGGCAGGGACGGGATGATGCCCGAGAAGTCGAAATCCATCATTTACCCCCTACGGAGATCAGGCCCGGTACGGCGACTTTCTTCTCGACCATGCGCATCAGCAGCATCAGGCTCATGTTCAGGGTGAAGTAGATCAGGGTGGCCAGGGTGAACGCCTCGAACAAGTTGGCGGAGAACTCGGCGGTCTGTTTGGTTTGCGCGAGCAGCTCCATCAGGCCGATCAGCGAGGCCACGGACGTGTTCTTGAACACGTTGAGGAATTCCGAGGTGAGCGGCGGAATGATGATCCGGTAGGCCTGGGGCAGCAGCACGTTCCAGTAGATCTGCGGCAGCTTGAAGCCCATGGCGCGGGCCGCGGCTTCCTGGCCTTTGGGCAGGGCCTGGATACCGGTGCGCACTTGTTCGCAAACGCGAGCGGTGGTGAACAGGCCCAGGCAGACGACGACGCTGAGGAAAGCCGAAGTGGTCGGGTTGAGGTCCTGTTTGTACCAGTCCTGCAGGTTTTGCGGCAGCAGATCGGGTACCAGGAAGTACCAGATGAACAGCTGAACCAGCAGCGGCACGTTACGGAAGAGTTCGACGTAGCAGGTCGCGATGCCCGATACGATGCGATTCGGCACGGTGCGCATGACGCCCAGAATCGAGCCCAGTGTCAGGGCAATGATCCAGGCCACGATGGCGATGGCAATGGTCCAGCCCAGACCGGTGATGTACCAGTCGAGATAAGTCTCGCTGCCAACGCCGGTGGACTTGAAGAACACGCCCCAGTCCCAGTTGTAATTCATTAGGGTCTCCCCTCAGATCGATCGATGTACAAGTGCCCGCCTGGGGAAGCTCCGTTCCCGCCCAATCATGACGATCAGGCACACACGAGCGGCTCGACAGCCACCGGTTCGAGTGTTTCCAAAAATGCCAGCAGGGAGTGACAAACTCCTGGGAGGGCAGCGGCCCTCTCAGGAGATAAGGGTAGTCAGAAAATCAGGACTTCTTGTCGTCAGCCGCTTTATCGGTCGGATTGGCGATCAGGGCCTTGAGCTCGTCGCTCATCGGGAAGTTCAGGTTCAGGCCTTTTGGCGGGATCGGAGCCATGAACCATTTTTCGTAGATCTTGTTGATCTCGCCCGACTTGTAAGTGGCGACGATGGCGTCATCCACAGCCTTTTTGAACGGCTCGTCGCCCTTGCGGACCATGCAACCGTAGATTTCGTAGGACTGTGGCGTACCGGTGACGGCCCAGTCATCGGCTTTCTTGGCTTTGGCAGCTTCGCCGGCCAGCAGGGCGTCGTCCATCATGAAGGCAACAGCGCGGCCCGATTCCAGCATCTGGAAGGACTCGCCGTGGTCTTTGGCGGAGATGACGTTCATGCCCATTTGCTTGTCGGCGTTCATCGACTTGAGGATGCGCTCGGACGTGGTGCCCGCGGTGGTCACGACGTTCTTGCCTTTGAGGTCGGTGAAGTCTTTGTACGGCGAATCTTTCTTGGACAGCAGACGGGTGCCGATCTCGAAGATGCCGACGGAGAAGTCAACTTGCTGCTGACGCTCGACGTTGTTGGTGGTGGAGCCGCACTCGACGTCCACGGTGCCGTTCTGCACCAGCGGGATACGGGTTTGCGAGGTCACCAGGTTGTATTTGACCTGAAGGTTCGGCATGTCCAGGTCTTTCTTGATGGCTTCAACGATTTTCAGCTGCAGATCGTGGGAGTAGCCAACCGGTTTGCCGGAAGCGTCCGCGATGTAGGAAAACGGAATGGAAGCATCACGATGCCCGAGGGTGATGACACCGGACTCTTTGATCTTTTTCAGGGTGCCGGTGAGTTCGGCGGCGAAAACCGGAGTGCTGATCAGAGCGGCAGCAATGGCTGCGCCCAGGATATGGGGAACGATGCGCATCAAATTTTCCTCGACATTGTTTTTCTTATGGAGCCAGTTCGTCGGCCCTTTTGTGCTTCGAATCCCGGTGTACTCCTGAGGAGGTGCAACAGGCATTCGTCGAAGAAGTGTAGAGCATGACTCGTGCCAGGCCAGGCGTGATAGATCAACGTGTTGATTTATAAGGGTATTAAATATTTATGGCGTTATTTTTCGCGAGGAAAAATCCGGTTAACCGAATCGACTGACGGGTCGCGTTCGGAAAACCGAATGAGATCTCAGGCCTGACAGGTGGTGGCTGGGGGAAAGTAAAAAGCCCCTGAATCTCTCGATTCAGGGGCTTTGCTTTAACCGGCTTCCCGATCAGGCCGCTTCGATCTTGCTGCGATTCTGTTCAACCTTGCTCAGGTAATCCGCCAGCTTCTGCTGTTCGGCCGGGGTGGTGAACAGCCCGAGCTTGCTGCGACGCCACAAAATATCGTGAGCGGTGGTCGCCCACTCATCGCTGCACAGGTAATCGACTTCGCGGGTGTAGAGCCCGCCGCCGATATGTTCACCCATGTCACTGAGGTTCTGTACGCCTTCGAGCATGCGCCAGGTGCGGCTGCCATAAGTAGTGGCCCAGCGGCGGGCGATTTCGGTCGGTACCCAGTCGTACTTGTCGCGGATCAAAGCGCATAAGGCTTGCGGGGTGGTCATGTCTTCGCCACCCGGCAGCGTGGCGCTGGCGGTCCAGCTTGGCTTGATGTGCGTGAAGTACGGTGCCAGTTGTGCCAGCGCCGACTCGGCCAGTTTGCGGTAGGTGGTCAGCTTGCCGCCGAACACCGACAACAATGGCGCTTCTTCGCCAGTGCCCGACAGCGCCAGGGTGTAGTCGCGGGTGACGGCCGACGGGTTGTCGGATTCGTCGTTGCACAGCGGGCGAACGCCGGAATAGCTGTGCAGGATATCGTCGCGGCTGATCTGCTTCCTGAAGTGGGCGTTGACCACTTTCAGCAGGTAGTCGGTTTCGCCTTCGGTGATTGCCACTTTGGCGGGATCGCCGGTGTACTCACGGTCGGTGGTGCCGATCAGGGTGAAATGGTTCAGGTACGGAATGGTGAAGACGATGCGCTGATCTTCGTTTTGCAGAATGTGCGCGTGTTCGCCTTCGTACAGCTTCGGCACGATCAGGTGGCTGCCCTGGATCAGGCGGATACCGTATGGCGATTCCATCTTCAGGTCGTCACGAATGAACTTGGCCACCCACGGGCCGGCCGCATTCACCAGGGCCTTGGCGCGGATCGAAAACAGGCTGCCATCGGCACGCTCCAGGTGCAGGTGCCACAGGCCTTTGGTGCGACGAGCGCTGACACAACGGGTCTGGGTGTGAACGTGGGTGCCTTTTTCGCGGGCGGCCATGGCGTTCAGCACAACGAGGCGCGCGTCATCGACCCAGCAATCGGAGTATTCGAAGCCTTTGGTTATTTCGCTTTTCAGTGCGCTGTCCGCACCGAACTTCAGGCTTTTCGAACCTGCCAGTTTTTCCCGTTTGCCGAGGTGGTCATACAGGAACAGGCCGGCGCGAATCATCCACGCCGGGCGCAAGTGGGGGCGATGCGGCAACACGAAGCGCATCTGCTTGACGATGTGCGGCGCCTTGGCCAACAGCACTTCGCGCTCGGCGAGGGCTTCGCGCACAAGGCGGAATTCGTAATGTTCGAGGTAGCGCAGGCCACCGTGGATCAGCTTGCTGCTGGCCGAGGACGTGTGGCTGGCCAAGTCGTCCTTTTCACAAAGGAACACCGAAAGACCGCGGCCGGCGGCATCCGCTGCGATCCCTACGCCATTGATCCCGCCACCGATGACGGCGATGTCGTAGACCTCAGCGAGAGGGGGCGTAGGCAAGGTGGAAGTGGGCATCGGCTGGCCTCGGTGCTTGTTTTATGTATTTGAATTCGAACATTAATGTTCATTTGCGAAAATGGTAGCCCATAAAGACGCCCACAGCCAGCTAACTTCGATTGAAAAAACTGATCGAAGGGCGGTTAAAGGAAAATTTTCGAACATTGAATGAAGGGGGTGCTGACCTTTGTGGCGAGGGAGCTTGCTCCCGCTGGAGTGCGCAGCACTCCCAAAAAGGGGATGTGGTTTACCTGGCAGGCCGCATTGTCTGGTTTTGGGCGGCTTCGCCACCCAGCGGGAGCGAGCTCCCTCGCCACAGGGGAGCTGCTTCTGAAGGACTAAACGACTTCGAGTCGAATCTTGTGCTGACTCAACAACTGCGCCAACGCCGGCACCGGCGGCTGGTCGGTGACCAGGCAATCGATCAGGCTGATCGGCCCCAAACGAATCATGGCGTTGCGCCCGAATTTGCTGGAGTCCGCCGCCAGAATCACCTGCCGCGCATTGGCGATGATCGCCTGCGACACCCGCACTTCCTGATAGTCGAAGTCCAGCAGGCTGCCGTCTTCGTCGATGCCGCTGATGCCCACCAGCGCAAAGTCGACTTTGAACTGGTTGATAAAGTCGACACTCGCCTGACCGACCACACCGCCATCGCGCCGCACGTTGCCACCGGTCAGCAGAACGTCGAAGTCGTCCTTGGCGCTGAGCATCGAGGCCACGTGCAGGTTATTGGTGATGATTTTCAGGTGATTGTGGTTGAGCAGCGCCCGGGCAATCGATTCGGTGGTGGTACCGATATTGATGAACAGCGAGGCGTGATCGGGAATCTGGGCTGCAATGGCTTCACCGATACGCTGTTTCTCATCGCGCATCTGGTCGGCGCGCATGGCGTAGGCGGTGTTTTCGACACTGGAATCGTAGGCCGCGCCGCCATGGTAGCGACGCAACAGATTGGCTTCCGCGAGCTGATTGATATCGCGGCGGATGGTTTGCGGTGTGACGACGAACAGCGTGGCCATTTCCTCGATACTGACGTAACCGCGTTCGCGAACCAGCTCGAGGATTTGCTGCTGACGGGGAGGCAGATTCATGGGGCTTCCTTTGGGCTGCCGTGCAAAATTTGCCCATGATGCCGCAGGAATCCGCTCCCGACCAGTTACAACCTATTGCGAACCTGTTGTTGGCTTATTCAGCGCCTTCATGCGGTTCCCAATCGCGGGTGCGGCTGACGGCTTTTTTCCAGCCGGCGTAGAGTTTTTCCTTCGCGGCTTCGTCCAGGGTCGGTTCGAACTCGCGCTCGATCACGGCCTTGCCGCGCAGTTCTTCCAGGCTACCCCAGAAGCCACACGCCAGGCCGGCCAGGTAAGCGGCGCCGAGTGCGGTGGTTTCACGCATTTGCGGACGTTCGACCTGAGTGCCGAGGATGTCGGCCTGGAATTGCATCAGGAAGTTGTTCGCTACCGCGCCGCCATCCACGCGCAGGGCTTTGAGGCGTTCGCCGGAATCCTGTTGCATGGCGTCGAGCACGTCGCGGGTCTGGTAGGCAATCGATTCCAGGGCGGCACGAATGATGTGGTCCACGCGCACGCCCCGGGTCAGGCCGAACAGGGCGCCACGGGCATACGGGTCCCAGTACGGCGCGCCCAGGCCGGTGAAGGCCGGCACGAGGTACACGCCGTTGCTGTCCTTGACCTTGTTGGCGAAGTATTCGGTGTCATGGGCGTCGTTGATGATTTTCAGTTCATCACGCAGCCACTGAACCGTGGAACCGCCGTTGAATACCGCGCCTTCCAGCGCATACGCCACTTCGCCGCGTGGGCCGCAAGCGATGGTAGTCAGCATGCCGTGCTTGGATTTCACCGCTTTGTCGCCGGTGTTCATCAGCAAGAAGCAGCCGGTGCCGTAGGTGTTTTTTGCCTGGCCGGGCTCGACGCACATCTGGCCGAACAGCGCGGCTTGCTGGTCACCGGCAATACCGCCGATGGCGATGCCGCTTTTGGTGTGGCCGTAGATTTCCGAAGACGACTTGACGGTTGGCAGCATTTCGCGCGGGATATCCAGCACCTCCAGCATCTTCGCGTCCCACTCCAGGGTGTGGATGTTGAAGAGCATGGTGCGCGAGGCGTTGGTGTAGTCGGTGACGTGGACTTTGCCGCCGGTAAATTTCCAGATCAGCCAGCTGTCGACGGTGCCGAACAGCAGCTCGCCGTTGCGCGCACGCTCGCGGCTGCCTTCGACGTTGTCGAGGATCCACTTGAGCTTGGTGCCGGAGAAGTACGGGTCGGTGACCAGGCCCGTGGTGTCGCTGATGTATTGCTCGTGACCGTCGCGCTTGAGTTGCTGGCAGATCTCGGTGCTGCGCCGGCACTGCCAGACGATCGCGTTGTAAATCGGGCGGCCGGTGGTCTTGTCCCAGACCACGGTGGTTTCGCGCTGGTTGGTGATGCCGATGGCCGCGACCTGGTCGTGATGCAGGCCGGCTTGTGCCAGGGCCTCGACCATCACGGCGCTTTGGGTGGCGAAGATTTCCATCGGGTCATGTTCGACCCAACCGGCTTGCGGGTAATGCTGGGCAAATTCGCGCTGGGCGGTGCAGACCACGTTCGCATCGCGGTCGAAAATGATCGCGCGCGAGCTGGTCGTACCCTGATCGAGGGCAATGATGTAGTTCTTATTCTGAGTGTCGGTCATGTCGATTGCCTTGGACGAAATTAGGGAGTGAGGTCAGGCGCGCGCCACAGGGGCAGGGTCACGCGCCTACGGTATCAAGAAGTTCTTGGTTTGCCGTCAATGGCCGGTGTTGCTTCCTTTGTAGCAGGTGTGGCGCTGGGCAGATGACGGGCAATCAGCCCGCGATAGGCGGCAGCACCGAGGCAGGCACCGACAATCGGTGCAAAAACAGGAATCAGGAAATACGGGATATCACGCCCGCCGGTGAAGGAAATTTCACCCCAGCCCGCGAAGAAAGTCATCAGCTTCGGTCCGAAATCACGCGCCGGGTTCATCGCGAAACCAGTCAGCGGGCCCATCGAGCTGCCGATCACGGCAATCAGCAGGCCGATCAGCAGCGGCGCCATTGGCCCGTTGGGCAGACCGTTGTTGTCATCGGTCAGGGACATGATCACGCCCATCAGGATCGCGGTGATGATCACTTCCACCAGGAATGCCTGGGCTGTGGTCAGGGCCGGATTGGGGAAGGTCGAGAACACCGACGCCAATTCCAGGCTGGCTTGAGTGCCGCGGACCATGTGGTGGGTTTGTTCGAAATCGAAGAAGAGATTGCTGTACAGCGTGTAGACCAACAGTGCGCCGCAGAAGGCGCCCGCCACTTGGGCGAGGATGTAAAACGGCAATTTACGCTTTTCGAAGTCAGCGAAAATGCTCAGGGCAATGCTCACGGCAGGATTGAGGTGCGCCCCGGAAATCCCGGCAGTCAGGTAGATCGCCATGCTGACGCCGACGCCCCAGATGATGCTGATTTCCCACAAGCCAAAGCTGGCACCCGCGACCTTGAGCGCGGCAACACAACCGGTCCCGAAAAAGATAAGCAGGGCAGTGCCCAGGAACTCGGCCATGCATTGGCTCGAGAGCGACGGTTGTTGTAAAGCAGTTGTCATTGAAAACCTCAATTGTTTTTGTTGTCTGGCGCTTTTTTCATCATGGTCGAAGCGCGATTTTCACCAAGGCAGGATCCCCATCCTGGTCTTGGTTTACTGCCGGGTGCTGCTGTAGGACTTTCGTGCTGTATTCAGATTCGAAAAAATATAGACAAGAAACACTGCTGTCAAAGGTCGAAAGTGAACTGTCGGTCACAATCAAACTATTAGTCAGGTGAATGATCGTATTGTTCACGCAGTGGTTTCTGCACGGACGAACGGTAAAAGTCGGCGCGAGCCCTTTAAAACAGGGCCGCAATAGAGCCTTTTGCGAGGCAATGTCCTAGAATTCAGCGCAAGATTCTTCTTCTGCCGCTCAGTCTGGAACTGTCATGACCCCCGCATTGGATTTGTTGAAAAAAGTTCGAGCCGAACATCGCGTGCACAGTTACGAACATGACCCCAAGGCCGCGTCCTATGGATTGGAGGCAGCGGAAAAGCTCGGGCTCGACCCGGCGCAGGTGTTCAAGACCTTGCTGGCGGCCAGTGAAAAAGGTGAATTGCTGGTAGCGGTGGTACCGGTCGTCGGGAGTCTGGACTTGAAGCATCTGGCGCATGCGGCGGGAGTGAAAAAAGTCGAAATGGCCGATCCGGCGGCTGCGCAGCGAGCGACGGGGTATCTGTTGGGCGGAATCAGTCCGTTGGGGCAGAAGAAGCGTTTGCGTACCTTCATCGATAATTCGGCTCAGCCTTTCGCCAGCATTTTTGTCAGTGCCGGTCGACGGGGTCTGGAAGTGGAGTTGGCGCCGGCGGTACTGGCTGAGCACACTCAAGCGAAATTCGCCGATATCGGCCGCGCTTGAATCAGGGAGATGGTCATGCAGCTTGAATTTCACCAGGTCGACGCGTTCAGTGATCGGCCGTTCAGTGGCAACCCGGCGATGGTCTATCGGCTCGATGCCTGGCTCGCCGATGAGTTGATGCAGAAAATCGCCGCCGAACACAATCTCGCCGAAACCGCCTTTGTCGTGCGCGAAGGGCAGGGGTGGCACATTCGCTGGTTTACCCCGACCACCGAGGTGCCGTTGTGCGGCCACGCGACGCTGGCCAGCGCTTATGTGTTGTTTGAAGTCTATAAAGAACCCGCCGAACGCCTGGACTTCATTTGCAAGTCCGGCCCGTTGAGTGTGAGCCGCGAAGGTGAGCGTTTGTGGCTGGACTTCCCGGCGATCACGCCCTCAGAAGTGGGTGTCACCCTGGATGTCGAGCGCGCCCTGGGCGTCGAAGTGGTCGATGTGCTGGGTTCAAACGAGTTGTTTGTGGTGCTGGAGTCGGAACAGGCTGTGCTTGATTGCCAGCCAGACATGGCCGCATTGGCGAAGCTGCCGTGGCCCGGGGCGATCGTGACCGCCAAAGGCAACAAGCATGATTTTGTCTCCCGCTATTTCGCGCCAGCGATTGGTATCAACGAAGACCCGGTGACTGGCTCGACCCATTGCAGCCTGATTCCGTATTGGTCGAAACGGCTGGGTAAAACGAGCCTGACCGCGTATCAGTGTTCGAAACGCGGAGGGGAGTTGTTCTGTCGGTTGGAAGGTGATCGGGTGAAGATTGGCGGGAATGCGACGCTCGTTGCGAGCGGCACGCTGAAATTGGCCTGACGCAAAACAACTGTGGGAGCGAGCCCTCGCCACAGGGGCTCGCTCCCACATTGTCAGTTGGCGTTGCTGTAGCGGCGCACGCCCGATTCGACGACCGGGATCTGCGCGGCAATGCTGCCAGACGCCTGAAACAGCACCAGGTGATCAGCCGCCACACGAATACCAACGTCAGCACCGACCTGATGATCCGCATGGCTCGGGAAAATCGATTCCAGTTGTGCCCCGGTTGGCATCTGCAACCGATACAACGTCGACGCGCCCTGGAACGACTTGCCGACAATTCGCGCCTTCAACGAGCTGTCCGGCGCATAGACGATATCGTCCGGGCGCAACAACACGTCCACCGCACCACCCATCGGCCAGGTGTAAGCCCGATTGCCGCGCAATTCACCCAGCTCGGTCTGCACCGATTCCGGGCTGCTCAACTGACCACGGATGAAGTAACCCTGGCCAATGAAGCTGGCCACGAACGGTGTCTGCGGTTCGTGATACAGGTTGTAAGGCGTGTCCCACTGTTCCAGCCGACCTTCCTTGAACACGCCAACATGATCGCTGACGGCAAACGCTTCTTCCTGGTCGTGGGTCACCAGAATCGCGCTGGTGCCACGGGCCTTGAGAATGTCACGCACTTCATGGCTGAGCTTGCGTCGCAGTTCGCCATCAAGGTTGGAAAACGGTTCGTCGAGCAGCAGCAGTTGTGGTTCCGGCGCCAATGCCCGGGCCAGTGCAACACGCTGCTGCTGGCCGCCGGACAGTTCATGCGGGAAGCGCTTGCCGAGGTTCTTCAGGTTTACGAGTTCCAGCAGCTCCTCGATGACGCGATCCTTTTGCGGATGCTTGCGGATCCCGAAGGCGATGTTCTCGGCCACGCTCAAATGCGGAAACAGCGCGTAATCCTGGAACACCATACCGATCCGGCGTTTCTCCGGGGCGAGGGTGAAACCGGCGCGGGAAATGGTCTCGCCGGCCAAGGTGATTTCACCTTCGTGCACCGGTTCGAAACCGGCAATCGCCCGCAACGTGGTGGTTTTGCCGCAGCCCGAAGAGCCAAGCAAGCAACCGATGTCACCGGCATTCAAATGCAGGTTGAGGTTCTGCACGACCCGCTGGTCTTGATAGCCGCAGGCGAGGTTGCGCAGATTAAGCAGTAATGGCTGGCTCATGCGTGGTGATACGCCGGCTCGACGAGAAATTCGAGCAGGGCCTTTTGTGCATGAAGACGGTTTTCGGCTTGATCCCAGGCGACCGAGCGTTTGTCGTCGAGCAGGTCGACGCTGATTTCTTCGCCGCGGTGGGCCGGCAGGCAGTGCATGAACAGCACGTCGTCCGCAGCCAGGTCGAGCAGAGCACGATTGACCTGGTAGGGCGCGAACAGCTTCAGGCGCTTGGCGGTTTCTTCTTCCTGGCCCATGGAGGTCCAGACGTCGGTGCTCACCAGATGGGCGCCGCGTACGGCTTCCTTTGGATCGCGGACAATGGTCACGCGATTGCCGGCCTTGGTCACGAAATCAGGGTTGGGTTCGTAACCTTCAGGACAGGCAATGCGCAGCTGGAAGTCGAACTGGATCGCCGCTTCTATATAGCTGTTGCACATGTTGTTGCCGTCGCCGATCCAGGCCACGGTCTTGCCCTGGATCGAACCGCGATGTTCGAGGAAGGTTTGCATGTCGGCCAGCAACTGGCACGGGTGCAGGTCGTCGGACAGGCCGTTGATCACCGGCACACGGGAGTTGGCGGCGAATTCGGTCAGGGTGCTGTGGGCAAAGGTTCGGATCATCACGGCGTCGAGCATGCTCGACATGACGATCGCGCAGTCGCCGATCGGCTCGCCACGGCCCAGTTGCGTGTCGCGCGGCGAAAGGAAGATCGCCTGGCCGCCGAGCTGGATCATGCCGGCTTCGAACGAGATCCGGGTACGGGTCGAGGACTTCTCGAAAATCATCCCCAGGACGCGGTTTTTCAAAGGCTCGAACAGTACGCCGCGGTTACGCAGGTCCTTGAGCTCAACGCCTCGACGGATCACGCTGACCAGCTCTTCGGGCGTGCAATCCATCAGGGAGAGAAAGTGCCTTGCGCTCATCATTGACTACCTTTTTGCTACAAACCGCAGATGCTCAAAGCCTTGTTTAACGGAACAACGGGCGAGACCTGCGGCGTAAGCCGCACGGGGCGACGAAATAGGGGAAGGCGCGATCTTATAATTAAATGTCGCGTCTTACCAATAGGGGGCTCATTTTTACCACTTCGACAGGTTGCAGCGCTGCAACCGTTCTATGCAAACGATGAATTTTTGATCCTCGTCGCTCAGCATTTGTACACGGTGCCCAAGTGGGTATGCAACCACCCCTTTGATCAGGCTCGCGCATTGAACGCGCGCGTCTGCCCTGGGGTTGTGCGCCGAAGATGGCTTGTTTTCTCAGGGGCTGCGTTGTCTGTTGTTACGGTTTAGCGTGCGGGAATCAGACGGTACTCAGGTAATCTGCGCCTCGTTGCGTAATGTCGACTGAATCAAGTCAAACACTCCCAAGGAGGGACCCCCGTATGTCGATCAATAAAACCGGATACGCAGGCCTGACACGGCTTCGTCGGGTCTCTCCGGCGTTTGATATGGCAGTGCTGTCCACGGTCATGGGCTTCGCGATTATCGCCAGCACGATTTATCCCGGTGTTCCGAGCGCCGTGGTGGGGGCTATCGTCGGTGCTTTTATTGGTGTGAAGAATTTCAAGGACGACACGAGTGCAGATTGATTCGACCCAGTGTTTGGTAGTGGGTGGATTGATCGCAACGGGCATTTATCTGGGGGCTTCACTGCTCTACCGATCAACGCCTGACCTTAAGCATGGCGCTGCGTTGGTGGTTGCGTGGTTTACCGTGGTAAGCGTTGTCGATATTGCGTTGCAGGTCTATCAAGCGGAACCTCATCAACTGGGCATCCTGGCAAACCAGAAAGCAATCATCCTGATCGGCTCTGGAATCATGCTTTGGTTGGCCGTCGGAGGTATCTGGACGGCATTGATTTCACCTCTCAAGAAGAAAGCGTTGAAGGCTTCTGCGTCCCGGTAAAGTCCGGGTCAGGCCTGAAACATTTGCTAATGCAAAGTGCTGGGTTATAACTACCTGACGAGTGACGCAGGAAGCCTTCGAAATGGAATCGAAAGAACAGCTGTTAATGGATTTACTCGGCCTCACGGCCCGCTCGCTGACCCACCTCACCGCCTCAATGACCTCGATGTGCTTCGAGCTGATGCGCAGTGAGGACGAAGTGACCAAAGCCGCCGGTCGACGGATGATTGATCGCATGGCGACCATCAGCACCGGGCTCGACGAGCATTGGCGACTGATCGGCGAGCTCACCGGGGTGCATGTTCCCCAGGAGCAGGTCGAAACCCTTCAGGAAGTCCAGTTGCAGGCGCCACCCCGGTTGCCGCCGAACTGAGTGCACACGGCCATCGGCTGGCCTGATGGACGCCGATTCACAAGACGAACGTCGCTGGCGCAGGAGCCAGTCTGGCGCCATAGTTTTGATCCCGCGGCCGATATTGCCCGCCCAGAACAAGACAGAGACGGGCCATGACCAAGACTCTCCATCACCGTGCGTGCCACTTGTGTGAAGCCATTTGCGGCCTGACTATCGAAACCACCGAAGCCGACGGCGCGGTGCAGATCACCTCGATCAAGGGCGACCCGCTGGATACGTTCAGCCGTGGACACATCTGCCCCAAGGCGGTGGCCCTGCAAGATATTCAGAACGATCCCGATCGTCTGCGGCAGCCGATGCTGCGAGTGGGCAGCGAATGGCAGCCTATTGCGTGGGAAGACGCCTTCAGCCTGGTAGCCGAACGCCTCGCGGCGATTCAGGAACGTCACGGGCAGAACGCGGTGGCGGTGTATCAAGGCAACCCCAGCGTGCATAACTACGGGTTGATGACCCACAGTAATTATTTCCTTGGCTTGCTGAAAACCCGTAACCGTTTTTCCGCGACGTCGGTCGATCAGTTGCCGCATCACCTGACCAGTCATTTGATGTACGGCCACGGCTTGCTGTTGCCGATTCCGGACATCGATCACACCGATTTCATGCTGATCCTGGGCGGTAACCCGCTGGCTTCAAACGGCAGCATCATGACCGTGCCGGATGTGGAAAAACGCCTGAAGGCGATTCAGTCCCGGGGCGGCAAAGTAGTGGTGGTCGATCCGCGTCGCAGCGAAACCGCCGCGATGGCCGATCAGCACCTGTTCGTGCGTCCCGGTGGCGATGCGGCGTTGTTGTTCGGGCTGCTCAATACCTTGTTCACTGAAAACCTGACGCGTGAGAGTCATTTACCGGTCGACGGTCTGGATGACGTGCGCCAGGCCATCGCCACGTTCACCGCCGAAGCCATGAGCCCGTTGTGCGCCGTGCCGGCCGAACAGATCCGCCAACTGGCCCGGGATTTTGCGGCGGCGCCGACAGCCGTGTGTTACGGCCGCATGGGCGTCTCGACCCAGGCGTTCGGTACGCTGTGCCATTGGCTGGTGCAACTGATCAATCTGGTCACCGGCAACCTCGATCGCGTCGGCGGTGCGCTGTGCACCGAACCGGCAGTGGACCTGGTGGCGTCGACCTCGGGAGGGCATTTCAATCGGTGGCAAAGCCGAGTGTCCGCACGTCCGGAGTACGCCGGCGAGTTGCCGGTGTCGGCGCTGGCTGAAGAAATGCTCACCGAAGGGGAGGGACAGGTCCGCGCGCTGATCACCGTCGCCGGCAACCCGGTGCTGTCGACACCCAATGGCCGGCAACTGGAACAGGCGTTGGATGGCCTGGAGTTCATGGTCAGCGTCGACCTGTACATCAACGAAACCACGCGCTATGCCGACCTGATCCTGCCGTCGACCTCGGCGCTGGAAAACGATCACTACGACACGACGTTCAACATGTTCGCGGTGCGCAACGTCACGCGTTTCAACCGGGCGATTCTGGCCAAGCCTGAAGGCGCACTGCATGACTGGGAGATCTTCGTCGGCCTGGCCAAGGCGTTTGCGGCGAAGACCGGGAAGGAACTGAAACCGACAATTGCGCCCGCGCAAATGATCGACCTTGGCTTGCGGATGGGGCTGTATGGCGATGCGTCGGAACACAAGCTGTCGCTCGCCACGCTGTTTGATCATCCGCATGGCGTCGATCTGGGCGCGTTGAAATCCAACCTCACGCCACGCCTGAAAACCGCCAATCAGCGCATACAGGCAGCGCCGCCGGCGATCCTTGCCGACCTCGCGCGTTTCGCCGCGCTACAAGCACCAGCCGCGGATCAATTGCTGATGATTGGCCGTCGTCATGTGCGCAGCAATAACTCGTGGATGCACAACTATCACCGTCTGGTGAAGGGCAAGCCGCGCCATCAACTGCTCATGCACCCGGACGATTTGTCCAGTCGCGGGCTCAGCGACGGGCAGCGTGTGCGGGTGAGTTCCCGGGTCGGGATGATTGAAGTGGAAGTGGTCGCCAGCTTCGACATGATGAAAGGTGTGGTCAGCCTGCCGCACGGTTGGGGGCATGCGCGGCCGGGTGTGCAGATGACAATTGCCAGTGGCCAGCCGGGATCCAGCGCCAATGACCTGACCGATGAATGTCAGCTCGACGAGCTGTCAGGGAATGCGGCGTTGAACGGCGTGCCGGTCACCGTGGCGGCGGCGTGATCGTGTCTGTCGGGGAGACCGAGCATGGCGCTCGGGTTTCCGTTACAATGCGCCACCGTGCCGACCTCTGAGTCGGAAAGTTCAGCCGAGGTGCTTCATGGATATCATCGAAACGATTAAAGAGCAGATTGCTAACAACACCATTCTGCTTTACATGAAAGGTTCGCCGAATGCCCCGCAGTGTGGCTTCTCCGCGAAAGCCGCGCAGGCCGTGATGGCATGTGGCGAAAAGTTTGCGTACGTGGACATCCTGCAGAACCCGGAAATCCGCGCCAACCTGCCAAAATACGCCAACTGGCCAACCTTCCCGCAACTGTGGGTCGGTGGTGAGCTGGTCGGCGGTAGCGACATCATGACTGAAATGGCTGCTGACGGTTCGTTGCAGACCACGATCAAAGCCGCTGTTGAAGCGGCAGCTGCCAACAAGACCGAAGCTTGATTCGATCTTTGTAGGCAATAAAAAAGCCCCGCCTCTTTAAAAGAGTGCGGGGCTTTTTACTGTCTCGAGTTTAGCGTGCGCTGACTTACTCGTCTTCGCCCATCTGCGATTGCAGATAGTTCTCAAGACCGACTTTATCGATCAGGCCCAGTTGGGTTTCGAGCCAGTCGATATGTTCTTCCTCGGACTCGAGAATGTCTTCGAGCAGTTCGCGGCTACCGAAGTCGCCGACCGTTTCGCAATGAGCGATGGCGACTTTCAGATCGGCATGGCCGATGCGTTCGATACGCAGGTCGCACTCAAGCATTTCCTTGGTGTGCTCGCCGATGTGCAACTTGCCCAGGTCCTGGACGTTCGGCAGGCCTTCAAGGAAAAGGATGCGCTTGATCAGCTTGTCCGCGTGCTTCATCTCGTCGATGGATTCGTGGTACTCGTGCTTGCCCAGCTTGTTCAGGCCCCAATCTTCATACATGCGCGCATGCAAAAAGTATTGATTGATCGCGACCAGCTCATTGGCAAGGATCTTGTTGAGATGCTGGATGACTGTAACGTCGCCTTTCATGATGGGGTCCTGCCCTGAGTAGCTGTCTATAGGGCAGAGTTTGAGCCGCGTATGTAATAGTGTCAAACCTAAGTTATTGAAACTTATATGAAAATTAATCGGAATAAGAATGTTTGTGTTCCGCGTCTAGAGCGTAAGCGGTTGATTTTCAGACATAAAAAAACCGGACATCAAGTCCGGTTCTTTGAATCAGGGTCTTTACGCGGCAGTAAATTCTACCGGGAAAGGAATGGCTGCCTGGGCCGATTGCAATTTGGTCAGGGTTTCGCGAACCACTTCCTTTGCAAGGCAGGCGCATTTGCCGCATTGGCTGGCAACGCCGGTGGCCTGACGGACTTCCTTATAGCTGCAGCAACCTTCATAGATTGCATCGCGGATTTGACCGTCGGTGACGCCAGTGCAGAGGCAGACATACATAAGTGAAAACCGTCGCTGGTTGTGACTCAATTGCGATGGATCTTAATGTTAACGAGAATGATTGTCAAAGTGGTTTCTGAAAGCTTTGCGTTATAAGCGGGCGTGACCGACGAACGGTTTTCATTCAGGCAATCTGCCAGTAACGGTCTCGATGGCAATTTTTATCCTCCTGCAAAAAACCGTTGAGGACAGCCTAAAAACGCCGTGTATGATGGTCGGTCCTTTGAAGGGGGATCGTGTCACAGGGCTGTCGCCTGAGGGTGGCAGGCTGATGCGAATCCAGTTCTTCACGTTAATAGACCAGGAGATATCCAATGAGCGTACTCGTAGGCAAACAAGCCCCGGACTTCACCGTTCCAGCCGTCCTCGGCAATGGCGAAATCGTAGACAGCTTCACCCTGTCGTCGGCCATCAAAGGCAAATACGGCCTGGTGTTCTTCTACCCACTGGACTTCACCTTCGTTTGCCCGTCCGAGCTGATCGCTCTGGACAACCGCATGGCTGACTTCAAGTCCCGCAACGTTGAAGTGATTGCCGTGTCGATCGACTCGCACTTCACCCACAACGCCTGGCGCAACACCCCGGTGAACAATGGCGGTATCGGCCAGGTTCGCTACACCATGGCTGCCGACATCAAGCAGGAAATCATGAAGGCCTACGACGTTCAGTCCGCTGACGGCGTTGCTTTCCGTGGCGCATTCCTGATCGACGACAAAGGCGTTGTCCGCTCGCAGATCATCAACGACCTGCCGCTGGGCCGTAACATGGAAGAGCTGATCCGTCTGGTCGACGCTCTGCAATTCCACGAAGAGCACGGCGAAGTTTGCCCTGCCAACTGGAAAAAAGGCGACAAAGGCATGAACGCTTCGCCAGAAGGCGTTGCTGCTTACCTGACCGAGCACGCTGCGGCGCTGTAAGCCCAAGCGTCAGGCATAAAAAAACCGGCCTCAGTGGCCGGTTTTTTTATGCGCGGGGATTAATCAGCGACAGATCAGTCGTTGAAATCTTCCCAGCCGCCCATTTGTTTCCAGCGATTGACGATGCCGCAGAACAGCTCCGCGGTCTTCTCGGTGTCATAACGAGCCGAGTGGGCCTCGCGACCGTCGAAGTCGATATCCGCCGCCTGACAGGCCTTGGCCAGTACAGTCTGACCGTAAGCCAGGCCGGCAAGGGTCGCGGTGTCGAAGCTGGAGAACGGATGAAACGGGTTACGTTTCATGTCCAGGCGTGCGACCGCAGCGTTGAGGAAGCCCAGGTCGAAGCTGCTGTTGTGGCCGACCAGAATCGCCCGTTTGCAGCCGTTGGCTTTCAGAGCCTTGCGGATGCCGCGGAAAATATCGGTCAGCGCCGCTTCTTCACTCACTGCCATGCGCAGCGGGTGATCGAGTTTGATCCCGGTGAACTCCAGCGCCGCTGCTTCGATGTTCGCGCCTTCAAAAGGCTCTACACGGAAGAAGTAGGTGTGATCGGGGTACACAAACCCTTTCTCGTCCATGGCGATGGTGGTTGCAGCAATTTCCAGCAGGGCGTCGGTGGCCGAGTTGAAACCACCGGTTTCTACGTCGACGACAACCGGCAGGTAGCCACGAAACCTGGCAGCCATTGGATGACGAGGACCGCCTCCACCGCCTTGACCGTCCTGTTCGTCGTCGAAATGGTCTTCACTCACGCGTGTTCCTCCAGCAGGCGCCAGCGCAGTTTTTCACCGGCGCGCAGCGGGATAACGGTCAACTCGCCAAATGGCAGGCTGGTTGGGGCGGTCCACTCATCGCGGACCAGGGTAATGCGGTCGGTGTTCGCTGGCAGGCCATAGAAGCGTGGGCCGTTGAGGCTGGCGAAGGCTTCGAGCTTGTCCAGCGCGTTGCGTTGTTCGAACGCTTCGGCGTACATCTCGATGGCCGCATACGCGGTGTAGCAACCGGCGCAGCCACACGCGGCTTCTTTGGCGTGCTGGGCGTGGGGGGCCGAGTCGGTGCCCAGGAAGAATTTTTCGCTGCCGCTGGTGGCGGCGTCGAGCAGGGCTTCCTGGTGCGTATTGCGCTTGAGAATCGGCAGGCAATAGAAGTGCGGCCGAATCCCGCCCACCAGCATGTGGTTGCGGTTGTACAGCAGGTGATGCGCGGTGATGGTGGCGCCGACGTTGGCCGAAGCCTCGTTGACGAACTGCACGGCATCGGCGGTGGTGATGTGTTCAAACACCACTTTGAGCGTCGGGAAACGCTCGACCACACGGCGCATGTGCTCATCGATGAAAAATTTTTCGCGGTCGAACACGTCGACATCGCCACGAGTGACTTCACCGTGAATCAGCAGAGGCATCCCGACGTCGGCCATGGCCTCTAGCGCAGGGAAGATCTTGTCGATGCTGGTTACGCCAGAATCCGAGTTGGTGGTCGCGCCGGCAGGGTACAGCTTGGCGGCGTACACGAAACCGCTGGCCTTGGCCTCGCGAATTTCTTCGGGCTGGGTGCGGTCGGTCAGGTAAAGCACCATCAACGGTTCGAAGCGACTGCCGGCCGGGCGTGCAGCGAGGATTCGCTGGCGATAGCCGTCGGCTTCAGCGGCGTTACGCACCGGAGGTACCAGGTTGGGCATGATGATGGCGCGACCAAAGGTGCGCGCAACATCCGCAACGGTATTGGTCAACACGGCACCATCGCGAAGATGAATGTGCCAGTCGTCGGGACGCAGTAGGGTCAGGCGGTCGGACATGAGGGGATTCCAGGCGGGTCAAACTCAGGGGAATGCTACCGGAAAAGACTCTTGCAGGCACTCGCTATCAAGTTTTGCAGGAACCTACCGATATGAATCAGGTATGCCGGAAACATGCGTGTGTCGGTCTTTTTGTTGTAGAAGCCAGTGGAGCCTCCCGTGCGCCAGCGTTATTTAGCCTTGCTCAGTGTGTTTGCCAGCCTTCCTGCGATGGCGCTCACTTTCCAGACGCGTCTGGAGAGCATCGAGTGGACGGTCGAAGGTGACAAGTTCGAATGCCGCCTGACTCAACCGATCACCGATTTCGGCTCGGGTGAATTCGTACGCCGTGCCGGTGAACAGGCGATATTTCGCCTGAATACCTACAACGCGATGATCGGTGGCGGTTCGGCAACCTTGCTGGCCGCCGCCGCGCCGTGGCAACCGGGGCGTGGCGACATCAATCTGGGCTCGGTACGCCTGGGCAGCGGTAATGTGCTGTTCAACAGCTCGCAAGCGCAGGCCGGGCGCCTGATCAGTGGCTTGATCGACGGCCGCAGTCCGGTGATCCGGCATGCCTCCGGTGATGGCCGGGTGTCGGAAGTGCGACTGTTGCCGGTCAAGTTCAGCAAGGCATTCAACGATTACCAAAGCTGCGTGGCGAAACTGCTGCCGAAGAATTTCGAACAGGTCAAACAGTCCGAGATCACCTTCACGGGTGCTGAAGGCATCGATCTTGATGCGCACGCCAAGGCGCAGTTGCAAGTGATGCTGGAGTTCATGAAGGCCGATCCGTCGGTCAATCACATCGAGCTCGACGGGCACTCCGACAACAGCGGCAATCGCCTGGCCAACCGTGAACTGTCGCGCCGCCGCGCATTGGCGGTGATGGATTACTTCAAGGCCAACGGCATTCAGGAATCGCAGATCACCATGCGCTTCCACGGTGAGCGTTACCCTGTGGCGCCCAACACCACCGCCGTCAACCGTGCGAAGAATCGCCGGGTTGCCGTGCGTCTGGAACGCGTTGCGCCGACCGAGAAAGTCGCGCCTCAAGTCGCTTCTGGTAATGCAGCAGCCACTTCCTGACTTGCCGGTCATCGTCGCGCTCTCGATAGATTCTGTCGCTTCGTCGTCATAAGCTGTCGCGCCACTGTAAATTATTTCGTATGACCGGTAGACTTCACGGCTTTCCGTAGAACCCCGTGGAGTGATGGCATGGCGGACGTAAACAAGGTCGTTCTGGCGTATTCCGGCGGCCTGGACACTTCGGTGATCCTCAAGTGGCTGCAGGATACTTATAACTGTGAAGTGGTGACCTTCACCGCTGACCTGGGTCAGGGCGAAGAGGTTGAACCGGCGCGCGCCAAGGCACAGGCCATGGGCGTCAAAGAGATCTACATCGACGACTTGCGCGAAGAATTCGTGCGTGATTTCGTTTTCCCGATGTTCCGCGCCAACACCGTTTACGAAGGCGAGTACCTGCTGGGTACTTCCATCGCTCGTCCGTTGATCGCCAAACGCCTGATCGAAATCGCCAACGAAACCGGCGCTGACGCCATTTCCCACGGCGCCACCGGCAAGGGCAACGACCAGGTTCGTTTCGAACTGGGCGCGTACGCCTTGAAGCCAGGTGTGAAAGTGATTGCTCCGTGGCGCGAGTGGGACCTGCTGTCCCGTGAAAAGCTGATGGATTACGCTGAAAAGCACAACATCCCGATCGAGCGTCACGGCAAGAAAAAATCCCCGTACTCGATGGATGCCAACCTGCTGCACATCTCCTATGAAGGCGGCGTGCTGGAAGACACCTGGACCGAGCACGAAGAAGACATGTGGAAATGGACCGTCTCCCCGGAGAACGCTCCAGACAAGCCGCAATACCTGGAACTGACCTACCGTAATGGCGACATCGTTGCACTGGACGGCGTCGAAATGACCCCGGCCACCGTGCTGGCGACCCTGAACCGTATCGGTGGTGAACACGGTATCGGCCGTCTCGACATCGTCGAAAACCGTTACGTGGGCATGAAGTCCCGTGGCTGCTACGAAACTCCTGGCGGCACCATCATGCTGCGCGCTCACCGTGCGATCGAATCGATCACCCTGGACCGCGAAGTGGCTCACCTCAAAGACGAGTTGATGCCCAAGTACGCCAGCCTGATCTACACCGGTTACTGGTGGAGCCCTGAGCGTCTGATGCTGCAACAGATGATCGATGCGTCCCAGGCCCACGTGAACGGCGTTGTTCGCCTGAAGCTGTACAAGGGCAACGTGATCGTGACCGGTCGCAAGTCTGACGAATCGTTGTTCGATGCCAACATCGCGACTTTCGAAGAAGACGGCGGCGCTTACAACCAGGCCGATGCGGCTGGCTTCATCAAGCTCAACGCCTTGCGTATGCGCATTGCCGCGAACAAAGGCCGCAAGCTGTTCTGAGCCTTTTGAGCGGGTAATAGAAGTGTGGCCTTGTCGGTGACAAGGCCACACCTCGAAAGGGGGATGTTCTGCCTGGCATTCATTGAGCATTCAGTTTTTTCTTGATGCCCGTTACACCTTCCTGCTGTTTTTCTCTCCTTGTGCTCTTCAAGAGCTATCTGCCGGTCTCTGCCGGATAAAACGTTTGCCCAATGATTGTCAGCGCTTGAGAGCTGGAATTAAAAGCAACGCAGAAGATGGAGCCGCTGCGCTTCTTTGTCAGTTTCGAATGCTTGAGCACGCTTTCTTTCAGCGATGTCTCCGAGTCTGCGCACGTGAGAAATACGATCACTTGCGCGAGGTTTTTCTGTGGAAGCTGAATGCTCTCCAGCAGCGAGCTGAACGCCAATGGCTGACCCGTCAAGCGTGCATCGACGATGTGCAGATCCTTCAGCCTTTCAGGCAGGCAAACGTAATGCCGGGCCGGAAGATTAGGTGGGGAGGGAGTATTGTCCTTGCGACCAGCGCTTTTCATGACTGTCAAAAAATCCTCGCCCTTTTCAAAATCAGAAGGCGCGTAAAGCGATCGATAGTTGAAGTTAAGGGTCGCGAAGAACAGGAAAAGCAAATAAAACGGAAAGCTGATCAGAAACCAGATATAGAGCGCTCGTTCTTCATCGTCGAGAAAGGGCAGTGACACGGCCGCCGATGCTTCAGACAGTGTTGCGAATATTGCAATGATAGTCATGGGGTTCGTAATTTTGCTTTTTAGTTTTATCATATTCTTTGCTCATTATGGTTTTAACTTTTGCTCGATGGGTTGAAGAGTTGTTTGTTGGGTGGTTGGTTATATCGTATGAAGGCTGTTAGTGATTTAACTTGGTGAGTCTCCACTTTGGGATTGTGTTTTTTTGGGGGGGATAGAGTAGCGTTATTGTTTGTATGTGAGTTGGGCGGGGCGTGTTTTACTGGAGAATATTGTGCGGTTGTCTGGTTTTTAAGTGTGTCCTTAAATAAGCGGTTAGCTGTTTCTGAAGGTGACGTTTTTTTGTGTAAGGCTTTTTATCGGTGGGGCGTGTCTTGCTTGTTTTAAGCGTAGCTCAGTCCAGGTTTGTTGTCGGAGGCGCGTGCGTGATGGATTGCGATTTTTTTTTGCCGTAATTCGATACAGAAAAATTTCCGGAAGGCCGACTGCGCGAAGTTTAATACCACGCAGGATGCAATTTGTTTTAAGAAATTTGTAGGACTAATCTTTTAAATTTGTAAGAAATGTCTCTGGCTGTGGGTGGCCGAGGGGGGCGGCATGCCATGGATGAAGCGACTAGGCTATTGTGCGGTCTCTAAAAATTCGAACAGCGAAATTGGACTTGCCCATGAATAAAGTGCTGATCGTGGATGATCACCCCGTCATTCGTCTTGCGGTACGTATGCTAATGGAGCGCCATGGCTACGAAGTCATTGCAGAAACAGATAACGGCGTGGACGCATTACAACTTGCCCGCGAACTTATGCCGGACATTGTAATTCTGGATATTGGAATACCCAAGCTGGATGGGCTGGAGGTCATTGCTCGACTGACATCGACGACGATGCCACTTAAAGTGCTGATATTGACTTCACAGGCGCCGGGGCATTTTTCCATGCGTTGCATGCAGTCGGGGGCTGCCGGCTATGTGTGTAAACAGCAGGACCTGACTGAATTGCTCAGTGCGATAAAAGCCGTGCTGTCAGGCTACAGTTACTTCCCGAATCAAGCGTTGCATACCGTGCGGTCAAGTCTTGGTAATGCCAGTGAAGCCGACATGGTGGATCGATTGTCCGGGCGCGAAATGATGGTTTTACAACAGTTGGCCAGAGGAAAGACCAATAAGGAGATTGCCGATGGAATGTTTCTCAGCAATAAAACCGTCAGTACCTACAAAACCCGCCTGTTGTTGAAGCTCAATGCGCGCTCCCTGGTCGATCTGATCGAACTGGCTCAACGCAATGGCCTGGTATAAGTACCACCCACGTCTGATGAAGCCATCCTCATCAGCGATTGGCGCTTAGTAAAAAGCCTCCGTTTCGGGAGGCTTTTAGGTGTTACAGGTCAAAATCATAATCGGCCAATTGCTTTTGCAGTCGGCGCTCCTCCAGCAAATTGTCGATGGTGCGACGTTTGCTCAGGTTGGTCTTTGCCACTTCTACCACCGGTTCCGCGTCATCGGCCTCAACGGGTGTGAAGTCGTCTTCTACGTCCAATTGCTCTTTGCCAGTGCTCATAGGTCAACTCCAGGCTAAGACTGCCTTTGGCGCCCCTTATATCGACAATCGCCCGGCGGGTAAAAAAGATTTTTTCAATCGATACATCAATAATTTTAATAGTGCCTCAATCGTCCGAAGTCTTTTGCTTGTATTCGCACAAGTCCTCGATCCGGCAGCTGCCGCAGCGGGGCTTGCGGGCCAGGCAAACGTAGCGCCCGTGAAGGATCAGCCAGTGATGGGAGTCGAGCAGGTATTGCTTGGGTACAAACTTCATCAGTTTCTGCTCAACCTCGACGACATTCTTGCCGGGAGCAATGCCAGTGCGGTTGCTGACCCGGAAGATATGGGTGTCCACGGCCATGGTCAGTTGGCGAAAGGCGGTATTGAGCACCACGTTCGCCGTCTTGCGGCCGACGCCAGGGAGCGCTTCCAGTTCCTCGCGGGTTTGCGGGACTTCGCCGCCATGGCGCTCCACCAGCAAGCGACAGGTTTCGATCACGTTTTTCGCTTTGCTGTTGAACAGGCCGATCGTCTTGATGTATTCCGACAGCCCTTCGACGCCCAGCGCGTGGATCGCCGCCGGAGTGTTGGCCTCGGGATAGAGTTTGGCGGTGGCCTTGTTGACGCCGACATCGGTCGATTGAGCGGAAAGAATGACGGCAATCAGCAATTCGAAGGGTGACGAATAGGCCAGTTCAGTCTTGGGTTCCGGGTTGTCTTCGTGAAACCGGCGGAAAATTTCCAAACGTTTTGCGGCATTCATGGACGATGCGTTTCCCTAAAAAGCAGTCAATCAATGTGAGGGCGTCGAGCGAGCCCAAGCCTGGCGTGCGGCGATCAACACTCCCAGGAGGATGAACCCGCCGGGGACGAGCGTGGCGAGGTGCAGGCCACCGTTGCCAAGGAGTTGGCGCAGCAGGCCCAGGCCCAACATCAATGCGCCAAACACGGCGCACAGACGCAAGCGATCAAAGCGTGGGCTCTGGAAGAAACCGTTGTATTCCAGCACAACGCATTGCAGTGCGATCAATCCTGCGTAAAGCGCCACAGGCTGTTGCCATTGAAGTGACAAGACTTGTGCGGCCAATTGCGCGCAGCTGGTGAGCGTGGCGGCCAGCAGGACGCTGGCAAGCAAGCGGGCGGACGGAACCAATCGAGATCGCAACGCCCACATGCCAACGCCATAAGCACTGATGATCACGATGAACATCAGCCACAGTCCCAGCGCCGCCGCCCAGGAAGTCGTGGCACCGATCAGGGGCGCCAGCATCAATGAGTTTTGCAGGGTCGACGACTTAGTCATGGGCGCTACTCCCGATCAAGGGTTGCCGGTGTTCATCGAAGTAGCGCAAGGCGTCATGAATGGCGCTGATCACCGCCCTTGACGTGATGGTCGCCCCTGCCACCTGATCAAATTGTCCCTGATCCTTTTTCAAGGCCCAGCCCGTGTCGCCGGGGTCGTTGCGGGACTTGCCGGTAAACGTTTGAAGCCATGCGTTCGGCCAGTCGGCGATCTTGCCACCCAGCCCCGGGGTCTCAGATTGCTTGAGGGTTTTGACCCCCAGCAACTTGCCGTTGGCATCAATGGCAATCATCAACTCGATTTTGCCTTCATAGCCCAGTGTCTGGCTGCGCAGCAACACAGCGCTCGGTTGGCCGGCCTTGGTCGCCAGGTAGCCGCCCAGCAGTGTGCTATTGGCCAATTGGATGTTGGCGAGGTTGAGCGGCTGCTCCAGCGGCTGATTGTCGTAGCTTTGCGTCGGTAGCAGGTCCAGCAGGTTGCGACTGTCGATCAGCCGTTGTTCGGCGGCAATGCGCGGTGCGCTGGTGTAATGCGCGAGGTAAGTCGCGCCGATTCCCAATCCGGCCAACAGCACCGGAATCACCACACTGGACGCTCGGCTCATGGGGTCGCTGGCTCCTGCCTGGACGCTATAAAACGCTCCAGCGCCGGTACACAAAGGTTCATCAGCAATACCGCAAATGCCAATCCGTCCGGATAGCCGCCCCAGGTCCGTATCAGGTAAGTCAGCAAGCCCACACCGATACCAAAGAGCAATCGGGCACCTGCGCTTTTTGCCCCGGACACTGGCTCCGTGACAATGAAAAACGCCCCCAGCATGGTCGCGCCGGTGAGCAGATGAAACAGGGGTGAGCCATGGGAGTCGGAGCCCGAACCGTTCCAGCACAGCAGGCTGATGACAAACAGGCTGGCGAGCATGCCGACCGGCGCATGCCAACTGAACACCCGGCGTTGCAGGAGAAACGCGCCACCGGCCAGAAAGGCCAGGTTGACCCATTCCACGCCGCGTCCGCCGAAATGGCCGAATGCCGGGTTGCCGGCGAAGAGTTCGTCCATGGTGAGGCTTTTGTTGATGCGCAGGCTGTCCAGCGCGGTGGCCTGGGCCCAGGCGTCTGGTGAGGCGCTGAGGTTGAAGCCGAATATCTGTTGCAGGCCGCCGAGCAAATCCATGCCGTGGGAGGACGGCCAATGCGTCATTTGTTGGGGAAAGGTCACGACTACCAAGGCGAAACCGAGCATCGCCGGGTTGAACGGATTCTTGCCCACGCCGCCATACAACTGTTTACCCAGTATCGCGAACGCCGCTGCACAGACCGTCAACCACCACGGGCAGTATGGCGGCAATGCCAGCGTCAGCAGCGTCGCACTGACCAGCGCGCTGCCGTCGCTCAACGTTGGTTTCAGCGGGCGCTGGCGCAGCCGCAACACGGCGCCTTCAACCGCCAGCACGGTGGCGGCCGCCAGCATCAGGTTGATCAAGACGCCCCAGCCATACAGCCAAAACAACGTCAGCATCCCCGGCACGGTGGCCAGCAGCACCAGCTTCATGGCCTGCTGGAGGCGTTCGTCCACCGATTCAAGGGGCGACATAGGCATCCACCTGGTGCTGGGCTTCCAGCAGCCGCGCGCGGGCCTTGTCGATCAATTCGCTCGGGGTGTCCGCACCTCGTTCGAGTTTGCTGACGTCGGCACGGGCGTAGGCCAATTCAGTTTTCAACTGTCGAAGCTGGCTGTCGATGGGACGCTTTTCGACGCGTGTCAGGTCCGGCAGCGGTTGTTCACTCGCCGCTTCAGCGACGTGCAAGGCCTGTTCGGCCTCGCTGAGTGCGCGTTCCAGGGCTTCGAGCTGTTCGGCCGGTGCTTCGTTGACCTGGGCTTTCTTGAGTTCGGCGCGGCGCATGGCCAACTGGATCTTCGCCCGCTTCAACTCGGCGTCCTTCGCCGGGGCAGCCGGCGGCGGGGGTGGCGCTGAAGCGCTTTCCAGTTGCGCCAAAGCCTGTTCGGCGGCCTCGAACTGTTGTTGCAGCACGATCAGTTGCGACTGCTGCTCGAAGGTCGGTGGATGACCAAAGGCCTTGAGCGACTTGTTCAGTTGCGCCCGACTCATCGCCGCATCGATCTTGGCCTTTTTCAGCGCCGCATCAGCGTTCGCCGCTTTTTGTGCGCGCACGCGTTCAAGCGCCGCTTGCACCGGGTCCGCCGTCGTCACTTCACTGTGTGCAACGGCGCGTTGGGCGCGGGCCTGACGTTCTGCGATTTTCTGTTGTTCCTCGCGCTGCAAGCGGGCATTGCGTTGTTCAAAGCGGCGCCGTGCATGGTTGCGTTTGGCGGCGCGAGCCCGTTGCTCTTCCAGGCTTGTGGCCAGGCCCCCGACAATCGGCAGCACGGTGGCCAGCGGCAACAGGCGCATCTCGATGCAGTCCACCGGGCAGGGCGCCACGCATAGGTCGCAACCGGTGCATTCGTCGACGATCACCGTGTGCATCAACTTGGCCGCGCCAACAATGGCGTCGACCGGGCAAGCCTGGATGCACTTGGTGCAACCGATGCATTCGGCTTCGCGAATATAGGCAATCTGCGCCGGGGCTGAACCGCGACTGGTGTCCAGTTCCAGCACCGGTACTTTCAGCAATTCGGCCAGGGCTGCAATGGTTTCGCTGCCACCGGGCGGGCACTTGTTGATCGGCTCGCCGCTGGCGATGCCTTCGGCGTAGGGCTTGCATCCGGGGTGGCCACACTTGCCGCATTGAGTCTGCGGCAGGAGGGCGTCGATGCGTTGAATCAGACTCATGTTTTGATCAGTCCGCTAAATCCGAGAAATGCCACTGCGATCAGTCCGGCGCCGATCAGCTCGATCGGCAGGCCACGAAAGGGCAGGGGAATATCGTTATCGAGTGTGCGCTGGCGCAAATCGCTGAACAGGCTCAGCACCAGCCAAAATCCCAGCCCGGCGCCGAGGCTCAGGAAGGTGGCGTGAAAGAATCCCTTGTCATCCTGAGCGTTGAGCAACGTCAACCCGAGCACACCAGCATTGCCCAAAAGAAGCGGCCAGAGCCCGTCGAACGTTAATTTTGGCAGCAGCCGAGACAGCGCTTTCAACAGCGGGCCGATCAACAAAACGCTTAAGGGCAAGAACACAAACAGGCGCAGCGACGTCAGCTCCAGCGGCACCAGCAACCAACGGTCGGCGGCATAACCCAGCGTGCCAGCCAGTAGCATCAAACAGCTGGTCGCAATGCCCAGCGCATGGACTTGCCGATGCTCGTTACCCAGCAGCGGATCGGTGCCCAGCGGCCAGTGCAACACGACAGTGTTGATCAGGGCAGCGCTGATAAGCGTAAGCAGTATCTCGGTCATGATCGTGCCGGCAAGAACGGGGGCTTTTTAACGAGCGGTCTAAAAAGCTTAGGCATTATCCGGCAAGGACGGAGGGTGGGCCAGATATGAAAATCCCACAGTCGCGTCAGGCACGACTGTGGGATCGGTTTACAGCAAGACCTTACTTGATGCGCTGACCCGGCTTGGCGCCGCTATCAGGGCTGAGCAGGTAGATTTCTTCGCCGCCAGGACCGGCCGCCATCACCATGCCTTCGGAGATGCCGAACTTCATTTTCCGTGGCTTTAAGTTGGCGATCATCATGGTCAGGCGACCATCGAGCTTGGACGGATCCGGGTAAGCGCTCTTGATCCCGGAGAACACGTTGCGTTGCTCGTCACCGATGTCCAGGGTCAGGCGCAGCAGCTTGTCGGCGCCTTCCACGTGTTCAGCCTTGACGATCAGTGCGACGCGCAGGTCGATCGCCGCGAATGCGTCGAACTCGATCTCTGGCGACAGCGGATCCTTGGCCAGTTCGCCGTTGCCGGCCGGTGCGGCTTCGCCGGTGTCGGTTGCGCTGGCGGTCAGGTCTTCTTTGGACGCGTCGCTCATGGCCTGTACTTTTACCGGGTCTATACGCGTCATCAACGGTTTGAACTCGTTCAGCTGATGGTTGCTGAGCAGGGTCGCGTGGTCGTTCCAGGTCAGCGGCGCGACGTTCAGGAACGCCTCGGCATCGGCAGCCAGCAACGGCAGGACCGGCTTGAGGAAGATCACCAACTGGCGGAACAGGTTGACGCCCAAGGCGCAGATCGCCTGGACTTCGTCCTGCTTGCCTTCCTGTTTGTTCAACGACCACGGTGCCTTGTCGGCGATCCAGGCGTTGGCACGGTCGGCCAGGCCCATGATTTCACGCATGGCGCGGGCGAAGTCGCGAGCCTCGTAAGCCTCGGCGATGCTTGGCGCCGCGGCCAGGAACGCTTCGGTCAGTTCAGGCGCGGCATTGCCGGCCACCAGCACACCGGCGTTGCCTTTATGGATGAAACCGGCACAACGGCTGGCGATGTTGACGACTTTGCCGACCAGGTCCGAGTTGACCTTCTGCACGAAGTCCTCGAGGTTCAGGTCGAGGTCGTCGACGCCACGGCTCAGCTTGGCCGCGTAGTAGTAGCGCAGGTATTCCGGCGACAGGTGATCCAGGTACGTCCGGGCCTTGATGAAAGTGCCACGGGACTTGGACATTTTCTGACCGTTGACGGTCAGGTAGCCGTGCACGTTGATGCCGGTCGGTTTACGGAAACCGGCGCCTTCGAGCATGGCTGGCCAGAACAGGGCGTGGAAGTTGACGATGTCCTTGCCGATGAAATGGTACAGCTCGGCGGTGGAGTCCTTGCCCCAGAACGCATCGAAGTCCAGCTCCGGCGTGCGGTTGCACAGGTTCTTGAAGCTCGCCATGTAGCCGATCGGCGCGTCCAGCCAGACGTAAAAGTACTTGCCCGGCTCATCGGGAATCTCGAAACCGAAGTACGGCGCATCGCGGGAGATGTCCCACTGTTGCAGGCCCGCGTCCAGCCATTCGGCGATCTTGTTGGCGACGGCGTCTTGCAGGGTGCCGCTGCGGGTCCAGGTTTGCAGCATGTCCTGGAAGTCCGGCAGCTTGAAGAAGAAGTGCTGGGAATCCTTGAGCACCGGGGTGGCGCCAGAGATCGCCGACTTCGGATCCTTCAGGTCGGTCGGCGCGTAAGTCGCACCGCATTTTTCGCAGTTGTCGCCGTACTGGTCTTCGGTGCCGCATTTCGGGCAGGTGCCCTTGATGAAGCGGTCGGCCAGGAACATTTTCTTTTCCGGGTCGAAGTATTGCGTGATCGAGCGCTGGGCAATGTGCCCGGCGTCGCGCAGCTTCAGGTAGATCTGGCTCGACAGCTCACGGTTTTCTTCGGCGTGAGTGGAGTGAAAGTTGTCGAAGTCCACCAGGAACTCGGCAAAGTCGGCGCTGTGTTCAGCCTGGACGTTGGCGATCAGTTGTTCCGGGGTGATGCCTTCCTTTTCCGCGCGCAGCATGATCGCCGAACCGTGGGCGTCGTCGGCGCAGACATAAATGCATTGGTTGCCGCGGTGCTTCTGGAAGCGCACCCACATATCGGTCTGGATGTATTCCAGCATGTGGCCAAGATGGATCGAACCATTGGCATAGGGCAGGGCGCTGGTGACGAGGATCTTGCGTGGCTCGGACATGGGGCTCGGCTACTTGATGAAACGGAGGTCGGCCACTATAAAGCGCCGGCGCATATTTTTCACCCCTGTGGCGAGGGGGCTTGCCCCCGTTCGGCTGCGCAGCAGCCGTGAATCCAGGCAATTCGGTCTGTCTGACAGATTGAAAGGGGCCACTTCGCGGCCCAACGGGGGCAAGCCCCCTCGCCACAGGAAAGCGTTCGCAACAATTGATCTTCAGGCATGCCGATAGGAGAGTAGAACGGTTAGGATACCCGCCTGATTTTCCAGTCTTGCTATCGGAGTTGCCCATGAGCGCCGTCAATCGCGCAGCGGTGGAAGCCGTCCTTCGCCAATACACCGACCCTTATCTGAACCAGGACCCGGTCAGCGCCGGATGCGTGCGCACTATCGACATCCAGGGCGATCGCGTCAGCGTCCAGCTGGAGTTGGGCTACGCCGCCGGCCTGTTCAAGAGCGGCTGGTCGCAGATGCTGCAAATGGCTATCGAAGGCCTCGACGGCGTGACGACCGCCCGTGTCGACATCACCAGCGTGATTGCCGCGCACAAGGCCCAGGCGCAGATCCCGGGGCTGGCCAACGTGAAAAACGTGGTGGCCGTGGCGTCCGGGAAGGGTGGCGTGGGCAAGTCCACCACCGCTGCGAACCTGGCGCTGGCGCTGGCCCGTGAAGGCGCCAAGGTCGGGATTCTCGACGCGGACATCTACGGTCCGAGCCAGGGCATCATGTTCGGCATCCCCGAAGGCACCCGACCAAAGGTCAAGGATCAGAAGTGGTTTGTGCCGATCGAGTCCCATGGCGTTGAGGTGATGTCGATGGCGTTCCTGACCGACGACAACACGCCGATGGTGTGGCGTGGGCCGATGGTCTCCGGTGCGCTGCTGCAACTGGTCACCCAGACCGCGTGGGGCGACCTCGATTACCTGGTCATCGACATGCCGCCAGGCACCGGTGATATTCAGCTGACCCTGGCGCAGAAAGTCCCGGTGGCCGGTGCCGTGATCGTCACGACCCCGCAAGACCTGGCGCTGCTGGATGCGCGCAAGGGCGTGGAGATGTTCCGCAAGGTCAACATTCCGGTGCTGGGCGTGGTGGAAAACATGGCCGTGCACATCTGCTCCAACTGCGGGCATGCCGAGCATCTGTTCGGTGAGGGTGGCGGTGTGAAGCTGGCCAATCAGTATGGCGTTGAGCTGCTGGCCTCGTTGCCGCTGGCAATGGCCATTCGTGAGCAGGCCGATGGCGGCAAGCCAACGGTGATCGCCGAGCCGGACAGCCCGATTGCGCTGGTGTATCAGGAACTCGCTCGCCACGTCGGCGCGCGGATCGTGTTGCAGGAAGCGGTATCGCCGGCGATGCCGAACATCACCATCAGCGACGATTGATTCGCTGAGTAAAATGCGTCCCCTGTGGGAGCGAGCCTGCTCGCGAATGCGGTGCGTCATTCAACAGATTAGTTGACTGATCTACCGCTTTCGCGAGCAGGCTCGCTCCCACAGTTGTTTTGGGTGTTGCTTAGATCCGCAACCCGCCATCCATTTCGAGGATCCGGCCGGTGTAGTAGTCGTTCTCGAAAATGTACGCCGCCGAATGGGCGATCTCTTCCGGTTTGCCCATGCGCTTGAGCGGAATACCGGCCGTCATCTTCTCCAACGCTTCAGGCTTCATGCCCAGCGTCATCTCGGTTTCAATAAAGCCCGGGGCGATGCCCGCCACGCGAATGCCGTAGCGCGCCAGTTCCTTGGCCCAGGTCACGGTCGCTGCCGCCACGCCAGCCTTGGCGGCCGAGTAGTTGGTCTGGCCAACGTTGCCGGCACGCGAGATCGAGGAGATATTGATGATCGCGCCGCTGGTGTTCAGCTCGACCATTTTTGCCGCGACTTCACGGGTGCACAGGAACACGCCGGTCAGGTTGACGTCGATCACCGCCTGCCATTGGGCCAGGCTCATCTTGGTCATCTCGCCGTCCTTGACCTTCAACAGCAGGCCATCGCGCAGGATGCCGGCGTTGTTGATCAGGCCGTGGATCGCACCGAAATCTTCGGCGACCTGAGCGACCATGTGGGTCACTTGCTCTTCATTGGCGACGTTGCACAAGTAGCTGCGCGCCTCGACACCCTTGGCCTTGCACGCGGCGACGGCGTCTTCGAGCTTTTCCTGGTTCAGGTCTACCAGCGCCAGCTTCGCGCCTTTACCCGCGAAATACTCGGCCATCGAACGGCCTAAACCCTGGCAACCGCCAGTGATAATGATTACTTTGTCAGTGAGTTGCATTCGCATGCCCCAATAGCAGGTCAGAGTGGTTTCCTAGTAGAGGGCCTCTCGATCTGCACCTGATGTGGCCTGGCTGCACATGAGAACTGCCCCGATGGCGTTCTGGATACTTATCCCCAGGCGCCTGTCCGTTTTTTCGACGGATTCTATTTAAGGAGTCATAAATTGAGCGTAGAAGCGGCCAAGAATGCCCGAGAATTGCTTCTCAAGGAATACCGGGGAGTGCTTTCGACCCACTCCAAGTCGATGCCGGGTTACCCGTTTGGCTCGGTAGTTCCTTACTGCCTGGACGAGCAGGGCCGGCCGCTGATCCTTATCAGCCGCATCGCCCAGCACACGCATAACCTGCAAAAAGATCCGAAATGCTCGCTGTTTGTGGGCGAGCGTGAGGCTGATGACGTGCAAGCCGTTGGTCGGTTGACGTACCTCGCCGAAGCAGAAAAGCTCGAGGACGAGGCGGCCATTGAAGCGGCCGCCGAACGCTACTACCGCTATTTCCCGGATTCGCAGAGTTATCACAAGGCCCATGATTTCGATTTCTGGGTGCTCAAACCCGTGCGTCACCGTTACATCGGCGGCTTCGGCGCGATTCACTGGGTCGATCACCTGACCCTGGCCAACCCGTTTGCCGGCAAAGCCGAAGTGAGCATGGTCGAGCACATGAATGCCGATCACGCCAAAGCCATCGCGCACTACGTCGAACTGGCGGGCCTGCCGAAAACCGAACCGGCGCAACTGGCCGGCATCGACACCGAAGGCATGCATTTGCGCATCGGCCAGGCGCTGTACTGGTTGCCGTTTCAAGCGCCTTGTAATACGCCGACACAAGTCCGGGAAGCCTTGGTTTTCCTGGCTCACGCCGAGCATTGGCCCAAAAAAGAAGTCGCCGACGCTTGAATTCACGAAAGGGCGACGTCATCTAAGGCTTACTGGCAAGGCATTCTTGCGTTGAGGAACCATTTGATGCGCCCTTTTTTATTGCTCTTTGTACTGTTCCCGGTGTTGGAGCTCTTCGTATTCGTCAAAGTCAGTGGGGCTATCGGGTTTTTCCCGGCCCTGCTGCTGATCATTCTCGGCTCGATGCTCGGCGTGTTCGTGTTGCGCATCGCCGGTCTGGCCACTGCGCTGCGTGCCCGTGAAAGCCTGAATCGCGGCGAGCTGCCGGCCCAGACCATGCTGGAAGGCTTGATGCTGGCCCTGGCGGGCGGTCTGTTGATCCTGCCGGGCTTCGTCTCTGACGTTCTGGGCCTGATCATGTTGCTGCCGATTTCTCGTCGACTGCTGGCCAACAAAATGCGCCAGCGCGCCGAAGAGGCCGCGATCCGTCAGCGTGCATTCGCCGACGACCTGCAGCCACGTGGCGGTCCTGCTCCACGCGAGCCGCTGGGCCGTGAGCCCAACGTGATCGAAGGCGAGTTCGAACACCGCGACACCAAGTAAAACGTTTCACCTGCACGGCACCTTCGGGTGCCGTGTCTGTTTCAGGTCATCGATGTAAAAAATTTCGACCCCCGCCCTTGTAATAAGCTTATGCGCCCTTATGTAACGGTCACCGCAAGGTTTCTGGCGATCACGCCAGACAGACTTCCGCGTCTCGCTTGTCGAGCCGCACCCGGCACCGCCGGATTTGTTAAACCCGCCGGGAATACACCGGCCGATGAAAACCACAATTAGGAGAGATCGACAATGAAGCTTCGTCCTCTGCATGACCGCGTCGTCATCCGTCGCAGCGAAGAAGAAAAGAAAACCGCTGGCGGTATCGTCCTGCCAGGTTCGGCTGCCGAGAAAGCCAACAGCGGCGAGATCCTCGCTGTCGGTACCGGCCGCGTGCTGGACAACGGTGAAGTGCGTGCACTGGCCGTTAAAGTGGGTGACAAGGTTGTGTTCGGCCCGTACTCCGGCAGCAACACCGTGAAAGTTGACGGCGAAGACCTGCTGGTAATGGCTGAGAACGAGATTCTCGCTGTTATCGAAGGCTGATACCCCGCTCATTTTCCCGCTACTACAAAGTATTTAAGGAATATCGATCATGGCTGCTAAAGAAGTTAAATTCGGCGATTCCGCCCGCAAGAAAATGCTCGCCGGTGTGAACGTCCTGGCTGACGCAGTAAAAGCGACCCTGGGCCCTAAAGGCCGTAACGTGATCATCGAGAAGAGCTTCGGCGCTCCGACCATCACCAAGGACGGCGTTTCCGTTGCCAAAGAAATCGAGCTGAAAGATCGCTTCGAAAACATGGGCGCGCAGCTGGTCAAAGACGTTGCCTCCCGTGCCAACGATGACGCAGGCGACGGCACCACCACCGCTACCGTTCTGGCTCAATCGATCGTCAACGAAGGCCTGAAAGCCGTCGCTGCCGGCATGAACCCGATGGACCTCAAGCGCGGCATCGACAAAGCGACCATCGCTATCGTCAAAGAGCTCAAAGCCCTGTCCAAGCCTTGCGCTGACACCAAGGCAATCGCTCAGGTCGGCACCATCTCGGCCAACTCCGACAGCTCCATCGGCGACATCATTGCCGAAGCCATGGAAAAAGTCGGTAAAGAAGGCGTGATCACCGTTGAAGAAGGCTCGGGCCTGGAAAACGAACTGTCGGTTGTTGAAGGCATGCAGTTCGACCGTGGCTACCTGTCCCCGTACTTCGTCAACAAGCCAGAGACCATGACTGCCGAGCTGGACGGTCCGCTGATCCTGCTGGTCGACAAAAAGATCTCGAACATCCGCGAAATGTTGCCAGTACTGGAAGCCGTTGCCAAAGCCGGCCGTCCACTGCTGATCGTGGCCGAAGACGTTGAAGGCGAAGCCCTGGCGACTCTGGTTGTGAACAACATGCGTGGCATCGTTAAAGTCGCAGCCGTCAAGGCTCCAGGCTTCGGCGACCGTCGCAAGGCCATGCTGCAGGACATCGCTGTCCTGACTGGCGGTACCGTTATCTCCGAAGAGATCGGTCTGAGCCTGGAAAGCACTACCCTGGAACACCTGGGTAATGCCAAGCGCGTGATCCTGTCCAAAGAAAACACCACCGTGATCGACGGCGCCGGCGTTGAGGCTGACATCCAGGCTCGCGTTCTGCAGATTCGTCAGCAAGTGGCTGACACTTCGTCCGACTACGACCGTGAAAAACTGCAAGAGCGTCTGGCCAAGCTGTCCGGCGGCGTTGCAGTGATCAAGGTTGGCGCTGGTTCCGAAGTTGAAATGAAAGAGAAGAAAGCCCGCGTTGAAGACGCCCTGCACGCTACCCGTGCAGCCGTTGAAGAAGGCGTGGTACCTGGCGGCGGCGTGGCACTGGTTCGCGCTCTGCAGGCTATCTCCGAGCTGAAAGGCGACAACGATGACCAGAACGTTGGCATCCAGTTGCTGCGTCGTGCTGTTGAAGCGCCACTGCGCCAGATCGTTGCCAACTCCGGCGACGAGCCAAGCGTTGTAGTCGACAAGGTCAAGCAGGGTTCGGGTAACTACGGTTACAACGCTGCCACCGGCGAATACGGCGACATGATCGAAATGGGTATCCTGGACCCGGCTAAAGTGACTCGTTCGGCTCTGCAAGCGGCTTCGTCGATTGCCAGCCTGATGATCACCACCGAAGCCATGATCGCTGAGATCAAGGAAGACGGCCCAGCTGGCGGCGGCATGCCAGACATGGGCGGTATGGGCGGCATGGGCGGCATGATGTAAGCCAGCCTTACCCCTGTACTAAAAAACCCCGCCTGCGCAAGCAGGCGGGGTTTTTTATTGCCCTCATTCGGGCCAGTCGGGAGTGCGTGTCGCCGCCATCGCGGGCAAGCCACGCTCCCACAGGTACAGCGTGATCCCTGTGGGAGCGGTGTTTCAGGCGTTGACTGTTTTCGCTTTGGCCACCGATTCAACCTTCGAAGCCGGTCGGTAAAGCACGTAGTAATACGACCCCAGGCAAATCAGCCAGCAGAAAATCGCAGTCCACACGTTGTGCGAAAAGAAGTGCGCACCCTGCATCATCCGGCCAATCGAGAACACCGAGCCCAAGGCGAAGGCGAAGATAAACGCCGCGCGCGCCATGCGTGGACGACGGTCACGCAACACAAAGAACAGCGCAAACAGGGTGAAACCCGTGGCGGCATGACCACCCGGCCAGCAGCGACCAGGCTTATTCGTGTGCGGGCGAGGGCTGAGCAATTCGCTGTAGGTCTCGTGACCGCCGAATTGCTCCAGGCTCCATGGGCATTGCACCGCCGTCACTGCTTTCATGGGGGTGACAAAGGAAGTTGCCAGACCCAGCGACAGCACCAGGCAACCCAGTTCCCGTTTGAATGGCTTGAGTTTGTCCACGAAGAAAGAGGCGATAAAGCCGATGATCGCAAACACGGAAAAGGCGATGACCACCTCTTTGGCGCGGTCATGCAGGATGTCTTCCAGGAAGTAACTGTGACGCCCGATGAAATCCCCTGCCACTGGATCGTAAAACAGCTTGGCCAGGTCCATGTCCAGTGACGTCAGTTCGAGCAGCACCAGAACGATCGCCGCAACGGCGGGGACGCCCAGGCACACCCAGAAATTGAGCGGGCGCGGGGCAGGACGGACAACGGTTGATGACATGGTGGATCCTGAACAAAGGAAAAACCCCGGGGCATCAGCCCGGGGCGATTCGGTTAACGTACGCTGATTTGGCCGGCACCCTCCTTGGGCGCCTTCCAGCCAAGCAGCTGTTGCTTGAAGCCATAACTGGCCGTTTGGTAATAAGTAATCGCCCGGGTGATCAATGGATCAGTGGCCGTGGCACGTGACTCGCGACTTTCTGTCAGCGCTTCATCGTGGCGGCGCAACCCTTGGCGCGGGCTAAGGATCGCCAGATCCTTGCCGTCAAACAACCCCAGGTGTTGATAATTGCCAACCACCACTCGCGGCGGCAACGGATTGTCCTGCAACAGGTTGCGACCAAAGAATGTCGATTCGTAATCCAGATTCAGCAGGCCCAGCAATGTGGGGGCGAGGTCGATCTGGCTGGCCAGTTGTGCAGTCTCACGGGCCGGGATCAACTTCGGTGCATAAATGAACAGCGGAATCTGGTAGTTGGTGATCGGCAAATCTTCTTTACCGGCGCTGCCCGCGGTGTGGTCGGCGACGAAGACGAAGATTGTATTGTCAAACCACGGCTTTTTGCGCGCCTGATCGAGGAACTGACCAATGGCATAGTCTGTGTACTTCACTGCGCCGTCGCGGCCATTGCCGGATTTGATGTCGATCCGGTTGTCCGGGTAGGTGTAAGGACGATGGTTGGACGTGGTCATCAGTTGCAGCAGGAACGGCTGTTGCTTCGCATAATCGGCGTCCGCCAGTTTCAGCGTCTGCGTGTACAAATCTTCGTCAGCCATGCCCCAGGCATTCTTGAAGTGAATCTCGGTTTCATCGACGCTGCTCTGGTCGACCACGCGGTAACCGTTGCCGCCGAAGAACGCGTTCATGTTGTCGAAGTAACCGCGACCACCGTAAACGAACACGCTGTCGTAACCCACGGCGTTGAGCTGTTGGCCGAGGCTGGCAAACCCGCTCTCGCGGCCGATGCGCTTGACGATCGAACGCCCCGGTGTTGGCGGGATAGCCAGCGTGATGGCTTCCAGGCCGCGATCCGTACGGGTGCCGGTGGCGTAGAAATTGTTGAAATACAGGCTCTGCTGGCGCAGGGCATCGAGGTTAGGTGTCAGGTTACGCTGGTCACCGTTGCTGCCCATGTACTTGGCACTGAAGCTTTCGATGGTCACCAGCACGATGTTGGGTTTGCGCAGGGTGCCGGGGTTATCGATATCCCTACGGATGTCCTGAGGGTCCTTACCGACAAAACGTGCATTGGGTTCGCTGAGCTCGGCCCGAATCTGCTGTGCGACAACGTCGGCCGGCAGCGTGCTGTAGAACTGCGGGTAATCCAGATCGTTGTTACGGAACGCTGCGAAAAACTGGTACGGGCCATTGCTCGACAGTTCGTTCTGGTAGGCGTTACCGCCCTGGGCGCGAGGTGAATCCTGGCTGAGCAGTTGCAGGCTCAGACCGGCGACGATCAACAGGCCCAAGGCATTCAGCAAACGCCCGCGCAGTGGCGGCAACGGGGCGTTCATCGCGGCATTGAAGGGTTTGCGTAATACAACGCTCAAGACCAGCGCGAGGACTGCGAGCAGACTCAACAGTTTGCCGATCGGATAGGACTCGAGCAGGTTGTTCAGCACCTCATCGGAATACACCAGGTAGTCGACGGCGATGAAATTGAAGCGCACGCCGAATTCATCCCAGAACAGCCATTCGGCCACTGCGGTGAACAACATGGCGAACAGGCTGACCGTCAGCAAGCCCTGAAGCAACCAGCGATGCCCGCGGCGACGCCACAACGCTGGCGGACACAGCAGCAAGTAAAGGCCCATGGGCAATGCCGCATAGGCAATAAAGCCCAGGTCATACAGCAAGCCGATGCCGAACACGGACAAGAAACCGCTGCCGGCCTCGTCCAAGTGAGTGAGGAGCAGAACCGTCCGGGTCAGGAAGAAAATCGCCAGCCAGACGCCGGTGACCAGCAGGAGAAAGCGCATTGGCGCCGTCTTGAAGAAGTCCATTGTGTATACATTCCTTGTTATCAATTGCGCGGTATTTTCTCCTGAGTGCTGTCGTCAGGGTGTGAACCGATAGTGAAAAAGGTGTCAACCGTACCATTTGATGGCGCGAATTGATTCTGCGATGCGAAACCCTAGTCCTCAGCCACACTTGGCCTTAAGCTGCGCGGGCCAAGACGGCCGTTACTGTGTACGGAGGAGTGCCCATGCGAATTCTATTGGTTGAAGACAACCGCGATATCCTCGCCAATCTGGCTGATTACCTGGGCCTCAAAGGCTACACCGTGGATTGCGCACAAGACGGATTGTCGGGCCTGCACCTGGCGGCCACCGAGCATTACGACTTGATCGTGCTCGACATCATGCTGCCCGGGATCGACGGCTACACCCTGTGCAAACGCCTGCGCGAAGACGCCCGCCGCGACACGCCGGTGATCATGCTCACCGCCCGCGATCAACTCGACGACCGGCTGCAGGGCTTCAAGTCCGGCGCCGACGACTACCTGATCAAACCGTTTGCCCTGTCTGAACTGGCCGCGCGGATCGAGGCGGTGATGCGTCGCAGCCAAGGGGGCGGTCGTCGCACGTTGCAGGTCGGCGATCTGGCCTACGACCTCGACACCCTCGAAGTGACCCGCGAAGGACGACTGCTGAAACTCAACCCGGTGGGCCTGAAATTGCTGGCCGTGCTGATGCAGAAAAGCCCGCACGTGCTGCGCCGGGAAATTCTCGAAGAAGCCCTGTGGGGCGATGACTGCCCGGACAGTGACAGCCTGCGCAGCCACGTCCATCAACTGCGTCAGGTAATCGACAAGCCGTTCGCCAAGCCATTGCTGCAAACCGTTCACGGTGTGGGTTATCGCCTGGCCGAGGGCCGTGATGGAGTTTAAGCAGAGCCTTGCTCAACGGATCATCATCGCCTTTGCGCTCATGAGCGCATTGGTGGCCGGTGCCTTTGCCATGGGCATTGTGGCGACCGTGCACGTGGTGGAAGAAAAGCTGATTTCGTCCGGGCTGGGCGGCGATCTGCAGCGTCTGTTGCTGATGGACAGCATGTCGGACTGGAGCCATCGTCCCGAGCCGGACCAACTGTTCTACTTCAGCGGCGGGGCAGGGGATTTCGAACTGCCCAAGGATCTGCGCAACCTCGATTCGGGTTTTCACGAGGTTTTCCGCGATCAGCTGTCGTATCACGCGATGGTCGAAATCGTCGACGGCCGACGCTACGTACTGCTGCAGGACCAAAGCGATTTCGAAGAGCGTGAGCGGGTGCTGTTTGCCGTGGTGCTGGTCGGCTTCGTCCTGAGCCTGGCGCTGGCGGTTTTTCTCGGCTGGGTGCTGGCACGCAAAGTCATGGCGCCGGTGGTACGGCTGGCCCGCCAAGTGCGTCATCGCGATCAGTTGTTGGGGCTGGCGCCGCCTCTGGCACCGGATTATGCCGCTGACGAAGTGGGCGAGCTGGCCGTTGCCTTCGACGCCACCTTGGGGCGTTTGCGCCAGGCGCTGACCCGCGAACGGTTGTTTACCAGTGACGTCAGCCACGAACTGCGTACGCCCTTGATGGTGTTGGCCAGTTCCTGTGAGTTGCTATTGGAGAACCCCGGTATCGACCAGCGCGGCCGCGCCCAGGTCGAACGCATTGCCCGGGCCTGTGAAGAGATGCGTGAACTGGTACAAACCTTCCTGATGCTGGCTCGCGCGCAACGTGAAGACGCCAGCATGTCGCCGCAGCAGAACCTCAATCAGGTCGCCGACGGATTGCTCAATCTGTGGCGAGAACCCATCGAAACCAAAGGGCTGAAGCTGGTTTTTGAACCGGGTCCCGCTCCAACCGCCAGCTACAACGCAACGCTCCTGCATGCGGTGATGGGCAACTTGCTGCGCAACGCTTTGCACTACACCGAGCGCGGCTTCATTCGCCTGACCCTCACGGCCACGGGGTTTTTGGTCGAGGACAGTGGTGTGGGTATTCCCGAAGAAAAACGCGAGGCGATGTTCGAGCCTTTCGTACGGGGTACCGAAAAACGCGGCGAGGGCCTTGGCCTGGGGCTGTCGCTGGTGCAGCGGATTTGTGAGAACCAGGGCTGGACCGTCAGCCTGACGACCATGGAGCCCAACGGCTGTCGTTTTCAGGTCGACTTAAAGGCATCGGATGTTGGTTGAGTGGACGGTTGCAGTTGGATGGCCCTGAGCTATCGTTGTTATCCTGTAAAACCTTGAAATAGTTCGGGGTTTCCCTCAACGAAATTTTCACAAATGAATGACCTGACTCTGACACTAAACTACCTAAGGTTGGTGACATCAGCATTTCAGGAGACCTGATGATGGACGGCCCGATCAAACTCGATTTTTCCGAAAAGTACGACGATCAACACGCTAAACGCTACCTGCAAAAGCATCAGGATGGCCTCGGTCGCAAGTTGTCCCACTGGCGCGACGTACAGCTGGGGCGCAAGGCGCTGAAGCTGGTCGGCGAGCCTGGGCTGGTACTCGATTTGCCATGCGGTGCCGGACGTTTCTGGCCAATGCTGGCGGAAAAATCCAATCGGGCGATCATCGGCGCCGATAACTCTGAATCGATGGTGAAGATTGCTTGCCAGGCGCAACCCGCTGATGTCGTAAAACGGGTACAACCCTTGCACACTTCTGCCTTCGACATCGCCTTGCCAGATAACGCCGTCGACAGCATTTTCTGCATGCGTTTGCTGCACCACATCGGTGAAGCCGAGCATCGACTGGCAATTCTGCGCGAATTCCAGCGTGTCACCCGTGACAGCGTGATCCTTTCGTTGTGGGTGGACGGCAACTTCAAGGCCTGGAAACGCAAGCGTTCAGAAGCGCGGCGTGGGCAGGAAGGTTACCAAAACCGCTTTGTGTTACCGGCCGCAACGGTAGAAAAAGAATTCGAGCAAGCGGGTTTCCGCATCCAGGAAAAACTGGACTTCATACCGCTCTACGCCATGTGGCGCGTTTACGTATTACGCAAGAGGTAACAGGATGGCAGTGCAATGTGCAGCAGAAACGGAAGTCGCTCCCAAGGACCGCTTCGACTATTTCTGGAACCAGCGTGGTGAATGGGTAGAAGAACCCAACGTTCGCCGTGGTGGGGAAAGTGGCGTGCAGCGTGTCATGGGCAGCGATGGACAATTGCTCTATGCCAAGCGTCAGACCGGCCATATCTATCGCAGCTGGCTGCACCCGTTTGGCCGCCCGACCGTGCTGCGTGAGCAAGATGCGCTGATCGGCCTGCGCAAGCTCGGTGTGCGTGTTCCTGAAATCGTTTTCTGCGGCGCACAGCGCGACCCTGTGCACAAATGGCGCGCATTGCTGGTGACCAAGTCGCTGGATGGCTTCGAGGAAATCGAACACTGGTACGCCGGTGGTGGTCGCGAGCGTCATGGCGAGGAGGTGAATGATCGCGTGTTGAAGGATCTGGCCGAGAACCTCGCCCGCATGCACAAGGGCCGTTGGCAGCACAGTTGCATCTACATCAAGCACGTGTTTTTGCGGGTGACCGGTGAAGGTGAATCGGCCAAGGTCGAAATCGCCTTGATCGATCTGGAGAAGTGTCGACAGCGCATGACCGCTTCCCAAGCGGCCGCTCATGACATGAAGCAACTGCGTCGCCATTCGTCATTCAGCGATGCGGACTGGAAAAAACTCGTCTACTTTTATGAGACGGCGTTTGGCAGCGCTATCAAAGGTTTATAGCGATGAAACTAGAAATTGCACGAGGTTTGTTTTTAGTTGGAGCCTTGGCAGTTGCTACATTGGCGGTGGCTGCCTGGGAGCAGCCTCGCACGCAAGTCCTCAGTTCAGTGAGCAGCGATGCTCACTGTCCAGTACCGCGAGCAATCAAAGCCTCGGCGGCAGCGCAACCAGACCATGATTTGTTATTGCTCATGTTCGGGCTTGCCCAGGGGATGAGGCCGCAAAGTTGACCAGATTGAAGCCAAAATAAAAGGCCTCGCATGTGCGAGGCCTTTTTTTTACTTACGATTCCCAAGTCACGCCGCCAATCAACTGTGGGAGCGAGCCTGCTCGCGAATGCGGTGTGTCATCCAACGGATTAGGTGACTGATCTACCGTATTCGCGAGCAGGCTCGCTCCCACAGGGTTATGGGTGTTCCTTGGGATCGGGTTTGGCTAGCAAGGTGTAGATGCATGGCAACACGAACAAGGTAAACAACGTCCCGATCGACATCCCCGTCGCAATCACCGTCCCGATATCAAACCGGCTCACCGCGCCCGCGCCCGTGGCAATGATCAAAGGCACCATGCCAAACACCATCGCTGCCGTGGTCATCAGCACGGGACGAAGCCGGATCGCCGCCGCTTCCTCCACCGCTTCGCGAGCCGTCAAGCCTTTTTCCTTGCGCAGCAGGTTGGCGAATTCGACGATCAGGATCCCGTGCTTGCTGATCAGCCCGATCAGCGTCACCAGCCCCACCTGGGTATAAATGTTCATGCTCGACCAGCCGAGGAACAACGGGATCAACGCCCCGCAAATCGACAGCGGCACGGTCACCAGAATCACCAGCGGGTCGCGAAAGCTTTCAAACTGCGCGGCCAGCACCAGGAAGATGATTGCCAGCGCCAGGGCAAAGGTGACCCACAGCGCACTGCCTTCCTGGACGTATTGCCGTGATGCGCCGGCGTAATCGACGGCGAAGCCTGCCGGGGCTTCTTCCCGGGCGATCTGCCGCACGGTGTCGAGGGCTTCGCCCATGCTGACCAGCGGCACCCCGGACAGAATGGCCGAGTTGAGTTGCTGGAACTGGTTCAGCTGTCGCGGTCGCGCTCGGTCGGTGACGGTGATCAGGGTCGACAGGGCTAGCAATTCGCCCTTGTTGTTCTTCACATAATAGTTGTTCAGCCAGTCCGGGTTATCCCGGAAGGGGCGTTCGACCTGCGCGATGACCTTGTAGCTGCGGCCCTCGATGGTGAAACGGTTGATTTCCGCCTCACCCAGCAACGTCGCCAGCGTTCCGCCCAGGTCCTGCATCGAGACGCCCATCTGCGCAGCTTTGGCGCGGTCGATATCGACCACCACTTCCGGTTTGTCGAACGCCAGGTCGACGTCGACGAAGGCGAACTTGCCGGACTCCATGGCACGCTTTTTCACCCGGTCCATGACCTGCAAGAGCAGCTCGTAATCATTGGCCGTGTTGATCACGAACTGAAACGGCAGGCCTTCGCCGGTACCGGGCAGGGAGGGCAGGTTGAAGCCGAAGATCTGCAACCCGGAAATGCTCTCCAGTTTGCGCTGGACCTCGGGCAGGATCGCCATCTGCGTGCGGTGGCGTTCATTCCACGGCTTGAGCAGGAAACCGCCAATCCCCGATTGCACGCCGTTGAACCCATTGATCTGGAACGAGGAGTAGTACTCGGGAAACTCCTTGAAAATGGTGATGAATTCGTCGGTGTAGGTGTTCAGGTAGTCGAGGTTGGCCGGTTGCGGGGCGTTGGCCAACATGAAAATGATGCCCTGGTCCTCGTCGGGTGCCAGCTCCGACTTGGTGAATTTGAGCAGCACGGGAATCAGGCAGAGCACGATCACCGCAAACACCAGCACCACCGGCCGGGTGTTCAGGGTGCCGTGCAGCAGGCTTTGGTAACGACGCTTGAGGCCTTCGAAAATCAGGTCCAGGCGGTGCGCGAGACCGCTGGGATTTTCGTCGTGACGCAGCAAAAAGGCGCACATCATCGGCGAAAGTGTCAGCGCAACCACGCCGGAGATCACCACCGCCCCGGCCAGTGTCAGGGCGAACTCCTTGAACAGCGCCCCGGTCAGCCCGGTCAGGAAACCGATCGGCGCGTAGACCGCCGCCAGGGTGATGGTCATCGAGACCACCGGCATCGCAATTTCCCGAGCACCTTCGATGGCCGCGTCAAAAGGCGTCTTGCCTTCCTCGATGTGACGGTGAATGTTCTCCACCACCACGATGGCATCGTCCACCACCAGACCGATGGCCAGCACCATCGCCAGCAGCGTCAGCAGGTTGATCGAGTAGCCCATCATCTGCATGAAAAACATCACGCCGATCATCGACAGCGGAATGGTCACCACCGGGATCACCACTGACCGCAGCGCCCCGAGAAACAGGAACACCACGACGATGACGATCAGCACCGCTTCGAACAGGGTTTTCACCACTTCATCGATCGAGGCCTGGATGAACAGAGTGGCGTCGTAGGCGATTTCACCCTTGAGATTTGGCGGCAACTGGGCTTCCAGGTCCGGCATGATCTTGCGCACTTCCTTGATCACGTCCAGCGGGTTGGCGCCCGGCGTGGCCTTGATGCCGATGTACACCGAGGGGGTGCCACCGAAGGAGCTGATGGTGTCGTAGTTTTCCGCACCCATTTCCACCCGCGCGACATCGCTGAGCAGCACGCGGCTGTCACCGTCGACCTTGAGCGGAATCGCGGCGAAGGCTTCGGCGGATTTGAGCTCGGTGTTGGCATTGATGCTGGTGACGACGTATTCGCCTTTCACTTCGCCGGCGGCGGAGAGGAAGTTGTACTGGCGCACCGCATTGGTCACGTCGCTGGCACTGAGGCCGAAACCGGCCAGCTTCACCGGGTCCAGCCACAGGCGCATGGCAAACACCTGATTGCCGAGAATCTCGGCTTCGGCCATGCCGGGCAGCGTGGCCAGTTTCGGCTGGATGACCCGCGACAGGTAGTCGGTGATCTGCGGGTTGCTCAGCTCCTTGCTGAAGAAACTGATGTACATGAGTGCCGAGGCATCGGCCGCCTCCTTGCTCAGCACCGGGTCTTCGGCGTCCTGAGGCAACTGGTTCTTGACCTCGTTGGCCTTGGCCAGCAGCTCGGTGAACAAACGGTCGCTGTTGGAGCCGATACGCGCGTAGATCGAGATCACCGAGAAGTTCTGGCGACTGACCGACGTCATGTAGTCGATACCCTCGGCACTCGCCAGACTCTGCTGCATCGGTTGGGTGATGTAGCCCTGGATGGTTTCGGCGTTGGCCCCGGGATACGCGGTGGTCACCGTGATCAGGGCGTTTTCCATTTGCGGGTATTGGCGCAGCGGCAGCTTGCTCCAGGCCTGGAAGCCCAGCAGCACAATCAACAGGCTGACCACGGTCGCGAGGACCGGGCGGCGGATGAACGGGTCGGTAAAAGCCATGGGGATTCCTTGATCAGTCCGCGCGCGGCTGACTGTTCTTCTCGGCTAGGGTCTTGTCGTCGCTGATCGCGATGTGCGCACCGTTGTCCAGTTTGATCTGGCCGGCCGTGACCACTTTCTCGCCGTTCTGTACACCTTTGGTAATCATCACCAGCCCGTCGCGGCGCTCGCCGGTTTCGATGAAACGTCGTTCGGCGATCAGGATCGGTTGGCCCTTGTCGTCTTTTTCCAGGCTGCCGTCTTCGGCTTTTTTCTGCGCGACGACGTAGATCGAGTTGCCGTACAGCGTGTAGGTGATCGCGCTTTCCGGCACGACGATGCGCGGCTGTGGGTCGGGCAACAACACCTGCAGGTTGGCGAACATCCCCGGCAGCAACGTGCCGTCAGGATTGGCCAGGGTCGCGCGGATCTGGACGTTGCGCGTGCTGTTTTCGACTTTCGGGTTGATCGCACTGATGGTGCCGGGGAAGGTTCGCGTCGGGTAGGCCGCGACAATCACCTGCACCGGTTGGCCGAGGGCGATTTTCGGGATCGACTGCTCGGGCACGAAGAAGTCTACATAGAGACTGCTGAGGTCTTGCAGGGTGGCAATCATGGTGCCGGTGGCGACGTAGTCACCGACGTCCACCTGACGAATGCCGATGGTCCCGCTGAAGGGCGCAGCGATGCTCTTTTTGCTGAGCGCAGCCCGCAGTTGATTGACCGTGGCCTTGCTCTTTTTCTGCACCGCTGACAGTCGGTCGAATTCACCTTTGGAAATCGCCTGGCTGCCGACCAGTTGGCTACCGCGACCGTAATCGAGCTGGGCCAGCCCGAGGTCGGCCAACGCGGTTTCCAGCAAGGCACTTTCCACGGCGCTGTCGAGCCGCAGGAGCGGTTGACCGGCCTTGACCTTCTGCCCTGACTCGAACTGCAAGTCGATGACCGTGCCGTCGGTCTCCAGGCTCAGGTCCACGCCTTGCAACGCCTTGAGCGTGCCAACGGTGGGCAGGCGCGCTTGCCACGGCCGTTCGGTGGCGGTGGCCACGGCGACACTGATCGGCGGTTTTGGCGCGGAGAAGCCTTGAATCATCGTGTAGATGGAGAAGGCTTTATAACCGGCCAGGACCAGCACGATCAGCAGAACAACACCCAACATGATCAGCATGCGGCGACGCAGCATATTTCCAGTTCCTTGGAGAAAATCAGGTGAGACAGGGAGGCACATTACTCCGAGTGCGCGGGTGATTCCAACTGACACATTTCACAGTCAGGAAAACAACGAACCCTATACCTGTGGCGAGGGAGCAAGCTCCCTCGCCACAGGGTGATCACCAGCGGGGAGGGTGGGATCAGATGAGGTGCAGGTGGTTATCCCAGAGGCCGGCCGGCAGCTCCAAGGGTTTTGCAACAAGGTTTGTCTGACGGCAATCGTAGTACCGGCAGCGGCCCTGGCCCGAGGTCACGACAAAACCGTCGGCCACGGCGCCGACCCCGGCGCAATCGGGCAATGGCGCATCCAGGCGCACTTCGCCGCTGTCCAGGTCCCAGATGAAAAAGCGGTTGCCCCGTGGCGCGGTCAACGCCACCAGGCGCAGTTCGCTGTGCACCGCGACGCTGGCGGTGTAATGCCCCATCGCCTGCAACTGATGCTCGGGCACCGGGAACGCCACGAATGGCTGGCCGGGACGCTTGATCGCCAGCAGCTCCGACGATTCATGGGACGCCCCCATGAATTGCTGACCGGCAACGATGGTGCCGTCGCTGGCGATCCCCAGATGCCGCACGCTGTTCATCTGCTGGGCGAGGGTTTCCTTGCTCAACAGGGTGCCATCGCGCTGCATCAGCACCAGGCTCGGTTCCATGGCATTGAGGTTCATCTCGACCCGGCTTTCGGCCTCGGTGCGAATGCCGCCGTTGGCCACCACCAGGGTTTCGCCATCGGGCATCCACGACACCTGATGCGGGCCAATGCCATGGGTGGAAATCTCACCGCTGTGCACCAGCCGCTCACCTTCGAACTTATACACACCGAGCAAGCCACGGCCTGGATCGGACGTATCGTTCTCGGTCGCGTACAGCCAGTCGCCGCTCTTGTGAATCACCGCATGCCCGTAGAAATGCCGGTTTGGCAGCGACGTCACGGTTTGCAGCAACGTGCCGTCACGCAAGTCGATCAGGTAGCTCTCGGTGCCCGGACGACGGGCCACGAACAGCGCGATCGGCAGCGTCGGGTGGTTGATGATGTCGTGGCAGCGCTGGCCGACCTGGGTGGCGAACACCCGGGTGCCGTCCAGCCGATAACCGACGGCGTAATGCTTGCCGTCGGTATCGTCCCGCGCCGACAGCAGCAGCGGGCTTTTGTCCTTTTGCTTGAACAGCGTCCAGCCGCCCAGTGTCACTGCTCCCAGCAGCAAGCTACCTAAAGTCAGAGCCTGACGTCGCAGCATGGCACTCGTCCTCATCAGTCACCGTCGTTGGCGTTGAAGCCCAGTTGAATGCCCAGCGCCTTGGCCAGTTCGCCTTCGTGCAGGCGATGGACCACGTTGAGGCTGTCGTAGAGATCGTTGAGTTGCTGGCGACCGGCATCGTCGTTGAGCATTTCGGTCAGCGAGCGCTGATTGCTGGCGAACAGTTTCAGCGAGGCGGCGTAGGCCGCATCGATCTTGTCGGCCAACGGTTTTTGATCGCTCGGCAACAGACCACGCAGGCCTTTGTTGTCGACGCCTTCCCACACGGTTTTGGCCGCGGCGAGGCTGGCTTCGAGGCCGGTCAGGGACGACTGGCTGCGCCATGCATCGGCCTGGAACGGCTGCGGTACGCCCTTGCTCTGGCGGCCCATTGGCGTGCCGAGTTTTTTCTTCAGGGTGTCGATGGCGGTGACTTGCACGCGCAGCAAATCGGCGATGGCTTCGTGGGAATCGGCGTAGCGCTGGTTCGGGAACTTGCTCATTTGCGCGAGCATGCCGTCGGTGTTGTTCCAGCTTTGCAGAATCTCTTCGGCCAGTTGTTTCTGACGCTCGCCGATGGCTTTCAGCAGCGGGCAATACTTGGCTTTCTGCGCGTCGTTGGCCACGTCCGGCTTGCTGTCGAACAGGATGTATTCATAGGCCGAGAGGCCCTGAACCACCACGCTGGACTTGGCCAGGGCGGCGGCATCGATCTGCGGCTGCGCGGTGACCAATTGCTCGACCTGACGGCCGACCAGGTTCTTCTTGTCCGGCCAGAATTGCACCTGCCACGAACGGTTGCCCTCGGCCAGCGGCCCGATCAGCAGCGGTTGCAGCTCGGCCCAGGCTTTCTGCGCGTGCAGGAAGTCGGTGCGGGCGGTGTCGAGGTTTTCCTTGCCTTCGCAGTAGGCGAGGGCGCTGGCGGCCAATTGGCGGTCGGCTTCAACCCATCGGGTGTAGGTCGGCAGGATCACCGATTTGGCGATGGCGGCGGACGTCACGGCTTGCGGGTCCTGCGGTGAGCAGGCGCCCAATGCGAGTGCGGCAAGGCTGGTGAACAACAATTTGGGGCGGAACATGTCGGGCTCCCGATGCTTTATAAGTGCTTAAAGTGAGTTCAAAAATGCCAGCAACGCAGCGCGCTGCTCGGCATTGAAAGACAAAACCTGTTGCTGCGCGGCCGTCGCTTCGCCGCCATGCCAAAGCACGGCTTCGAGCAGATTGCGCGCGCGGCCATCATGCAAAAACTGGGTGTGGCCACTGACCGCTTGCGTCAGGCCGATACCCCACAACGGCGGGGTGCGCCAGTCGCGGCCACTGGCCTGGAATTCTGTGCGGTTGTCGGCCAGGCCGTCGCCCATGTCATGCAGCAGCAGATCGCTGTACGGGCGAATCACTTGATTGGCCAGTTCAGGTTCGGCGGCGTTGGCGGCGGTGGTGTATTTCGGCGTGTGGCAGGATTGGCATCCGGCCTGGAAAAACAGGTTTTTGCCGGCCAGGACGTCGGGCGCACTGACATCGCGGCGGGCCGGTACGGCAAGGTTTCGGCTATAGAACAGCACCAGGCGCAGGATGTTGTCGCTGACTTCCGGCTCACCGTCGGGGCCGGTGCCATTGGGTGCCTGTTTGCAGGCGGTTTGCGCGTCGGTGCAGTCGTCAAACGGTCTCAGGCTGGTGGTCAGGCCCATGTCGCCGGAAAACGCGTGCACATTCTGTTGATTAAGGTTCGGTTGCCCGGCTTTCCAGCCAAATCGGCCGAGGACGGTTTTCTGCTGGGCGTCATCCCAGACTCGGTTCGGACGTCCGGCGATGCCGTTTTTGTCCTTCGCCTGCGCTTGGGCATTGGCCAGGATCGCTTCGTCGGGAATCGCTTCGAGCAAGCCCAGGCCGATCATTGGCGGGGCGACACGCGCCGAAAAACGGGTGTCGGGGTGCATCGGGCCGTAGCCCAGTTGGGTGATGTTCAGACTCGGCTTGCGCAACTCGACTTCGGTGCCGTCCTTGAAACGCACGGGGACGGGCGTGTAATCGACGCGCACCTTGCCTTCCGGTGCAACGCCCGGCACGGCCATGTCCTGGAACTGACCGCCATAGACCGGCTCCGGCACCACGCCTAGCTGCTCGATGACCTTGGCATAGGCCGGTGCGTTGGGGATCGACAGGCGCACCAGCATCGACACGGCATTCGGAGCATCCGGCGGTGGCGGATGACCGCGCCCGTCCTTGATATGGCAGCCCTGGCAGGCATTGGTGTTGAACAGCGGGCCGAGGCCATCGCGGGCCGTGGTAGTCGACGGCGCGATCACCCATGGGCTGCGGAAAAAACTGTTGCCGACGCTGAAATCCACGCGCCGTGACGGCGGCAGGTTGGCGGACGGCAGGGAAAACGAGTTCTGATCGGTCTTGCGCACGGTCGCGCTGCCACCGGACCGGGCTTCACCGGGTTCGGCCTTGGTAAAACGCGGGGCGTCATCGCAGGCACTCAGGCCCAGGGCCAGTAACAGTGCGGACAAGCGAAGAGGCAGCGGGGGCATCAGACATCCTGCGAGACGAGCAAAACAAGGGCGCAAAGTCTAACAGGGCAGGGGAGTTTGAATAAGAGGAATTATCGTTTGCTTGATGTGGCGCAAGGTTTTCGCATGAGACCGGGTCGCGGCCATCGCGGGCAAGCCACGCTCCCACAGGTTCTGCGCAAGCCCCTGTGGGAGCGAGCCTGCTCGCGAAGGGGGCGTGTCAGTCAACACGGGGGCTGAATATGAAATCGCCTTCGCGAGCAGGCTCGCTCCCACAGGGGGATTGCATTCACGCAGGTATGAAAAAGGCGACCCTAAGGTCGCCTTCTTGTACCGCCAGCGTTGATCAGAACTCGTGATCAGCGTTGTCCGGGTTCAGGTCGCTGATACCCAGTTTGCCAGCAGCGGCTTCGATCGAACCGGTCTGCTTGACCAGCGAAGCGATGGCGTCACGGACGATCTGGTTGCCAGCGGTGTTGCCAGCGGCGATCAATTGGTCGTAGTGCTCACCCTTGTTGGCGTGGTCAACCATGACCTGGATCTTGGCTTCGGTAGCGGCCAGATCAGCTTTCAGCGCGGTGTCGGCAACCGGGTCGGCCTTGGCCACCAGGGACGACAGGCTGGCGCCGGTCATTTTGGTGCCGTCGACGCGGGTGTATTCGCCCAGGTACACGTTACGAATGCCTTTGGCATCGTAGAAGTGCGAGTTGTGGGTGTTGTCGCTGAAGCAATCCTGTTCGTCTTCCGGGGAGTTGGCTTCCAGGGACACCTTCATGCGCTCGCCCGCCAGTTCGCCCAGGGACAGGCTGCCCATGCCGAACAGCATTTTGCGCAGGCCGGTATCCACCGGTTCGGCTTCCAGGGTGGCGCGGTAGTTGTCGGCCACGTTCGGCTTCCAGTTACCGACCATTTCTTCCAGGTCGCTGACCAGCAGTTGGGTCACGGACTTCAGGTAAGCGCGGCGACGATCGTTGTGACCGCCAGTGGCGCCTTTGCCTTCCAGGTAGTCGGAAGCAGGACGGTTGCCGGCGCCTGGGCCGGTGCCGTTCAGGTCCTGGCCCCACAGCAGGAATTCGATGGCGTGGTAGCCGGTCGCAACGTTGGCCTCGGAACCGCCCAGCTCGTTCAGGCTGGCGAGTTTTTCCGGGGTGATGTCTTTCACGTCGACCTTGTCTTCGCCGACCTGGACTTCAGTGTTGGCGATGATGTTGGCGGTGGCGCCCGGGTTACCCAGTGCGTGTTCGTAGGATTTGTCGACGTAGTCGATCAGGCCTTCGTCCAGTGGCCAGGCGTTAACCTGACCTTCCCAATCGTCGATGATGGTGTTGCCGAAGCGGAACACTTCGCTCTGCAGGTAAGGCACGCGAGCAGCGACCCAGGCAGCCTTGGCGGCTTTCAGGGTGTCGGCGTTCGGCTTGGCGAGGAAGGCGTCAACGGCGGTTTGCAGGGTTTTCGCGGTGGATTCGGCATCGCTGTAAACGGCGAAGACGATGTCGGCGTAATGCGCGACAACGGCTTTGGCGGCCGCTTCATCGACTTTGCTGGTCGCAGCAGGGGCGGCAGCTGGCGCAGCAGCGGTGCTGGCGGCCGGAGTCGGCGCTGGCGCAGCGGCGGTCTTGTCTTTGCCTTCGCCACAACCGGCGAGGGAAATAGCGATGGCCAACAGACTGGCGGTAGCCAGAGGCATACGAATCATGGCGAACATCCTGCTTCGAGAGGGGGTGGAAGGCGCTTCACACGCGCAAAACTGCGACATAATGCAAATCTTTCGCATTATGTGTAAAGGGTTGCAGGTGGAAATATTTCTTATTCACGCGGCGCAGTACGTGTAGCGGCTGCGTCGTTTTAGAGAATTGCCGCGTTACTGCGCTGGGCCTGTTTCAGGTAGGCGCCCAGTTCCCGTGCCGGCAACGGTTTGCTGTAGTAGTAGCCCTGACCTTCGTGGCAGCCTTCGGAGATGATGTAGGCCTCTTGCTCGGCGGTCTCCACGCCTTCGGCAATGACTTGCATGCCGAGGCTCTTGCCCAGCTGGATGATCGCCCGAACGATGGTTGCATCGTCGTCGTCATCGAGCAGGTCTTGCACGAAGCTCTTGTCGATCTTGATCTTGTCCAGCGGCAGGCTTTTCAAGTAGCTCAGTGACGAATAGCCGGTGCCGAAGTCATCAATCGCGATCAAGGCGCCGGAGCGACGCAGGCTCAGCAGGTGCTGGGCGGCGGTGCTGATGTCTTCCATCAGGCCGGTTTCGGTCACTTCCAGTTCCAGGCTGCGCGGTGGCAGGCGGTACATTTGCAGCAGGTTGTTCACCACACGCGGCAATTCGGCGTGGTGCAGTTGCACGGTAGACAGGTTGACCGCCATGCGCAGGTCGGGGAAGCCCTGGTCGTGCCAGTCGCGCAATTGTTTGCAGGCCTGATCCAGCACCCATTCGCCGATGGCAATGATGGTGCCGTTCTGCTCGGCCAGCGGGATGAACAAGTCCGGCGGCACCAGGCCGTGTTCGGGATGCTGCCAGCGAATCAACGCTTCGACGCCTACCACCCGGTGGTCGCGGTAGCTGATCTGTGGCTGGTAGACGAGGTAGAACTGATCGCGGGCCAGGGCATCGCGCAGGTCTTTTTCCAGTTCGCGACGGCGACGCATCTCGGTGTCGACGCTGGCGATGTAGAACTGATAACGGTTGCGCGAGCGGGTTTTGGCCAAGGTCATGGTCTGCTCGGCTTTTTGCAGCAGCTTCTCGGTGCTGTCACCGTCCTCGGGGAACAGGGTGATGCCGATGGTCGCGCGCAGGCGGATTTCCTGATGGTCGAGGGCAAACGCCGCTTCCAGATCATCAAGGATGCTTTGCGCCAGTTCGGCGGCTTCATAGGGTTGTTCGATATCAGCCTGGACCAGGGCGAACTGGTCGCCGCCGAGACGGGCGAGGGCGCCAAGGCGACCGCTGTGAGCGCGCAGCCTGTCAGCCAACGCCAGCAGCAATTGGTCGCCGGTCTGGTAGCTGAATTGTTCGTTGATGCCTTTGAAATCGTCCAGTCCCACCACCAAAACCGCGACCCGACGCTGCAATTTTCCGGCGTCGACCAGGATTTTGTCCAGTTGTTGCTGCAATTGCTGGCGGTTGGGCAGGCCGGTCAGGAAGTCGTACTGGGCCATGCGTAACAGGCTGTTTTCTGCTTCGTGGCGCAGGTGGGTATTGCGTTCGATGGATTCGAGCAACTGGTTGGCGGTGTTGATCCAGATGCCCAGTTCGTTCTTTTCGTGACCCTTGAGTTGCGGAATTTTGTGTTCGCTGGGGCGATCCGGGTTGATTTCGGTCAGGTGCTCGATGATCCGCGACAGCGGTTTGGTCAGCAGCCAGTGGTAGACCAGGTACAGCACCAGGCCCATGGCCATGGCGCGCAATACGCCGGAAATGAAGATGATCACCGAGCTGACGATGAACCCTTGGCCGTAGGTGGCGGTGTCGAGGGTGATGCTCAGGTCGCCGTAATACTCGCTGTAAGGGCCGCGACCCACCAGTTGGGTGGTGAAGGTGCGTTCCTTGCCGAGGATCAGGTCGGTCAGCCAGCGGCTGTTGGAATGCTGCAACTCACGGGTTTTTTGCGCGAGCATGGCTTCGTTGGGGTGGCCGATGGAGGCCTTGCGCACGGCGTCGTCCTGGAACAGGCCTTCGATCACTTGCATGCCCATTTCCCGGTCCAGGCTGTAGACGGCCTGGGTAGACGGGTCGCGGAACATGTCGAGGATGCGTTCGGCGTCGTTGGCCACGGCCTGGCGTGTCTTGTAGGCGTCGAAAACGATTTGCGCACAGCTCAAGACCACGCCGACGATCAATGCCGACAGGAGCACGACCCGGAGCAACTTCACCGACAAGCTGTTCTTGAGTTCCAGCTTCAAAGGGTTATTCCTTGTTCCGTGCGGGTAGCCATCAAGTTGCCATGAGTATTGGCAATCCCGTGTTGGCAGTCAAAGGGACATTTATTCACAGGGGATTTTGTCTGTGGGCTTGGCCGATTTGCTGTTGTCCGGGGTGTTTGTCCTATTAGTACTGTGTCGGTAGTTGGGTCCTTCAACTTGAGGGGATCGGGATAATTTTTCCTTCTCGGTTGATGGTAGCCGGCTATGGCGTTGGGGCAAGGGGGGTTAGGCTGGTTTCATTGTCAGCAATTGACCTGTTTTCTGCGGATGTACATATTCCAAATGTGGGAGCGAGCCTGCTCGCGAAGGCGTCCTGATAGACGACCATTCTCTTTCTTGGTGTACATATCCATTTCTGCGGTAACGGCCGCTAATGGTTCCGCCCTTACGGCGTGTCACTTTGGCAAACGCCGGGGTGCCGGCCCAGCCCAAAGTAACCAAAGGTCTCGCCCCGAGCGTCCGGCCCCTCGCTTAGGCTCGGCGTTCCTTCGTTCCGGTATCCATCCGGGGACACTGCCCTCCGGTCTGCTTCGCTACGACCTACATGCAGCGTGTTCGACTGCGTCGAACGGCGCTGCGCGCCACTCCCCGGATGCACACCTCCACTCAGCCTCCCGAGGGGGCGGGTGGATCAAGATCAAAAGCTGCAGGCGAGCTAACGCTCGGCCTGTTGAGTGGTGAGGAGCAAGGGCTGTACACCGATCTAGTGTAGGAGCCTGGCTTGCCAGCGATGGCGGCCTGACAGCCGACCAATCTCTATCTGATGTACCTCGATCAAAATGTGGGAGCGAGCCTGCTCGCGAAGACGGGCTCACAACCGACCAATCTCTTTCTGCTGCCCCATGACTGATCGTTCCCACGCTCCATCTTTGTGTGTTGAAAGATGTGTAAAAAACACAGAGCTTTCCCACGCATTTTTCAGGTTGTCGGGTAGGAAGCCTTGTCTCTAACCTCTGGCTGTCGCTGAAAACTCAGCGACCGGGTGTGAGAGCCCGGCAACTTATGGTCATCCAGTGTCTGTACACGCATAATCGCCGCCAGCTTATTCGCTGCCAGCAAATGCGTTATGGCGGCTGTGTGCGGGCGGACTTCGGTCCGGCCGGGTGTCCATAACCGGTCTTCTCACCTCGCACATAGCTGCCACCTCTTCGCCGTGTGAGAAGCGGCAAGTGGAGGCTCCAACGCTGGAGAAATACAATGGACAAATTGATTCCCGATCCACCCTTGAACACCACCACCCCAGACGCCGAAGAGACCCAGTCCGAAGCACTCCTGCGAGACCGCGAAGCCATCAAACGCGCCCTCGACTACTACCTCGATCCCCCATCCCAATACACCGAAAAACCCCGCCGCCCCAGCACGATGTACATGATCGCCCCGAACATGGACACCGAAAGCCTGCTGGTCCAGGCCTGCGAGTCACTGGCCTCCGCGAGCGTCATGACCAGTGATTTCGCCGCGCACCTGATCGGCCCGCAGCGTAATACGGTGTTGGCGATTCAGCAGATCATCATGCTGGCGGAATTGGCGGTGAACCAGGCCTTGGATAACGTCGATCCGGCGTAAACCGCGTTATCGTTCTTCGCGAGCAGGCGCTCCCACACAAAAAATGCTGTGCTCACCGCAGAACCACTGTGGGAGCGAGCCTGCTCGCGAAGGCGGCCGGATAGTCGACTCAATTCTCCAAGTTCCACAGCGCTTTCAAGCATTCCCAAACCCCATAAAAAAACCCGGCAATAAAAGCCGGGTTTTTTGTCTGGCGTCGATCTTAAGCGGTGAAGGTTTTGCCTTCGAACTGCTCAGCCACGAATTTCCAGTTGACCAGGTTCCAGAACGCTTCGACGTATTTCGGACGAACGTTGCGGTAGTCGATGTAGTAGGCGTGTTCCCAGACGTCGCAGGTCAGCAGCGGGGTGTCGCCGTTGGTCAGCGGGTTGCCGGCGCCGATGGTGCTGGCCAGGGCCAGGGAACCGTCAGCCTTTTTCACCAGCCAGCCCCAACCGGAACCGAAGGTGCCGATGGAAGTCTTGCTGAATTCTTCCTTGAACTTGTCGAACGAACCGAACGAAGCGTTGATGGCTTCAGCCAGCGCGCCGGTAGGTTGACCGCCGGCGTTTGGCGCCAGGCAGTTCCAGTAGAAAGTGTGGTTCCAGACTTGAGCGGCGTTGTTGAAGATGCCGCCCGAGGAAGATTTAACGATTTCTTCCAGGGTCTTGCCTTCGAACTCGGTGCCTGGCACCAGGTTGTTCAGGTTCACGACGTAGGTGTTGTGGTGCTTGTCGTGGTGGTATTCCAGAGTTTCCTTGGAAATGTGCGGCTGCAGGGCATCGTGTGCGTAAGGCAGCGGCGGCAATTCGAAAGCCATGATGATTCTCCTAATCAGGTCAGTTGCGGTGAGCGCAAGGCCGATCACGGGCGGCCAGACAAGCGCCGGGGAGTTTGTACTCTTTGCGGCGCAGGGAATCGGATCATAGCACCGGGGGTGCGGCATAACCACGCAACAACTGTGTGGAATAGAGGTTCCAGAGCCTTTTGGAATAATCAGGGGGTGACGATTAATTGAAACGCCACCGCAAACATCATCACCGCCACCAGCAGGTCGAGAATTCTCCAGGTACTCGGCCGGGCCAGCCACGGCGCCAACCACGCTGCGCCCAGCGCCAGGGTGAAAAACCACAGCAATGACGCACTCGCCGCGCCCACCACATAAGCGCCGGGCTCGGTTTGTTGTGCACCGAGGGAGCCGATCAGCAACACCGTATCCAGATAAACGTGCGGGTTGAGCAGGGTGACGGCCAATGCACTGAGCATCACTGCACGCAGTGAACGCACGGCCTGGTTTTCACCCTGTTGCAGGCTCTGTTTCGAAAAAGCCCTGCGCAGTGCCTGGCTGCCGTACCAGATCAGAAACACCGCGCCGCCCCAACGGGCAACCGCCAGCAAGGTCGGGTTATGCGCCAGTACCGTGGCGAGGCCAAACACTCCGGCGGCGACGAGCAAGGCATCGCAAACCACGCACAATGCCGCCACCGGCAGGTGATGTTCGCGACGAAGACTTTGTGCCAGCACAAACGCATTCTGCGTGCCGATCGCCATGATCAGCCCGGCGGCCACCAACAGGCCGTTCAAATAGCTTTGCCACATATTTTTTACTCCGCGTTGGCCGCCAGGTCCCGCAGCACGTGGAGTGCGCGTTCGGCGTCGGCCTGACCGACAAACAGGTGATCGTGGTAGTAGCCGGCGACTACGTTGCAGCTGATGCCGGCCTTGCCCAATGCGGTGGCGAAGGCGGCGGTCAGGCCGACCGCTTCCAACGCGGAATGAACATTGAGGGTGATCCAGGCCGCGACGTAGTCGAAGCTGAAACCGGCCTGTTCGGCGTGGGAACGTTCCAGGATCACGGTCAGACCTTCCTGCTCGCGAAAGCTGCCGACGATCTCGAGGCCCGCCGGCAGTTTGCCGTCGCGCAGGGTGCAGAACACGTATTCGCCGGCGTTGAGTTGCGGGCTCATGCTGCGCAGCAGGGTTGCCAATGACGTTTCGCCAGCCATGTCGGATTCCTTGATGAAGAGATTCTTGTTGAAGAGATCTTGATGGGCATTCTCCGCTGCTAACCTGTATAAGAAAAACCAATCATGCTGATCGCTCATTAGGAAAACTGATGTTCGACTATAAATTACTCTCTGCTTTGGCCGCTGTGGTCGAGCAGGCCGGTTTTGAACGGGCCGCGCAGGTGCTTGGCCTGTCGCAATCGGCGATCTCCCAGCGGATCAAACTGCTGGAAGCGCGGGTCGGCCAACCGGTGCTGGTACGGGTCACACCGCCGGCGCCGACGGAAATTGGCCGGCGTCTGCTCAACCATGTGCAGCAAGTGCGTTTGCTGGAGCGCGACTTGCAATCCCTGGTGCCGGCGCTGGATGAAGAAGGCCTGCCGGAGCGCCTGCGCATCGCGTTGAATGCCGACAGCCTCGCCACGTGGTGGGCGCAGGCGGTGGGTGACTTTTGTGCCGAGCAACATCTGTTGCTGGATCTGGTGGTCGAAGACCAGACCGTCGGCCTCAAACGCATGCGCGCCGGCGAAGTGGCGGCGTGTGTCTGCGCCAGTGAGCGCCCGGTGGCTGGGGCGCGCAGCGTTTTGCTGGGGGCGATGCGTTATCGGGCGTTGGCCAGTCCGGCGTTTATCGCGCGCCATTTCCCGGACGGCGTTCGCGCCGATCAATTGGCGAAAACCCCGGCGCTGGTGTTTGGCCCGGACGATTTCCTGCAGCATCGCTACCTCGCCTCCCTCGGGGTCGACGGCGGTTTCGAACACCATTTATGCCCCTCGTCTGAAGGCTTCATTCGCTTGACCGAGGCCGGTCTCGGCTGGGGGCTGGTGCCGGAACTGCAGGTGCGCGAGCAACTGGAACGCGGTGTTTTGCGGGAGCTTTTGCCAGATAAGCCCATCGATGTGCCGCTGTACTGGCATCATTGGCGCAATGGCGGTCAGCTGCTGGGGTTGTTGACCGATCAATTGGTGCGTTCGTCGAAGCAATGGCTGGTGCCGTTGGACTGACGGGCAGCGTCAAGACTCACGAATCAGGCAAAACGAAAGACATCGGAGCACTACATGAAAATTCTGGTCACCGGCGCAAGCGGCTTCATCGGCGGACGCTTCGCGCGTTTCGCCCTGGAGCAGGGCCTGGACGTGCGGGTCAACGGTCGCCGGGCCGAAAGCGTCGAACACCTGGTGCGCCGTGGCGCCGAGTTCATTCAGGGCGACTTGAGCGACCCGGAACTGGCGCGCGAGCTGTGTTCAGACGTCGAAGCCGTGGTCCATTGCGCGGGGGCGGTGGGGCTGTGGGGGCGTTATCAGGACTTTCATCAGGGCAACGTCCAGGTCACCGAAAACGTGGTTGAAGCTTGCCTGAAGCAGCGGGTCCGGCGGTTGGTGCACCTGTCGTCGCCGTCGATCTACTTTGATGGCCGTGATCATCTGGGTTTGACCGAAGAGCAAGTGCCCAAGCGCTTCAAGCATCCCTACGCGGCCACCAAGTTCCTCGCCGAGCAAAAAGTCTTCGGCGCCCAGGAATTCGGCCTCGAAACCCTGGCCCTGCGCCCGCGCTTCGTCACGGGCGCGGGTGACATGAGCATCTTCCCGCGCCTGCTGAAAATGCAGCGCAAGGGACGTTTGGCGATCATCGGCAACGGCCTGAACAAGGTCGATTTCACCAGCGTGCAAAACCTCAACGAAGCGTTGCTCAGCAGTTTGCTCGCCAGCGGCTCGGCCTTGGGCAAGGTCTACAACATCAGTAACGGCACGCCGATTCCGTTGTGGGACGTGGTCAATTACGTCATGCGCAACATGCAAGTCCCACAAGTGACGCGCTACCGTTCCTACGGTTTGGGCTACACGGTTGCGGCACTCAACGAAGGGGTGTGCAAGCTGTGGCCGGGGCGTCCCGAGCCGACCTTGTCGCGACTGGGCATGCAGGTGATGAACAAAAATTTCACCCTGGACATCAGCCGCGCCCGGCATTATCTGGACTACGATCCGAAAGTCAGTGTCTGGGCCGCCCTCGATGAATTTTGCAGCTGGTGGAAGGCCCAGGACATCCGCTGACGCGCCAGGACCTGCCTGCCCGCACTGAACCGAGTGGGGTATAGAGAGTCAATCGGTGCGGCAGTGGGGTTTATACTCGCCGCATACAGCCATCACCGCGTTCCACAAAGGTTGACTCAATGTCCATGCGTAACGATGCCAACGACGATTTCGATGATGTACCGAGCCTGCGCGCCGACATCCTCGACGATGACGATTTTCCGCCCACCACGCGTACCAGCGTGCATTCGCGTCCGACACCGGTGGTGAAGGTCAAAGGCGCCAGCACCGGCCCGCTGTGGGCATTGGTCGGCGCGTTGTTTTTTGCGTTTGCGGGCCTGGCCTGGTGGAGTTTTCAGCAGATTTCGCTGATGGAGCAACAACTGGTCGCCACCCAGGAAAGTTTCGCGCGCATCAGTGAGGAAGCGGCGGGGCGCTTGCAGGATATTTCCGGCAAGGTCGTCGCCAGCCAGACCAACGTCACCAGCGACAGCGAAGCACTGAAACTGCAAATCAAGGACCTGGAATCCAAACTGCTGGACCAGAGCAAACAGCAGCAGGGTGTCGTCGGTCAGACCACCGATCTGGACAAGCGCCTGGCGCAGATGACCGCGCAAACCAGCGATCTGGACAAGCGTCTGGCGCAACTTGCCGCCCAGAGCACCGAGCATCAGACGGCCAATACTCAGTTGCAGGCGCAGCTTAAAGCCTTGAGCACCGAGTTGACCGCCCTGAAAAGCGCGCCGGACGACAGCAGCAAATTCGACGCACAGCTCAAGAGCCTCGGCGCCGATATCGTCGCGCTGAAAAAACAAGGCAATCCAAGCGCCGCGATCGAGCGTCTGGAACAAGACATGATCGTGCTCAAAAGCGAGCAGGACAACCGCCCGGCCGCAGCCCAGAACCCCACCAATACCGCCGAGTTCGACGCGTTCCGCGGCCAGGTCACGCGCAACATCAACACCCTGCAGGCGCAGATCCAGAACCTGCAGCAGCAACTGCGCGCCCGGGGGCAATAGCCTGGAGGTTGCGGCATACCTGTGGCGAGGGAGCTTGCCTGTGGCGAGGGGGCTTGCCCCCGTTGGGTGGCGAAGCCACCCCAAAACCATCCACCGCAACTCTTCAGTTAAATCGCGGTGCCTCGTTTACGACTGCTGCGCAGCCGAACGGGGCGATGCGGCGTTCCGACAAGCCCCCTCGCCACACAAACACCATTTGCCACAGGATTCTGTGTGGTGGTGTGGTGAATACTCGTACATCTCCCATTGCCGTCTACGCTCTTGAAACACCGACAAGAACGAGGGATGCGCTATGGGGGTTCTGCACAAACTGGCCTTATTGGGCGGGATGCTGTTGCTGTGCCTGGGGCAGGTTCACGCCGCCACGGCGGAAAAGGATGACAGCCAGGCCGCCAAAGCCTTGCTGGAAAAAGCCCTGGCTTACTACCACGACAACGGCGACAAGGCCTTCGCGGCGTTCAGCCGTCAGGGCGAGTTTGTCGACAAGGACCGCTACGTTTTCGTGGTCGATACCAAGGGCGTGATGCTCGCCAGCGGCGGGCCGTCGGCGGCGTTGATCGGGCGGGACGTCACCGAGACCCTTGGGCCGGACTTGCAGAAAGCTTTCAAGGACGCCTTGAAAGTGCCGGAGGGCAATGGCATCCAGCAGGCGGAATACCGCTGGCAGAACTGGTCCGACGGCAAGGTCGAGCGCAAGCATGTGTTCTATCAACGCGTCGGCCAGCGGATTCTGGCGGTCGGTTACTACCTGCCACGGGCCTCGGCGGAACAGGCGATGGCGCTGCTGAACAAAGCCGCGACCGATCTGGCCAAGGACGAGAAGGGCACACTGACCGCGATCAATTCCCTCAAGGGCGGTTACCTGCAGGATGACCTGTACGTGTTTGTCGTCGACCTGGACACCCAGCGCTACGTGGCCCACGGCACCAACCTGCGGCTGATCAACACCGACTTCGGCAAGATCAAGGACCCGGAGGGCAAACCGGTGGGCGAGCCGATCCTGGCATTGATGGCCAAGCAGGATTATGGCGAATACGAATACCGCTGGAAAAACCCGGTGACCAGCAAGGTTGAGGACAAGCATGCCTACCTGAAAAAAGTTGGGCATTTTCTGGTGGCTGTCGGGTATTACAGCCCTTGAACCTTCGGCGCCTGTAACGGCCCCTTCGCGAGCAGGCTCGCTCCCACAGTAGATCTCCAGTGATTACAAATGTTGTGTACGCCAGAGATCCCCTGTGGGAGCGAGCCTGCTCGCGAAGGCCACGACTCGGTCCAACTACCGAACCTTGTCTTCCCGCCCCCGCAACAACATATTCGGCATCGCCACCGCCGCCGCCAGCCCCAGCAACGACACCGCCGCGCTCACCATCAGCAAATGCCTGAACGTCAGCAACAACTCCGCACGCAAGGCGTTTTGCGCATCGCCCGGCGCAGCGTTCAAACCGTCAAGCAAGACATTCCCCGAACTGCCCTCGACAATCAGCGACGAACCGGCAATGTGCGCAAAGCTCGAATCCTGCAACAACGCCAGCAACAGCGCCGACATCAACGCCACCCCCACCGCACCGCCCAGCGAGCGGAACAGGTTGGTGGTGCTGGTGGCGACGCCGATGTCGCGCTGTTCCACCGAGTTCTGCGTGCCGACCAATGACGTCGGGAATTGCATGCCGCTGGCGATCCCGCACAGCAACATGAACAGACTGCTCAGCACAAACGCCTGGGGCGGGCTGAACGCCATGCCCAGAATCGCCATCGGCATCAGCGCCGCGCCGGTCAGGATCATCGGTTTGTAGCGCCCGGTCACCGAGGTCTGGCGTCCGGCAAAGTAGGCGCCAATCGGCAACCCCATCGCCAGCGGCAACAAGTGCAGCGCGGCGCTGTCGGCCCCGGCGCCGGTGACGCTCTGGAAGCGCAGCGGCATCAGTACGATCAGCGAGATCGCCTGGAAACTGGTGAAGAAAATCGTGCACCAGCAGAAAATCGCGTTGCGGTTGGCGAACAGATGCATCGGCAGTAATGGCTCCCGCGCGCGACGTTCATGCCAGACGAACAACCCAAGTATCACCACCGCACCGGCAAACAGTCCCAGCACTTCAGCGCTGCGCCACGAGTGACCCTGACCGACCTGGGTGATGCCCAGCAACAACGTGGTCAAGCCGATGATCATCAGCAACGTGCCAAGGTAGTCGATCACCGGTTTGCGTTGCGGCACCGGCAGGCCCACCAGCGTGCGATTGGCCACCAGCCAGGCACCGAGGCCCAGCGGCAGATTGATCAGGAACACCCAGCGCCACGACAAATACTCGGTCATGTAACCGCCAAGCACTGGCCCGGCGACGCTGGCCACGGCGTACATGCTGCTGAAGTAACCCTGATAACGACCGCGTTCCCGGGGCGGGACGATGTCACCGATGATCGCCTGGCTGACCGAAATCATCCCGCCGGCACCGATGCCCTGAATGATCCGCGCCAGCACCAATTGCTCCATGCTCTGGGCCATGCCGCAGAACAACGAGGCGAGGGTGAACAAGCCCATGCCGAACAGCATCAGCTTGCGCCGGCCATACAAATCGCCGAGCTTGCCGTAGATCGGCACCGCCACCGTCATCGCCACCATGTACCCGGAAATCACCCAGGCCAACAGGCTGACGTCCTTGAACTGGGCGGAAATCGCCGGCATCGAGACGGCGACAATGGTCTGGTCCAGCGCGCCGAGAAAGATCGCCAACATCAGGGCGATCAGCACGCTGCGAATGGCCGGTTTGGGCGTGTCAGGCTGGTTGAGATTGGTCACGGTAGAACCTGCGGGCAGTAATGGACCCGCCGGGAGCGAGGCGAGCGGGGATGCTCGCCAGTGTAAGTCGATAGCAAGCTATTCGATAGCCTCGTACGGAAGCCCGACGTAATTTTCTGCAATGGTTTTTCGACCGGCTTCGGAGCCGACAAAGTAATCCAGCTCCGACTCGCTGATGCGCTGACTGAAGGCGTCATGGTCGTCGAAGCGGTGCAGCATCGACGTCATCCACCAGGAAAACCGCTCGGCTTTCCACACGCGGCGCAGGCAGATTTCGGAGTACTTCTCCAGCAAATCCACGCGTCCTTCCTGATAGACCTTCACCAGAATGTTGAACAACGTGCTGACGTCACTGGCGGCCAGGTTCAGGCCCTTGGCGCCGGTGGGCGGGACGATGTGCGCGGCATCGCCGACCAGGAACATCCGCCCGAACTGCATCGGTTCAACGACAAAACTGCGCAACGGCGCGATGCTTTTTTCGATGGACGGGCCGGTGACCAACGACGCTGCCAACGCTGGCGGCAGGCGCAATTTCAGCTCATCCCAGAAACGCTGATCCGACCAGTCCTGCACCTGGTCCTCGGCCGGCACCTGAAGGTAATACCGCGTACGGGTCGCTGAGCGCATGCTGCACAGGGCAAAGCCGCGCTCGTGGCGGGCGTACACCAGCTCTTCGTGCACCGGCGGCGTGTCGGCGAGGATGCCGAGCCAGCCAAACGGATAGACCCGCTCGAATACCTTGAGGCAGTCTTCGGGGATCGATTGGCGCGCCACACCGTGGAAACCGTCGCACCCGGCGATGTAGTCGCAGTCGAGGCGATACGTCTCGCCGTCCTTTTCAAAGGTGACGAAAGGTTCTGCGCTTTTCATCCCGTGCGGCATGACGTTGACGGCGTCGTAAATCGTCTGCGCGCCGGCCTCCCGACGAGCGGCCATCAGGTCGCGGGTGACTTCGGTCTGGCCATACACCATCACGGTTTTGCCACCGGTCAATGCCTGCAGATCGATGTGCACCTGACGGCCATCGAGTGCCAGTTCGAAGCCGGTGTGCACGAGGCCTTCGGCGTCCATGCGCTGACCTACGCCGGCCTGACGCAACAGCTCTACCATGCCTTGTTCAAGGACCCCGGCACGGATTCGCCCGAGCACATAATCCGGGCTCTGGCGTTCAAGAATGAGGGTGTCGATGCCGGCGTTGTGCAGCAATTGGCCGAGCAGTAAACCGGCAGGACCGGCGCCAATGATGGCGATTTGAGTTTTCAGCGTTTTCATTGTTGTTAGGACTCGCAAGCTCCACGCGACCATGGTCGGTGAATTATTTTTATGGATCGAGTGCTTGCATTTTTCCCTTGCGAGTCTGTCAATTGAAGGTGAAAACTGAGCCGATACCTGTTCTTTCTGCCAATCGGTGCGATTATCGCCCGTAACCCCCCGAGGCCTGGATTGAAGTGATGAACAAGCCTGACCTGCCTTCGATTCCAGTGTTCAAGCTCTACGGTGAAAGCCTGGATTGGCCGACCCCCGACTTGCTGCACTGCGAAACCATTTCCAAACGCAGCCGCGAACACCAATGGGAAATCAAACCCCACCGTCACGCCGATTTGTGCCAGTTACTCTTCGTCTTCAAAGGTCAGGCAGAGCTTGAGATCGAAGGTAAACGCACGCAACTGACCGAGCCGACCGTGCTGATCCTGCCGCCGTTGTCGGTGCACGGTTATCGATTCTCCGAAGACGTTGAAGGGTTCGTCTTGACCCTCGCCGCGCCGCTGATCGCCCATCTGCAAGCGCAACTGGGTAACTCGGTGAATGCCCTGGCCCAGGCCGAAAGCTACCCGGCGGGCAAGGACGGCGACTACCTCAACAGCCTGTTTTCAGCGCTGCAAGACGAGTACACCGGTCACCAACCGGCGCGTGAAATGCTCATGCATTCACTGGTCAGCGTGATCATGGTCTGGGTCAGTCGGCAGGTGATTTCACGTCGCAGCGCCAGCCAGCGTCCGCAGCGTGCCCGGGAATACCTCAACGGGTTTATCCAGCTGGTGGAAGAGACTTACCGCCAGCACGTCAAGGTCGAAGACCTGGCGCATCGGCTGGGGATTTCCGTGTCCCACCTCAACGGCACGTGCCGTGAACTGGCGGGACAGCCGGCGTTGCAGATCATGCACGAACGGCAATTGCTGGAGGCCAAGCGGTTGCTGACCTACACCAGCATGACCATTTACGAAATGTCCGACGTGTTGGGTTTTTCCGATCCGACCAACTTCACGCGCCTGTTCCGGCGTCGCGTGGGGATTTCGCCCAAGGCGTTTCGCGACCGCTTGAAGGCCGATCAGGACAGCGAGGCCTGATCCCCTTCGTCAACGCAGGGCGTTGAGGGTCGCGTTGTGGGGGATGCAGCGTTCGAAGTTACAGCTCGCAAACTCACGGGGCAGTTGCCGTGCCTGCTCGACCCGCCAGGCCGCGGTGCCATACAGCGCCAGCGTCACCGCGCAGGTGATGAAAATGGTGAGGTATCTTCTTGTTTTGATGTTCATGGCGTGGACCTCTGAACGAAATACCCTTGGGTATTACTTTGAGCATAGGTCAGCGCCGGTGAGTTGCCACTAAAGCGGCATCGTATCTACCCCGATATTCAGAACACTGATGGTCCCACTGTGGGAGCGGTGTTGCGGCGAGTTACAGGCCGATATCCCACTCCGGTTCTTCCGGGAACCTTAAAACAAGGAAATCCAGCACGCTGCGCAGCGCGGCCGGCATGTGTTTGCGTGACGCATACACCGCGTAGATGTTCATCTGCCGGGGTTCGGCCTGGGGTAGCAGGCGGATCAGTTCGCCGCTGTGGATATGCACACCCGCCTGATAACTCGGCAGCATCGCCACCCCCGCGCCGGCGATGGTTGCGCGCAGCAAGGTGCTGGCTTCGTTGGCGCTGATATTGCCCTGTACCGGCACCGAGACCGGTTCGCCGTCCTCCTCGAAATGCCAAAGGCTTTTGCCGAAGTAGGAGTGGGTCAGGCAATTGTGCTGGCTCAGGTCCTCCACCCGCTGCGGCACCGGATGTTCGCGCAGGTAGGCAGGGGAGGCGCAGATTACCGAGCGACACACCGTCAGCCGTCGGGCGATCAGGTTCGGGTCCAGGTCGTTGCTGGTGCGGATCGCCAGATCGATGCGTTCATCCACCAGGTTCACGGTGCGGTCGAGCATTTGCAGATCAATGCTGACGCCGGGGTAACGTTTGACGTAGGCCGCCATGGCGTCCGCCAGTTGTGCCTGGCCAAACGAAGTGCTGACGCTGATGCGCAGCAACCCACGCGGTGCATCGTCCGGCTCGCTGACGGCGGCTTGCATGTCGTTGGACAACTCGAGCATCTGCCGACAGCGGGGCAGCATCTCGGTGCCGGCAGCGGTCAGGCTCAATTTGCGGGTCGTGCGGTGCATCAGCCGGGCGCCGACCCAGTCCTCCAGTTCCGCCAGATAGCGTGAAACCACCGGCCGTGACAGGTCCAGATGATCGGCGGCGGCCGACTGGCTGCCGAGGTCGACGACCGTGACGAATACGCGCATTGCTTGAAGACGATCCATGATTTGCCCGCTTTCAGAAACAAACTATGTTCAAGCATCGCATTTTTTGTACTGACTCATGCAACTAAGCTCCCTCCCATCGCCAAGCACGGCATTCGGATTACGGAGCAACAGATGATCGGTTTCACCACCCTCAAGCGTATTTTGCTGGCCAGCGCCGCCCTCGGTTTCGCGGCCCATGCAGCGGCGGCCTCGACCTTGACCCTGGATGTCTACAACCCCGGCGACAAGGCGATTTTCCCGGTGACGTCGGTGCTGGTCAGCGGTGAGAAAGAAGCGATTCTGGTGGACGCGCAGTTCGGCAAATCCCAGGCCGAACAAGTGGTCGAGAAAATCCGCGCCAGCGGCAAGCAACTGACCACTATCTACATCAGCCACGGCGACCCGGATTACTACTTCGGCCTCGACACCCTGACTGCCGCGTTCCCCAACGCCAAAGTGCTGGCCTCGCAGCCGACCGTGGACCACATCAAGCACACCGTCGACGGCAAACTGGCGTTCTGGGGCCCGAAAATGGGCGCGGACGTGCCGGCGAAAACCATCGTGCCGCAGGTGCTCAAGGGCGACAGCCTGATACTGGAAGGTCAGAAATTGCAGGTGGTGGGACTGGACGGCAAACAGCCGGATCGCACCTTCGTCTGGATTCCGTCGATCAAAGCGGTCGTCGGTGGGGTGGTCGTGGCAGAAAACATTCACGTCTGGATGGCCGACACGCAAACCCCGCAGTCCCACGCCGATTGGTTGACTACGCTGCACTCCATCGAAACCTTGAAACCGAACATGATCGTGCCGGGTCATTACCTCGGTGACAGCGCCCGCTCGTTGCCGGCTGTGCGGTTCACCGCGGATTACATCAAGGCGTTCGACGAAGAGACCGCCAAGGCCAAGGATTCCACCGCACTGATCGCCGCGATGAAAAAACGCTTCCCGACACTGGGCGAAGAAAGCTCGCTGGAGCTGAGCGCCAAAGTCGCCAAGGGCGAAATGAAGTGGGGTGAATGAGGTAGCGGGATAACGGATGCCTGTGGCGAGGGAGCAAGCTCCCTCGCCACAAAAGTTTCACTGGTCAAACAATCAGCGCACCACAGCTGTATCCAACTGGAGAACGACATGAGCAAAATCGCAATCATCGGGGCCACTGGCCGCGCCGGCAGCCAATTGCTGGAAGAAGCCCTGCGTCGTGGTCACAGCGTCACCGCCATTGCCCGCGACACGTCGAAGATCGGCCAGCGTGCCGGTGTGGTCAGCAAGAATGTCGATGCCCTTGATGGCGAAGCGTTGCAAGCCGCTGTGGCGGGTCATGACGTGGTCATCAGCGCCGCGCATTTCTCGACGCTGCCCGCCGCTGCCGTGATCGGGCCGGTGAAAAAGGCCGGGGTGAAACGCCTGCTGGTGGTCGGCGGCGCCGGCTCTTTGTTGTTGCCGGATGGAACCCGCGTCATCGACAGCGAGGGCTTTCCCGAAGCGTACAAAGCCGAGGCGGGTGCCGGTGCTGTGTTCCTTGAGAACCTGCGTCAGGAAAAGGACCTGGACTGGACCTTCCTGTCACCGTCGGCGGAGTTTGTCGAAGGTGAACGCACGGGTGTGTTCCGGATCGGCCAGGACGATTTGCTGGTGAGCCGAGAAGGGCGCAGTTGGATCACGTTTGCCGATTATGCGATTGCGCTGATCGATGAAGTGGAAGTGCCGAAGCACTCCCACCAGCGGTTCGCAGTAGGCTACTGACGCACTGAACCCTTGTGGGAGCGAGCTGTGGCGAGGGGGCTTGCTCCCTCGCCACAGATCGCTCCCACAGGGGACCGCATCAAGATTTTAGGGGTTTAGCGCGCTTGAGCCTGCTCTACCAGCCACCCCAACAATTCCTGCAACTTCGGCGAAGGTGCCGGCTTGTGCGGCAAAACCAGGTAATACGCCAGCCCGGTCTTCACCTTCAATTCAAACGGCATGACCAGCCGTCCGGCGCTCAAGTCATCGCCAATCAACGACCAGTCGCCAATCGCCACCCCCGTCCCCTGTGACGCCATCGACATTGCCAAATCCAGCGTTTCGAAATGCTGGCCCTTGCCGACATTGCTCAAGTGAACATTGGCCGTGGCCAGCCAGGCTTTCCAGTCCCGCTCATCACGGGTGGGGTGCAGCAGCATGTGCCGCTGAAGGTCTTCCGGGGTCTGCAACGGCACCGGGCCTTCAAGCAGCGGTTTGGAACAGACCGGCGTCAATATTTCTTCGAACAGGCGTTGCGACGCCAACGTGCTGTCCGGTGGCACGCCGTACATCACTGCCGCATCGAACTGCTCACGGTGAAAATCCACACCGTGCTTGATCGTAGTGGTCAGTTCCACCGGCACGTCCGGACGCTCCCGTTGCCACTGCAAAAGACGCGGCAACAGCCAGCGCATCACGCAGGTGGGCGCCTTGAGTTGCAAGGTTTCGCGCTTCTCGCCGATCTGCTCCACGGCCTCATCGATCAAGCCGAAAATCTGCTGCACCCGTGGCAGCCACTCGCGTCCTTCGGCCGTCAGGTCGAGGCCGCGCGCCTGGCGGATGAACAGCTCATAACCGAGGTGATCTTCCAGCCCGGCGATCTGCCGGCTCACCGCGCCTTGGGTGATGTGCAGCTGTTCGGCGGCCCGGGTGAAGTTGCAGCACTGCGCGGTAATCAGAAAAGTGTGCAGCGCCGGCAGGGGAGGCAGTCGTTTCATTGGGATCCAAGGTATGACGTGAGGACATGGCTAGTATGACTTTTTATCCATTGTTGCGGCTACGTGTCGCCCGTTCCAATGAGGCCATCCCTGGACCTGCCCACTCATCATAAACACTGCGCAGGCCCGGCGTCTCAAACGAACAAGAAGGGCAAAACACAATGGCGACGTGCGGCGAAGTATTGGTCAAGTTACTCGAAGATTACGGGGTTGAGCAGGTGTTCGGCATTCCCGGGGTTCATACCGTGGAGCTGTATCGCGGGCTGGCCCGTTCGAGCATCAACCACGTCACTCCGCGTCACGAACAGGGCGCCGGTTTCATGGCCGACGGTTATGCACGCACCAGCGGCAAACCGGGTGTGTGCTTCATCATCACCGGCCCAGGCATGACCAACATCACCACGGCGATGGGTCAGGCTTACGCCGATTCGATCCCGATGCTGGTGATCTCCAGCGTGCAATCGCGCAGCCAGTTGGGCGGCGGTCGCGGCAAGCTGCATGAACTGCCGAACCAGGGCGCATTGGTCGCCGGTGTCGCGGCGTTCTCCCACACCTTGATGTCGGCCGCCGAATTGCCGGGCGTGCTGGCCCGTGCCTTTGCGCTGTTCCAGGCCGGCCGTCCGCGTCCGGTGCACATCGAAATTCCGTTGGACGTACTGGTTGAAGAAGCCGATGACCTGCTGACCAGCGTACCGGTGAACATCGACCGCGCCGGTGCATCGCCATCCGCCGTTTCGCGTATGACCGAGTTGCTGGCCGGCGCCAAGCGTCCGCTGATTCTCGCCGGTGGCGGTGCCATCGATGCCGCTGCCGAATTGACTGAACTCGCTGAATTGCTTGATGCGCCGGTGGCCCTGACCATCAACGCCAAAGGCATGCTCGAATCCAATCACCCGCTGCTGATCGGCTCGACCCAAAGCCTGGTCGCGACCCGCGCTCTGGTGGCCGAAGCCGACGTGGTATTGGCGATCGGCACCGAGCTGGCCGAGACCGATTACGACGTCACCTTCGCCGGTGGTTTCGAAATTCCGGGCCAACTGTTGCGCGTGGACATCGACCCGGACCAGACCGTGCGCAACTACCCGCCGCACGTGGCGCTGGTGTCCGACTCGCGCAATGCCGCCCAGGCCTTGCTCAGCGCGCTGTCCCACAAGTCCCTGGCCGAGCGCCGCAACGATTGGGGCCAGGTGCGTGCCGCTCGTTTGCGTGAAGAACTGAACGAGGGCTGGGATGCCCCGACACTGGCGCAAACGCGCTTCCTCGAGACCGTTCTGCACGAGCTGCCAGACGCGGTGTTTGTCGGCGATTCGACCCAACCTGTCTACACCGGCAACCTGACCTTCAACCCCGAGCGCCCGCGTCGCTGGTTCAACTCGTCCACCGGTTACGGCACCTTGGGTTACGCCTTGCCGGCAGCGATTGGCGCCTGGCTCGGTGGCAGCGTCGAGGGCGGTTCGCGTCCTCCGGTGGTGTGCCTGATCGGTGACGGCGGCCTGCAATTCACCCTGCCGGAACTGGCCAGCGCCGTTGAAGCGCGCACCCCGGTGATCGTGCTGCTGTGGAATAACCAGGGCTACGAAGAGATCAAGAAATACATGGTCAACCGCGCCATCGAGCCAGTCGGCGTGGACATCTACACCCCGGACTTCATCGGCGTGGCCAAGGCCTTGGGCTGCGCGGCGGAAGCCATCAGCGGCGTCGAGCAACTGCGCACCGCACTGCGTGCTGCGGCGGATCGCCAAGGCCCGTCCCTGATTGAAATCGATCAGACCCAGTGGATGAAGGCGGTGTCGAAATGAGTTTTCCAACCACCCTCGACGGTCTGTTCATCAACGGCCAATGGTCGGCCGGCAACGAACACTTGCGCGTGATCAACCCGGCGACCGAAGCCTTGTTGACCACCGTCAATGGCGGCGATACACAGTCTGTCGATCACGCGGTGAGCGCGGCGACCGCTGCGTTTGCCGACTGGTCGAAAACCAGCGGTGCCGAGCGCGGCGCGATCCTGCGCAAAATCGCCGTGGGCGTGCAGGCCGGTCGCGAACAGTTGATGCATTTGCAGTCGAGCAACAACGGCAAGCCGCTGTTCGAAGCGGCCATCGATGTCGATGACGTGATCGCTACATTCGAGTATTACGCCGGTCTGGCCGAAGGCCTCGATGCGAAACAAGACAGCACCGTTGAATTGCCGAGCGATGATTTCAGTGCGCGCCTGCGCCGCGAACCGGCCGGTGTGGTCGGCCTGATCGTGCCGTGGAATTTCCCGATGGTCACCACCGCGTGGAAACTCGCCCCGGCCCTGGCTGCCGGTTGCTGCGTGGTGCTGAAGCCTTCTGAAGTGACCCCGCTGCCGGAACTGGAGCTGGCGTCGATCATCGCTGACGCCGGTTTGCCGGCCGGCGTCTTCAACCTGGTGTGCGGCACCGGTCTGGCCGTTGGCGCGCCGCTGTCGGCGGATCCGCGCATCGCCAAGATCTCCTTCACCGGCAGCAACGCGGTGGGCGTGCAGGTCATGCAACGCGCGGCGGAAACCGTCAAAGGCGTGAGCCTGGAGCTGGGCGGTAAATCGTCACTGCTGGTGCTGGCCGATGCCGACCTCGACTTGGCAGTGGAAGTGGCCTGTGGCGGTGGTTTCTTCAACGCCGGGCAAATGTGTTCCGCCACCAGCCGTGTGCTGGTTGCCGATGAACTGGCGGATGAATTCCTGTTGCGCCTGAAGGCGCGGGCCGAAGCCATTCGCGTGGCCGACCCGTTCGACCCGGCGGTGGAGATGGGCGCACTGGTCAATCAGGCGCAATACCAGCGTGTACTGGGCCACATCGATCGTGGTTTGAGTGCCGGCGCCAAGCTGATCTGTGGCGGCAATCGTCCGGCCGACCTGCCGCGCGGTTATTTTTTGCAGCCGACAATCTTCACCGAAGTGCCCCTCGACAGTGCGCTGTGGTGTGAAGAGATTTTTGGCCCGGTGATCTGCGTGCGCAGTTTTGCCACCGAAGCCGAGGCGATTGCCTTGGCCAACGACAGCCAGTTCGGCCTGGTGGCCAGCGTGGTCACGCGCAATGCCGAGGCCGCTGATCGGGTCGCCAACGCCTTGCAGGCGGGCCTTGTGTGGATCAACGCGCCGCAGGTGATCTTTCCGCAAACCGCGTGGGGCGGCTACAAGCAAAGCAGCATCGGCCGCGAGTTAGGGCCTTGGGGCTTGCAGGCGTTCCAGGAAATCAAACACGTGATTCGGGCCGTCTGAGGGCACGAAAAAGGTGAGCGCATGCCTCGAAAGGAGGCATGCGCTGGCGTCATGGCTTCGATGAGTTTTTATCGATAGTCAGGTGTTTTACACGACCTCAGGATGAACTTGCTGGCTCAGCCAAACCCCCGAAAATACGGGGGCCAATGCTGGTCCGGTCGCGCGGATGCAACAGTTTCGACCTGCCTTATACCTACAAAAACAAAGGGAGTCCGTAATGGGCGAACATGATCTGAACAGACGTCAATTCATCAAGACCGTGGGCGTAGCCTCGGTAGCTGCGGCCGCCATGAGCATGCCGTTCATCAAGGCCAATGCCAGCGACACACGCTTTGCCGGCAAGACCCTGCGTTTGCTGACCTGGTCCGATGACACTGGCCTGGCAGCCCTGCGCAACATCGCCGCGACCTTCGAAGACAAGTACAGCTGCAAAGTCATCGCCGACCGCACCGGCAGTACCTCGGAAATGGTCGCCAAACTCAAGGCCGGCGGTGATCGTCCGCAGTACGACATCATCACCCTGGCCGGCGTCGGCGCCGAAGGTCTGGCCGCCGCCAACCTGCTGGAAAAACCCGACCTCAACCGCATCCCGAACCTGGTCGACGTACCGGAAAAATACCGCACCGGCGCCAATGGCCACGGGATCGGTTACCTGCTCTGGTGCAACAGCCTCGTCTACAGCACCCGCACCCAGAAAGAAGCGCCGACTAGCTATGCTGCCCTCTGGGACCCGGAGCTGGCACCGAACATCTTCCTGCCGCCGCCGAACTGGACCGAGGCCATGGACCTGATCATCATCGCCGCCAAACTGGCCGGTGGTGACGAACACAACATTGAGCCGGGCTTCAAGAAACTCGCCGAGCTGAAAGACCGCGTGGTCACCCTGGGTGAAAACCCGAACCAGATCGCCGAGTTGTTCCGCACCGGTTCCCTGGACATGGGCGGCCTGTACGCGCCGGCATTCTTCCCGAAACAGATCCGCGACCCGGCCTACGGCCTGAGCGCAACCTTTGGCATGAAGGAAGGTTTCTACACCGACTTGATGCAATCGGTCATGCCGAAGAACCGTCCGGGCGACACCGACATGGCGTACGCCTTCATCAACCACTCTCTGGACCCGCTGGTGCAGGGCAAGATGGCTGAAGACATCTACAACGGCCCGGTCAACGCCAAGGCGATCATCTCCGCCGAAGCGCGCAAGAGCCCGTTCATCCTCACGCCAGAGCAGATTGCCGAGAAGGCGATCATGCACGACAACGCCTTCCTGGCCACGGTGCATGACCAATGGATTCGTCGCTACACGGAAATCTTTTCTTCCTGATTGAGTGACAACCAAAAGTCTTTAGAACACTGCCCCCCCCTGTGGGAGCGAGCCTGCTCGCGAATGCGTCGGCACATCCAGCATCGATGTGACTGACACACCGCTTTCGCGAGCAGGCTCGCTCCCACAAGGGGAGCAGGGTGGTTCAAGGACTGTGTTTGTCAGCTGCTTTCCATTGACGAGACCCTTGCTATGGAACACCAACCTCTGACTCATCCGGTAAGTGTCGCCCCCGTGCGTGCCCGCCGGGGTGTTTCGCCGACGACCCGCGCCTGGTTTTTCCTGTCGCCGTCGATGCTGTTTCTGGGTGTGCTGATCGCCGCCAGCCTGCTGGTCCTGCGCATGAGCGTGGGCACCAAAGGCGCGGAATGGACCGGGTTCAGCCTGGCCAGTTACGCCCAATTGCTCGAACCGTATTACCTCAAATCCTTGCTGCTGACCCTGCGTCTGGCACTGATCAGCGCAGTGATCGCCGTAGTCCTGGCGATCCCGGTGGCTTACACCATGTCGCGCCTGACCTCACCGTTCGTGCGCCGGGTGTTCCTTGCCGCGGTGCTGTTGCCGTTGCTGGTCAACCTGCTGCTGCAAAGCTACGGCTGGCTGGTAATCCTCGGCCCGGGCGGCATGCTCAATCAGGCGCTGATGGGCCTTGGTCTGATCAAGCGCCCGATCATGCTGCTCTACAACCAGAACGGCGTCTTGATGGGCCTGGTGCAAACCGCGTTCCCGCTCGCTGTGTTGCCAATCGCCAGCGCCATGCGCGGCGTCGCCCGTACTTACGAAGAAGCCGCCGCGACCCTGGGCGCCAGTCGCTTCCAGGTGTTCCGCCAGGTGGTGTTGCCGATGAGCATGCCCGGGATCATCACCGGCGCGACGTTGGTGTTCGCCTACAACGCCAGCAGCTTCGTGGTGCCGTTGCTGCTCGGTGGTCGACGCGTGCCGATGCTGGCGGTGATGGTCCATGACCAGATCGCCCCGCTGATGAACTGGCCCGCCGCGTCCGCTGCCGGTGTGGTGCTGATTGTCACCACGCTCGCGATCATGACCTTGTCCGAATACATCACTGGCCGCCGTCGGCGCATGCTGGAGGCTTCGCAATGAGTACCCTGACCAAGAAACGTTATGGGCTGCTGCCGGGCGAAACCGGCAAGTTCGCCGGCATCCTCTCGGGCTTCATCCTGCTGCTGGCGGTGTTGCCGATCCTGACCATGATCGTGATGTCGTTCAGCGGTTCGTCGAACCTCGACTTTCCGCCGAGCAGCTACAGCCTGCAATGGTATAAGGCGGCCTGGCACACCTTCGTCTCGCCGGACGGCAACGACGTGCTGAGCCTGGGCAAGGCCATGACCACCAGCCTGATGGTCGCGTGCCTGACCATGGTTTTCGCCACGATCATCGCGGTGCCGGCGTCTTACGCGCTGACCCGTTGCGAGTTCCGTGGCAAAGCCGTGGCGTTGCAACTGATGTCGCTGCCGTTGGTGTTTCCGATGGTGGTGTTGGGCCTCGCGTTGCTGCTGGTGTTCGACAGCCTGCCGTTCCAGATGACCACCTCGCGACTGGTGATTGCCCACGTGATCCTGGCGTTGCCGTTCGTGGTGAAAAACTGCACCGCGGCGATGCTGTCCATCGGTAGCGAAGTCGAGGAGGCCGCGCAAATGCTCGGTGCTTCGCCGACCCGGGCGATTGTCGATGTGGTGGTGCCGTTGATGAAATCGGGGATTCTGGCGGGTGCGCTGCTGGCGTTCATCGTCTCGTTCAACGAATTCACCGTGACCTACTTCCTCTACACCATCGACGTCATGACCGTGCCGATCTGGATGTACAGCCGCACCGTGTCTTCGCTCGACCCTACCGTTTTCTCGTTTGCCGTGCTGATTGTGTTGATCGACTTTGTCCTGATTTGGGCGCTCGAAAAACTGGTCGGTGAAGGTGGCGTTTCGTTCTGATTCTTGAGGTGATTCACATGTCTGGTCTGATTCTGGAAAACGTCGAGAAACACTACGGCTCGGCCTGCGCGGTAAAGGATGTAAACCTGCATTTGCCCGAGGGCAAACTGGTGTGTTTTCTCGGCCCGTCGGGCTGCGGTAAAACCACGTTGCTGCGGATGATCGCCGGCCTCGAAACCCTGACCGGCGGCGAGATTCGCCTGGACGGTGAGGACATCGGCCACACCCCGGCGCATCAGCGCAATTTCGGCATGGTCTTTCAATCACTGGCCTTGTTCCCGCACATGACCGTGGGGGAGAACATCGCTTATCCGCTGAAACTGCGTGGCGTCAGCAAGGCTGATCAGCAGGCGCGGGTGGTGGAGTTGCTGGAGCTGATCCAGCTGCAGGAAATGATTGATCGCCCGGTGGCCAAACTCTCCGGCGGTCAGCGTCAGCGCGTGGCGATTGCCCGGGCGATTGCTTCGCGACCAAAAATTCTGCTGCTGGATGAGCCGCTGTCAGCGCTGGACGCCAAGCTGCGCGAATCGATGCAAGTGGAAATCCGTCAGCTGCAACAGCGCCTGAACATCACCACGATCATGGTGACCCACGATCAGCGTGAGGCGATGACCATGGCCGATATCGTCGTGGTATTGGGTGAACACCGTGTGCAGCAAGTCGGCACGCCGATTGAGATCTACCGCCACCCGGCCAACGAATTTGTCGCCGACTTTATCGGTTCCGGCAACATCTTCCCGGCCACGGCGCTGGGCAATGGCAAGGTCGGTTTGCCGGGTGGCGATGCACTGGAAGTGCCGATCTGCAGCAGCATTGTGGTCGGCGAGAAAGTGAAGATGCTGATTCGCCCGGAAGACCTGCAACTGTCGCACCCGCAGGCAACGGCGGGGAATCGTTTGCTGGGCACGGTGACGTTCGTGCGTGATATCGGCGCGACGATTGAAACCACCGTGGAGTGTTCCGGGGTGTCGTTTACGGCGCTGAGCACGCCGTGCCAGGGGTTTGGGTTGAGCATTGGCAACCCGGTGTCGGTGACGTTGCCGGCTGAGGCTTGCCGCGTACTCGGTGCCTGACTGACTGGCCCCATCGCGAGCAGGCTCGCTCCCACAGGGTTCTGGTGTACACCGGTCCATTGTGGGAGCGAGCCTGCTCGCGAAAGGGCCGGCAAGGCCAGCACAAAAATCAGATCAAACCGACAACCGCAACCGCGCCAAATCCCTTAACGGCGGCGCCCCAAACAGCCGGCTGTATTCGCGGCTGAACTGCGAAGGGCTTTCATACCCCACCCGATACCCCGCCGCTGAAGCCTCCAATCCCTCAGCCAGCATCAACCGCCGCGCTTCCTGCAACCGCAGCTGCTTCTGATACTGCAACGGACTCATGGCCGTCATCGCCTTGAACCGGTGATGCAACGTCGACACGCTCAGGTTCACTTCCTTCGCCAGATCATCAATCCGCAGCGGCTGCTCATAGTTGCCGTTCAGCCATTGGATCGCCTGGCTGATGCGGTGGCTCTGGCTGTTGGCGATCGCAATCTCATACAACCGATGCCCCTGCGGGCTGCGCAACAACCGATAAAGAATTTCCCGACGAATCAGCGGCGCGAGCATGGCGATGTCTTTTGGCGTGTCGAGCAAACGTGCCAGACGCAGCACAGCGTCGAGCATGGCGCTGTCGACCCGCTCGACATACAGGCCACGGCCGGTGGGGCGGGTCGGCACACCTAAAGGTCCGGCATCGGCAATCAGCGCAGTGATTTCCGCAGGGTCGATGTCCAGCCGCACTGAGAGGATCGGTTCTTCAGAGGTGACGTTGACGATCCGTCCGCTCAGGGGCATCGAGACCGAGACCACCAGGTAATGCAGCGGGTCGTAATTGAAGTATTCGTCCGCCAGCCGCACCTCTTTGCGCCCCTGCGCCATGATGCACAAGGCCGGTTGCGCGAGCACCGGGGCGAAGTCGTGGGACTTGCTGTGTTTGGCCATGAACAGTGAGCCGACGGCGGTCTCATAATTGCCATCATCCGTTGTATAGCGACGGATGATAGCGGCCAGTTCCGCGCGCTGTTTCTCCATCTCGGCATCCAGCGGGGCTTGAAAATGATCGAGTGACGACATGCAAGGCATCCTCGGAGGGGCTTGAGTAATGGGCTCAGCTTATGTTTGTGCAAGACGAAGCGGTAGACACATCCTGCCTCAACCTTGCCTGATTCTGCACGGGGTGATTTAACGGCGCCTCTAGCATTGGGCAGCCCCCGCAAAACTTGCTTGAAAGCCCTGTTTCATTGACCTGAAAGCCTTGTGCCGGGTGATACGGGTTTTTTGCGACCCGCGCAGGATTGTGCAACAAGCCGGCAGGAATCGACTAACCGTGCTGGCGGGTGCGCGATTAACCTTTGATCCTGTCGCAGCCCGTCCCACGGCTGCCACTCGAGTACCTGGGAGGGTTGAACATGTCTACGCAGATCCCCGTCAGTCATATGGCTTTTGTCCGTGCCCACGCCGGGCGTTCGGTGGAACTCGGTGCGCGCCTGAGCGCCCTGATCGAGCCGACGCGCAATGCACCGGGTTGCCTGAGCTTTAGCCTGCAACAATCGCAGTGTGATGCCGAGTTGTGGCTGGTGTCCGGTTTCTGGATCAACCAGCAGGCCATGACCGCGTACTTCAGCACCCCGGCGATGGAAGTGTTTGCCGAGTTGGTGCAGGACCTGGTGGTCAACAGCCTGGATTTCCACACCTTCAAGGAAGTCTCGGCTGCCCAGGCGCTGGGGCAAACCCAGTCGTGGGTACACAAAATGGCGGGTTGAGGGTTTAATGAGCGCATTCTCAACCAGCCAGGATCCGCGACATGGCACGTAAAGCCTTTGAACACTTCGAAGCCGTTTCCGCAGTAGTACCGGGTGAGGGTGGATACCACGCCGCCATCGCCGTCAAAGCCCTGGGTGGTGCGGGCGCACCGCGTTTCCACAAAGTCCTCGAAGACCAGATCTTCAAGACAGCCAACGAGGCCGATCTGGCCGCCGCCAAAGAGCTGACCCGCCTCAAGGACGTCAAGGAAAACACCGACCTGCTGTGGTGAGTTACCTCTTCGCCCCCGGGCGATACATCTTGAACAACGCCTCTGGCCCCAGCTGAAAATAGTCCGCTGGCCCGCCGCCGCGCAGAATCGGTTCTGCCGCGGCGGTGTCGTAGACGCCATCCTGCAACAGCCATTTGGCAATATGCACGGCGACCACTTCGCCGAGAATCAGCCAGCTCGGCACCACATTCCCGTCCGCGCGCTGCAACTGGATGATCTGCGTGACCTTGCACTCAAAGGACACCGGGCTTTCAGCGACCCGTGGCACCTGAATGATTGTCGAGGCGGCGGGGGTTAACCCGGACAACTCGAATTCATTCACTTCTGGCCCGACCATCGCACAGCTCTGGTTCATCTGCTCGGCCAACGGGCGAGTGGCGAGGTTCCAGGCGAATTCGCCGGTCTGTTCGATGTTATTCAGGCTGTCTTTGCGCCCGATACTGGAAAAACCAATGATCGGCGGAATGTAGTTGAACGCGTTGAAGAAACTGTACGGCGCCAGGTTCAAGCGGCCGTTGGCATCCTGTGAGGAAATCCAGCCGATAGGGCGCGGGCCGACGATGGCGTTGAACGGATCGTGGGGCAGGCCGTGGCCGTTGGCGGGTTCGTAATAGTGGATGTCGTCGGGCATGAGGTTCATTCCAGGAGCTCTCGTGAGATGACCATGGTGCAAGGCCGAGCCAATAATTTCCAGCAATGAGATTCCAATGTGGGAGCGAGCAGGCTTGCTCCCACAGGGTTTTGTGTTGGGTTTTGCTGGCGTGATCAGCCGATCGCTTCGGCGGTGCCGGTTTTGTCGAAGCCGTCAGCGGCGTAGCTGTCAGAGTGGGTGCGTTCGATGGAGGCGCTGGCGCCGTGCTCGTAGGACGCCGAGCCGGTTTTGTCATAGCCATCGGCGGCGAACGTGTTAGCGGCCAGTACGGAAAGCATCAGGAGCAGGAACAGACGGATTTTCATGACGGTCACTCCAAAGGTGGATGAGTCAGACACCTTCAGGGTCGGCGGAGTGCATTAACCGGTGATTAATCGATTGGCTGCCTTGAGTGACAGATTTTTCATCAAGTGATGAATGGGTGTACAGAACCGAGGCGCGGCCTTCGCGAGCAGGCTCGCTCCCACATTTGACCGCATTCTCATGAAAGAACCCGGTCAGTGTGGGAGCGAGCCTGCTCGGGAAGAGGCCAGTAAAGCCACCCTCAATCCAGCGATCAGTCAGTCTCGATCCGCGAATGCTTGCGGGTGTCTTTCATGGTCACGTACACCAGCAACGACACCGCAATACACGCCGTCACATACCAGTAATACCCGGTTTCCATGCCAATGCTCTTGAACCACAGCGCGATGTATTCCGCCGTACCGCCGAAGATCGACACCGTCAGGGCGTAAGGCAAGCCAACCCCCAGTGCACGAATCTCAGTCGGGAACAGTTCGGCCTTCACCACCGCGTTGATCGAGGTGTAGCCGCTGACGATGATCAGCGCCGCCATGATCAGGAAGAACGCGCCCCACCAGGTTTGAACGGTGTGCAGGGTGGTCAGGATTGGCACGGTGAACAGCGTGCCCAGAATGCCGAAGGCAATCAGGATCGGCCGACGACCGACTTTATCCGACAGGCCGCCGATGATCGGTTGCAGGCACATGAACAGGAACAGCGTCGCCGCGGAAATAGTGGTCGAGTCGGAGATGCTCATGCCGACCGTGTTCACCAGGTATTTCTGCATGTAGGTGGTGTAGGTGTAGAACGCCAGGGTGCCGCCCATGGTCAGGCCGACCACGGTCATCAGTTCCTTGGGGTGGCGCATCAAGGTGCGCATTGCGCTTTCCTTGGCCTTTTCTTTCTTGGTGAAGGACTCGGTTTCTTCCATGCCACGACGCAGGTACAGCGCGACCACGGCACACAGTGCGCCGATGGCAAACGGGATGCGCCAGCCCCAGGCGTACAGCTCTTCGGTAGTCAGCACTTGCTGCAACACGATCAGCACCGCCAGGGCGATGAGCTGGCCGGAGATCAGGGTCACGTACTGGAAGCTGGAGTAGAAACCGCGACGATCCTTGGTCGCCATCTCGCTGAGGTACGTCGCCGAGGTGCCGTACTCGCCACCGACTGACAGGCCTTGCAGCAGACGGGCGAAAATCAGCAGGATCGGTGCGCCGATGCCAATGGTTTCATAACCCGGGCTCAGGGCGATCAGCAGCGAGCCGAAACACATCAGGTACACCGAAGCCATCAGCGCTTTCTTGCGGCCGGCCTTGTCGGCGTAGAGGCCCATCAGCCAGCCACCGATCGGGCGCATCAGGAAGCCCACGGCGAAGATCGCGGCGGTGTTCAGCAGTTGGGCGGTGGTGTCGCCTTTGGGGAAAAAGGCCTTGGCGAAGTACAGGGAGAAGGCGGCGTAGACGTACCAGTCGTACCACTCGACCATGTTGCCGACGGAGCCGCTGAAAATCGATTTGATGCGACTGGCAGTGGTTCTTTCTTTAGCCGGCACGGCAGCCGACCCAAGGGGCAGGGCGTTGGAGTTATCCATTGAAGGATCCTTCATTTAATTGTTTTTGTGGAGCGCGTTGAAACGCAGCCTGCTGGGGCTATAGCAGGAGGTGTGCCAAGGGGGGAGAGGGGCGGTTTAGAGGGGTTTTGACGGCTGGGTGAGCGGAAATCCGCTTATTCTGGATTGGGTGTGAGCGGAAAATTGCTTATGTGGTCATGGATTTGTGTTGCCTGTTCCGGCCTCTTCGCGAGCAGGCTCGCTCCCACAGTGGATGGGTGTACACAGTTCAAATGTGGGAGCGGGCTTGCTCGCGAAGAGGCCAGTCCGGACACTGCAAAAATCAGCTGTCAGTCAGGAACATCTCCCGACTCAACCCATGCCGCTGCATCTTTTCATTAAAAGTCCGGCGCGGCAGTTGCAGCTCTTCGAGCACTGCTTTCACATCCCCCTTGTGCCGGGTCAACGCCGCGCGCAGGCAATGCGCTTCGAACGCTTCCTGCTGCGCTGCCAGCGACTGCCCCGGATCGATGCCCACCGGTTCCGGCTCGCCCAACCCCAGCACTTGCCGTTCGGCAACGTTCGCCAGTTCGCGCACATTGCCCGGCCAGTCGTGGCTCAGCAGATGACTCAGCTGCGGGCCCGTCAACGGTGGAAAGGTCCTTCCCAAACGCTCGGCGGCATTTTGCGCAAACGACTCGAACAACAACGGAATATCTTCGCGCCGATCACGCAACGGCGGCAGCCGCAACTCGGCCACATTCAAGCGATACGCCAAATCCTCACGAAAACGCCCGGCCCGCGCTTCATCCAGCAGATCCGGTTTGGTCGCGGCAATGATCCGCAAATCCACTCGAATACTCTGGTTCGACCCAAGGCGCTCAAGCTTCTGCTCCTGCAACACCCGCAGCAATTTCACCTGCTGGGCCAGGGGCATGCTTTCGATTTCGTCGAGAAACAGCGTGCCGCCATCGGCATATTCGAGCTTGCCGATGCGTTTCCCTGTAGCGCCGGTAAACGCACCGCTTTCATGGCCAAACAACTCGGCCTCGAACAACTGCTCGGGAATCGCCGCGCAGTTAAGCGCCACGAACGGCTTGTCGGCCCGCGGCCCGAAGTCATGCAGGCAACGGGCGACCAGCTCTTTGCCGCTGCCGGTTTCACCGCGGATCAACACGTTGACCGGCAACGCCGCCAGGTCCAGCACTTGCCGACGCAACGTCTGCAAACCACGGGACACGCCGAGCAGGGTGGCGTCGAGTTTGGCGCGGTTGTCGGCCTGCTCATGCAGGGCACGGTTTTCCAAAACCAGCCGACGCTTGTCCAGCGCCCTGCGCAAACTGCTCAGCAGGGTTTCCGGGCTGAAGGGTTTTTCGAGAAAGTCATACGCGCCATCGCGCATCGCTTCGACCGCCATCGGCACATCGCCGTGACCCGTCAGTAGAATCACCGGCAAGTCCGCATCGCGACGCTGGACTTCGGCCAGCAACTCCAGCCCGGTCATGCCGGGCATGCGCACATCGCTGAGGATCACCCCGGGAAAGTGCGCGGGCAATTGCGCCAGGCACTCATCGGCGCGACTGAACAACTGCACCTCGAAACCCGACAGGCTCAGCCATTGTTCGACGGCGCTGCGAATGCTGCTTTCGTCGTCGACCACCATCACTGAATTCAGCATGGGACAGGCGTCTCCAGGTCGATGGGCAAGGTCAGGGTGAACACCGCGCCGTTGCCGTGATTGTCGGCACTCAAGCGTCCACCCGCTTCGTGAACGATGGCAAACGATACCGCCAGACCAAGGCCCAGGCCATCGCCCACCGGTTTGGTGGTGAAGAACGGATCGAACACGTTTGGCAGGTGTTCTTCGGCGATGCCGCCACCGTTGTCACTGACCGTCAGGCGCCACAATTGCTCGTCGGCTTCGAGGCGGATTTCCAGGCGCTTGCAGGGTGTGTGCTGCATGGCGTCGAGGGCATTGCGCAGCAGGTTGATCAGCACCTGTTCCAGGCGAATCGCATCGCCGCGCACCCACGCCGGGCGCGTCAGGTGCAGCACCGTGCTGACTTGTTCATCCCGCAGACGCGCATCGAGCAGTTGCAGCGATTGGTCGACCACCGCCGCCAGGTCCAGCCGTTCGCGCAGGCCACTGGGGCTTTTGCGGGCGAAGGTTTTCAGGTGGCCGGTGAGGGCGGCCATGCGTGTGAGCATGTCATCCACCGGTTTCAGCGCCTTGTAGGCGTCGTCGACCCGACCGTGATCGAGCAGCAACCGCAGAGTAGCAAGCTGCATGCGCTGGGCGGTCAGCGGCTGATTGATTTCATGGGCCAGCGCCGCCGACATCTGGCCGAGCGCCGCAAGCTTGGCCGATTGCACCAGCCCGTCCTGAGCGGTGCGCAGGTCGCGGGTGCGTTCTTCCACCAGTTGCTCAAGCTCCTCGCGGCTGCGCTGGCGCATTTTCGCCAGGCGCCAGCGTTGATTGAGGAACAGCAACAGAAACACCAGCGCCAGCCACAACCCGGCAGCGGCGAGCGCGGCATTGCGACTGTCTTCGAACGCGACCTGCGGGCGACGCAACAGGTGCAGTGTCCAGCCTTCGGTGGCCAGCGGCAGCGATTCCCACAGGTAATCCGCCGTCCCGTCAGGGCCGACCACCCGCGCCAGATCGCTGTTGTCGTCGAAGCGGCGCAGGGATTGAAACTCAAGCGGCGTCAGCGGTTGTTTGTCGTACTGGCGGGTCGCCTTGAGCGCGGCGTGATCGTTGTCGTTCAACGGTTTCAACAGGCGATAGCGCCAGCCCGGCTGATTGGCGATGAAGATGATCCCGCGTGCGTCACTGACCAGCAACGTGTCACTGCCCTGACGCCATTCGCGCTCCAGTTCCGGAAACTCGAGTTTCACCACCATGGCGCCGAGAAACTCGCCGTCGTCGCCAGTCACCGCGCTGGACAGGAAGTACCCCGGAATGCCACTGGTCACGCCCACCGCGTAAAAACGCCCGGTGCCTTGGGTGCGGGTCTCACTGAAGTAGGGGCGAAAGCCGTAGTTGTGGCCGACATAACTGCTGGGCAAGCGCCAATTGCTGGCGGCCACGGCGAGGCCGGTGCGGTCGAGCAGTTCGAGGGTCGAGGACTGGGCGGCGCCGTTGATTTTTTCCAGCTTGCGATTCAGTGCGTCCTGTTGCTCAGGCGATACCGTGCCATTGAGGGCTGTGCGCAACTCCGGGTCCAGCGCCAGCACGGCGGGCAGGGCTCGGTAGCGATCGATCAGGGTGTGCAACGAGTTGGCGTACAGCGCCAATTGCTGATTGGCGCGCGCGGCGTCTTCCACCAGGGCCTGACGTTCGGCGTGGCGCATGGCGAAACCGGCAGCCAGCGCCGCGCCCGCCAGGATCAACAAGGTGTACAACGAAAAACGCAGGGTACGAGAGATCGGCAGCATGCTGGCGCTAGCAGGTAGAAAGTCGGGCGGGCACCATAGCATGGCGTGCCCGCCTTAAGAAAAAAGGGGCTCCAGAAGTTCGGGGCCCCCCAATGCTCTACATACGAGTAACAACTGACCTGAGGCTGGAGCTGTTCGAACCGGCAGACCTAAAGCTGGAGATGCTTGATCCACTAGACCTGGAGCTCGAACTTGGGGGCACGGGTACGGGTATTCGACTTTGTGAACGGCTGGCATTGCTGGATCGCCGAGACAATGTTGGCGGCACCGGGGAGAGGGGGTCTATTTCAGACATGCCATAGTGAGGCCCCAATGCTCTGATTGACTCAAGCATATCAATTGTTCTTGATGAACTGCCTATCAAGCTTTCGAGTTTGAGTACTTGATTAATGAGTGTGGTCTGGGCGTTCTCGGGTACTACGCCTGAGGGAAACATCTGTTGCTGGAGAATGGTCGCGTCGAGATTGATTATCAGCGCACTTGCTTCAGCTTTTTTTTCAGCCTTTTCTTTTGTCCCCCTGAACTGGTCAACGTAGCCGCCAACTATCAAGGCCAACGGAGGGCCGATCACCTGTGCAGCAAGGTTCGCGATCAGTCCTTTTGTGGCATAGGCGAGGTTGACAGCTTGGGTTACCTCAAAGGGGGGGACCTCGCCATTTTCCGCTTGAGGCCACGTGGCGGGCAACGACCAGCCCGGGTTAGGCTGAGTCAGTTGTACTGCAAACAATGAGATGTTTGTCGCCAGCGCGGTCACGATGATCGGCGAAGCAGGACTCGAAGTTCCGGTCGGAAGTACCGCCAATCCCAAGGGAGAGTTGATGGCCGATAAAGCCATTCTCTTGCTCCATGCACCCCACTCCTCGACTGGCATGGGGGGAGGTGTCGCAGGGTCTGGGAGGTGGGGGCCGTATTCATTCGCTGCGCCGTCAACGACAGATCCTGTGGATGAACTTTGTTGAGGAGGGAGTGTTATGACTCCACCCATGTCATCAACAAAGTTAATCGGATTGTTTCCCACCATCTGATAAAGATTCAATCCATCCACGGCCCCCAACGGATCCGGATTGATCCACCTCCACAACCACGGCGCGTAATACCGCAACCCGTAGTAGTAGAGCCCACTGACATCCATCTCCTTACCCGAATAGCGAATGGTCTTGTAGCTGACTTCCAGCGCCGAGTCCGCCATCAGCCACGCCGTGCCGCCAAACGGGTAGTAAGCTTCGTGGCTGATCAACTGGGCGTTTCGATCAAGCTCCATGACGCTGGAGCCCAAGTGATCGTCGAGGCTGTAGCGCAACTGATCCTGATCGATACCGTCGGGTTTTTTGCTGACCCAGTGCAGGCAACGAACACTGCCTCGCCCACCGGGTACTGCGATGACGTGCAGTTCTTCGCCGTTGTCGCGGGTGCGGATTTCCAGCCCCGGCAGGTAAATCACCTGGTGGAAGTGCGTGGTCGATGGCGTATGGGTTTCGTGGCGTTTGAAGACGCGCGTGCCCTGACTGTAGCGATACGTTTCCTCATCGTCGAGGCTGTCTTCACGGTGAACCAGCGTCGCCGATGCCAGCTGATCGCGGTTGTTCCAGTGCAGGGGCCGTCCCGGGTTCGAGGCCCGGAGGTTGCCATGGCGGTCGAACAAGCTGTCGAAATCTGGGGCGGGATCTCCCTCTTTATGACGCACGCCCCGGTTGCTGTTCGGGTCGATGAACATCTGTTGGGTGTAGCCGCCCACCGCACGCTCATGGATCAACTTGATCAGGTTGCCGCCGGAGTCGTAGGTGTAGGTTTGCTTGTAGTTGAGATGATTGTTGGGATCACTCGGCAGAGGGCGGCCCGGCAGGTCTGAGCCTGGGGTGGCGTCATGGCCGGTGGCGCCAGTCAGCTGGTACAGCGAGTTGTAGCTAAATTCGCGGTGGCCATCGATAAGCTGATTGGCGAAGTGCACCGGTTTAAAGGTGAGGTCGTCGATGCGCAAGGCGTTACCGACGCGGTCGTAAAAGTACTCGAAGTGCTGGAGCAGGGCTTGCCCTGGTACACCTGCGGTCAACGTCGCGAGACGAGCATCGGCCTCGTCGTAAGTCCAGGTGCTGAGCACGGTGTTGCCGGCCTGTTGCTCAATGATCTGGCCGGCGGCGTTGTACCGGGCCGCTTCCAGAACAGCCTGCCAGGCGCCTGTGGGTTCAAGCAGCAGGTGAACCTGGTGCAGTTGCCCGGCGATGTCGTACCGCATCCGTTGCTGATGATCACCGGCATCGGTCTGGGTCAACAACGCGCCGTGCGGGTTGTAGGTTCGGCTGCTGGCGAAGGTGCCGGCTTCGGTGAGGGTTCGACTGTCGCGCAACGGCTGGCCCTTGAGGCTGAAGCTGCTGAGCTCCAATGCGCCAGAGGGATCGGTTTGTCGGATCATCTGACCGCGAAGATTGTGGCTCGGGTCAGCCAGTGCAGTGGCGTAGGTATAAGCGTCCACGGTGTCTTGGTCGCTTTCTTCAAGCGTGAGCAGGCGCAATTGGTTGTCGTAAGTGCTGCGCCAATGATTGCCGCGATGATCCCAGTGCTGGAGGATTTCACCGGCCAGCCCCTTCAGGGTTGTGCGCCTGCCGGCGTCGACACTGTCAACGTTTGCCGGTTGCCCGGCAAGGGTGTAAATCGTCGACAGGTTGGGCTTGGGGGCGTCGGTCAGTCGCGCGTCCCGTTGCTCTACGAGCCGCCCGGGAGCGTCAAAGCATTGCCGGGTTATGAGGGATTGCGTGGTACCGCCCGCGACATCGCGCAAGTAGGCCATCTGGCGTACCGCCAGACCCCGGGCATCATTGGACGTCACTGACGGGGTTTTCCAGTCGACGGTGTTCATTCGCGCTTGCCTGCCTTGAACCCTTGCGCGCCCGTCGCGACATAGGTGTCATTGAAATCCATTCTGGTGGTGGACCAGGGGTGAATGATTTCCAGCGCGACATCCCCTTTGGCGTTGATGATCTTGATCAGGCGGCCGAGGACGTCGTAGTAACTTTTGTCGTGATAGCCGAAATCCCTGAAAGAGTGGTCATGGATGTAGCCATAGGCATTGGCGAAATAGGGGCGATAGGTGCGTACCGCCAACCCCTTGTTGTTGTATTCCACGCGCTCGCTGATGCGCCAGCGTTGCTCGGCATGCGCCACTTTCGGCTGGCCGTTTTCGATCACCAGTTCGCCGTTTTCCACCACATAAGCCTCTCCAGGCTCTACCCGTTGCTGGGTTTGCAGGGCCCGTCCGAATCCATCGACGATACTCACAATGGTGTGGATTTGCGGCTCTTCTTCATCGTAGTAATAGCGGTCGGCGGCCAGGACGACGCTGTGGACCGGCGCGCGAAGGTTGTTCAGCAGCAGGTCCCACAATGCTTGCTCTGCCGGCGTCCGGGTCTTGAGCCGTGACAGGCGCAGTCGGGCGCTGGCGCGGATGTGAAGGCCAGGCAGCACGTAGCCTTGCAGGATCCAGTCGGTGAGCCAGTCGGGCTTTTGACTCACGGTGTCAGAAAGCCTGCCCATCCAGCTGAACAGATCCTTGCGAAAGGTGCTGGCAGCATTTTGCAGCGCGTCCTGGGGAAATTCGATGGCCGTTGCGGGGCTGGAATCTTCGGGACGGGTGTAGGCGGCAATGGGCAGGAAACCGGCGGGCACAGCGTTTTCCGTTCCGTAATACGTGACGGTGTGCGGGCCGGACGGATCGTAAAGGGCTTCTTCAACGTTTTCGTTGGCATCAATGATGCGCAGCGGTTGCAGTGAGTGGTAGTCGTACGCGACGCGAGTGGTGCAGCCATCCGGTAGTTCGACACTGAGGGTTGCGAAAGCGTACTCGTCGCTGGTCGCCTTGGTCACGCCATGGCTCGGGGTGTCGTTGAATTCAATCACCCGGTAGAAGCGATCGAGGTCTGCATACCGGGCAAAGTTGTATTGGCTGGACCAAAGATTTCTTAGTGTGTCTTCTTCCTCATCCGCCTCTTTGTCCGTCCCGAGAAACAGCGGCATACACAAATAACCGATCTTCGTCAGTTCCTCCCGGATATCAATGGGAGGGTTCACGTCGCCGTAGACATCCAGCGCCGTCTTGTTCAGTTGCGCCATTTCCAGCGGGCCTGCCAAAGCCTCGAACTCGGCGGTGCCGTCCGGCATCACCGTTTGCCCCTGGGTGTTGAGGTAGCGCTGCACTGTTTGCGCGGTCAGCTCCCGCCCGGTCGCCCATTCGGCGCAAGTGAACAGGTCAATGAACGACTCATAGCCAATGGCTTCGGGGTTCAGGCCCGCCGGTGCAGCGCCCTTGGGCAAGACCAGCGCATTGCCGCGTTGCTGATAGGGCAGGCCGAGCCTCCAGCCTTGCAGGTCGACCAGATGAATAAATCTGGCGCGGGTTTCGGCCAGGTAATAGGACTGTTGAGCCGGGTCATGGGCGTCGCTCCACCATTTGCGTTCATCGATATCGGTAAAGGGTGGCTCATCAAGCTCAGTCAGGCGCCGGGCATAACTGACCGTAATGCTGTGGGTGGTCAACCCGAATGCATCCCGCCCCAGGTTAAGGACATGGCGGATCAGTGGGTCATTGATGAAGCGCTCAGAGTGGTAGCTGATGGTTTCCAGCGGCGACACCATCAACACGTTGTCAGGATCGTGCTGACCGCGCTCACGTACTTCACGGACGATGTAGCGGGACTGTTCGACCAGGAACGGAGTGGCCGGGTCATTCTCCGCATAGGTTTCTACGCGCAGCACATTACCGGCAAGCGCGCGGGCGATTTCGTGGGCGGTGGCTTCATCGTCAGGCGTAATGAGTTCTTCACACTCGTCGCCCGGGTGAAAACGACAAAACAGCGTTTTGCCCAACGGGTGTGCCTCGGCGTCACCGTTGAAGTAACTCTCGCCAGGCATGTCGATCTGTTGGCCGGTATGAAACCAGGTGCAGACCAACGCCGGCGCGGTAAAGCTTTCGTCTTCGCCCGAGCCGGTTTCGCTGTCGGTCTGGTGCAGTAACCCGAAGCCACGGAACTCCCGATCCCGGTCGTCGTAGTAACCCTGAAAGTAACGGAAAAACTGGCTCAGGCGATTGCCGGTGATTTCATCGAGCTGGCTTTGATGGCTCACCACCTGGATGGCGAAGGGCAGGTGACAGGTGAGGTGGGTGCTGGTTTTTTCGTCCAGCCATTCTTGTGCCGAACTGCGATACACCACCTCAGTGCTGCACCCCATGTTGTTATTGCTCGCGATCATCACGTACGGCTTGGCGCTGACGAAGTCATAGCGCCAGTGCTGGGGTTTGATGTGTGGAACGGTCAGGATCAGGCTGGCGCAGCCCAGGCCTTGCAGGTCGGCGAGCGTCACCTGGCACAGGTTGTCGTAACGCACGCCTTCGGGCCAGGAAACCCGAGTAGGGGTCAGTTCAATACCATTGCCGCCGAGGTTGAGATAAATATCGAACCCGTCGGAATTCAGATAGATCAGCGCCGGGGCACCCGAGCCATTCAAATCGGCGATACGCACACGTGCCGCGTCGAAGGTGGCGTAATCGAACGTCGGGCCTTCGATGACAAATCCCGTGCCGAATGAGCCGTTCCCAAGGTTCGGCCAGCATTTGATTTCGTCGTGGCGGATGCGGCACAACTCGGTGGTGTCGCTACCCAGCAGGTTGCCCAGAAACACCAGTTCGCTGCGCGAGTTACTGAACAATGGCAGACGGTCATCCTCCGGTGTGTGGTCGACGTCTTCGCCTACGGCGAAGCCTTCCTCGCGGCGATTGGCGTACAGGCGAACAGCGTTGGGGCCGATCAATGCCAACGAGCTGAGGCCATTGCCCTGCAAGTCCCCCAATTGCGACAGGACCTTGAAAAACTCCAGCGGGAACGCCTTGAACGGAATAAACCCTGACCAGCTTCGATCCGGGTTCAAGGCATGGAAACCCGCCACACCGGGTTGGGCGATGACCCAGTCCAGGCGACCGTTTCCGGTCAGGTCCAGCAGGGCTTGATGACTTTGCTTGCTGCGGTCGGCGACCGGAATGTCGTCGAGCGCAGTCCATGGGCCATAGGTGATGCGATCGCCGCCGGCGCTGTCACGCAGGGGTTCGCGGTAGTACCAGCATTGGTCGTAGCGACACAGGAAACCCGGCAACCCCTCGCCGAACAGGTCTATGCATTGATAGTGCTGGCCGTCCTCGATACCTGGCATGTTGTCGAACGGGAAAAACGCTGACGGCTGCGTATTGAGTTCAGCACCCGAATACTCGAACTCGATTGGCGGCGTGCTTTCCACGGCACCGCTGGCATCGTACGCCTGATAATGCGCCGCGATGATTTGGCTGTAGGACCAAGGCTCTACGTTGCCGGAGTACTCCAGCAGCAGGCGGCGGACCAGCGCCGGTTCGTTACCCAGCTCCGCAAAGGTGTGAAACACCAGCACTTGCCTGCAGAGGCGGCGGGTGCCGACTTCAAAGCCCTGGCCATAGGATGAAAAGGGGTCATTGCGGACCAGCCACGGCTTGAGCGTCGGGCCGTCATAAACCGGTTTATCCGTCAGTTCCAGCGTGCGTTCGCCGTAGTCGAACACCACGTGAAAGAGCCACGAAGGTGTCGGTGTCTGTGGCAGTTCCCAGCCGTACAAATCCGCACACGCAGCAAGGTTGCCGTAGAACACGTGATGCAAATATCGTTGCGCGCGGTAGTCGCGCGGGTCAGGAAGTTCGCTCGGTTCCTCTGACCGATATACGTAGCGGATATGCTCGCCATGGGCGTTCACGCTTTCCTGCAACAGCCACGCTGACACATGCAGTGGCGCTTGCGGGTCTGCAACGCGCGAACTGTGGTCTTTGCCGAAAAGGTGCAGGCTGCCGTCCGGGGCGTGCACCAGCCAGAAGCCTTGGGGGGTGGACACGGAACGCCAGAACTCGACGAGCTCGAACGTCTGTTCTACCCGCGGCCGATACCGCACCACCGTATGGTCGCCAATCGATTGGCCACGGTATTGGCTTTCGACTCTGGACTGGATGTTGCCGTCGGCATAGCGTTCGGGCATCAGTTTTTCGCCGGCGGTGTTGAGGAACACGTCGTCGTCGAGATAACGCGGCACGCCTTTTTTGGTTTGGCGGGTGATGGCCGAGAGGCCCAAATACCAGCCGACACCGAATACACCGTTCCCTGACTGGCTGCTGTAGTTCAGTGATAACTGAGGATCAAAGCCTCGGCCGGGTGAAAAAGGCAGCGGCAACATAAATGACGCGGCTCCGGTCGGCCCCACCTTGCCCCAGCTTTTGCCGATGGTGGCGATCGAAGCACTTTTTGCAATCGAGGGTTCAGTGATACTCAGGGATGTTTGGTCTGGCATGGGGCTGATCCTGGTTTGGCGTGGCGCTCGCCCGTGGCGACGGAATCCGCTGGGTGGGTCAGACGCTAACAAGATAGGCGCCCTGCGTAACCTGTCAGATCTGACAGGTAGAGAGGGTTTTTCAAGATCAGTTTGCTGTAAGAAACACGGTTTTAATGCCATTGGCATTATTTACAGGCAAAAAAACGGCCGGGTTGCCTTTTCAGACAACCCAGCCGCTGTTTGGCCGCTTAAGTGCTTACTGCACTTCTACTGCCAGGCTTTCACTGATCTTTTTCTGCCAAATGGCAGGACCGGTGATGTGAACCGACTCGCCCTTGCTGTCGACAGCAACAGTCACTGGCATGTCTTTCACGTCGAACTCGTAGATGGCTTCCATCCCCAGTTCGGCGAACGCCACGACGCGGGATTTCTTGATGGCTTGCGCCACCAGGTAAGCCGCGCCGCCGACTGCCATCAGGTAAACAGCCTTGTGGTCCTTGATCGCTTCGATCGCGGTAGGGCCGCGCTCGGATTTGCCGATCATGCCCAGCAGGCCGGTTTGCTCGAGGATCTGACGGGTGAACTTGTCCATCCGCGTGGCGGTGGTCGGGCCGGCAGGGCCCACCACTTCTTCGCGCACCGGATCAACCGGGCCGACGTAGTAGATGAAGCGACCCTTGAGGTCCACTGGCAAGGTTTCACCCTTGTTCAGCATCTCGACCATGCGCTTGTGCGCCGCGTCGCGACCGGTGAGCATCTTGCCGTTGAGCAGGACAGTTTCGCCCGGCTTCCAGCTCTGCACTTCTTCCGGGGTCAGGGTGTCGAGGTTGACGCGACGGGCCGACGGGCCGGCTTCCCAGACGATTTCCGGGTAGGCGTCCAGCGGTGGCGCTTCCAGCGAAGCAGGGCCGGAACCGTCGAGCACGAAGTGCGCGTGACGGGTGGCGGCGCAGTTCGGGATCATGCACACCGGCAACGAAGCGGCGTGAGTCGGGTAATCCATGATCTTCACGTCGAGCACGGTGGTCAGGCCACCCAGGCCCTGGGCGCCGATGCCCAGTTGGTTGACCTTCTCGAACAGCTCCAGGCGCATTTCTTCAATGCGATTCTGTGGGCCACGCGCTTTCAGCTCGTGAATGTCGATGGATTCCATCAACACTTCCTTGGCCATGACCGCGGCTTTCTCGGCGGTGCCGCCGATGCCGATGCCGAGCATGCCCGGTGGGCACCAGCCGGCGCCCATGGTCGGAACGGTCTTCAGAACCCAGTCGACGATCGAGTCGGACGGGTTGAGCATGGCCATTTTCGACTTGTTCTCGGAACCGCCGCCCTTGGCCGCCACGTCCACTTCCACGGTGTTACCTGGAACGATGGAGTAGTGAATAACGGCCGGGGTGTTGTCCTTGGTGTTTTTACGAGCGCCCGCCGGGTCGGCGAGGATCGAGGCACGCAGAACGTTTTCCGGCAGGTTGTAAGCCCGGCGCACGCCTTCGTTGATCATGTCGTCCAGGCCCATGGTGGCGCCATCCCAACGTACGTCCATGCCCACACGAACGAACACGGTGACGATGCCGGTGTCCTGGCAGATCGGGCGGTGGCCGGTGGCACACATGCGCGAGTTGATCAGGATTTGCGCAATCGAATCGCGAGCAGCAGGCGATTCTTCACGCAGGTAGGCTTCGTGCATCGCCTGGATGAAGTCAACGGGGTGGTAATAGGAAATGAACTGCAGGGCGTCGGCAACGCTCTGAATCAGGTCGTCTTGCTTGATCACGGTCATGAGTCGCGCTCCTCTAAAAGACGGGAACATTCAATAAGGTGCTTGCAGCTTGGGTGCATCGGTCGGTTGCAAGCACCTTTCAAGGCACGCCGGGGCTGCTGGCGCGACGCTAAAAAGGCGCGGCAGTATACCGCGCCTCGCGGGCGGGTACACGCGCCGGCAGTCAATCGTTGGTCGCATAAAGGCTGGCGCGGAGCTTTTGCTTTTGCTTTTGCTTTTGTGGCGAGGGAGCTTGCTCCCGCTCGGCTGCGAAGCAGTCGTAAAGTCACCTGGTGAGTTGCAACTGAAGCACTGCAGGGGGGCCGCTTCGCAGCCCAGCGGGAGCAAGCTCCCTCGCCACAGGTTTATCGTCGTTCGGAGACATGCTTTTGACGCCAGTTTTTTGCCCCGAAAATTGAATGGTCATTTGTCCGGCTCGCCACTAAAGTGGCAGTCGGCCTGTAGAGTAGGACACTCAAACAGCCCCCTTTCGCATGGTGAGTCAACGATTGACCCATAACGCCATCCAACGGCTTTTACTCAAACGCTTTGCCCTTGCAGCCGGCACGTATGCCTTGGCCTTGATGCTGCTGTGGCTGGCGTTTTTCACCGGACATTACGACGTACCCGTGGCCAGCGTGGCCGTCGGCACGGCCCTGGTGGTCATCAGCCAGGCGGCGTTGTTCGTGGTGTTTTACAGCGGTTGCAACCTGCGTTTTTCCGATCCCAGCCTGACCGAAGTGCAAGTGTTGATGGGGCTGGGCTGGCAAACCTGGCTGATCGCCAACCTGGATGAAGCACGCGGCGCCTTCCTGGTGTTTTACGTGCTGATCCTGCTGTTCGGGCTGTTCCATCTGTCACGTCGGGCGTTGGTGCGATGTGCGCTGCTGGTGTTTTTCAGTTTCAGTGCGATCACGCTGTGGGAGGGCTACCACTTTCAGTTGCCCGACCCGGCGCTGGCCGGGTTGCAAGCGTCTGTGCTGTTTATCGTGTTGATCTGGCTGGTGCTCTACGCCCGTTATGTCCAGGCCTCACGTCAACGCATGCGGCAACGGCGCTTTGCCTTGCAAGCGCACCAGGACACCCTGCGCGGGATGATGCGCCAGCTCGAAGACCTGGTCGCTACCGACGAACTCACCGGGCTGTTCAACCGCCGCCATTTCCTGCGCCTGGCCTCCCGCGAACTCAACGCCATGGACGCCGGCGTGATGCATGGCCTGGCGCTGATCGACCTTGACCACTTCAAACGCATCAACGATGTGCACGGCCATGCGGCGGGCGACCAAGTGCTGCAAGCCTTCGCCGGCGTCGCGACGGCATGCCTGCGCGACGGCGATGTGCTGGCGCGTTATGGCGGTGAAGAATTCGTGGTGCTGGTACCCGATTGCGATGCCGAACGCCTGACTGCGTGCTGTGAACGGTTGCGCATCGCCTTCACCGATGTCGAGTTGATCGGCCTAAATGTCGCGCATCTCAGTTTGTCGGCGGGCATGACGTTGCTGGAACTCGGTGACGATCTCGACGATGCCTTGCAGCGCGCCGATCAGGCGCTCTATCGCGCCAAGCGTGACGGGCGCAACCGGTGCGCGGCGGCCTGGGAGAACGTCGATGCCTGAGTTACGCGTCGGCGAGCGCCACTTTACGGTGGCGCCGGGCAGCAACCTGCTCGATGCCCTGAATCAAAACGGCGTGCCTGTGCCCTACAGTTGCCGCGCCGGCAGTTGCCATGCCTGCCTGGTGCAATGTGTACAAGGCCTGCCGAGCGACAGCCGCCCGGATGCCTTGAGCGCCGAGCAGCGCCAACAAGGCTGGCGCCTGGCGTGCCAATGCCAGGTGGTCGAAGACCTGCAAGTGCACACCTTCGACCCGCAACAGGACGGTCGCCCGGCCGAGGTGACCGCCGTGGATTGGTTGAGCGCCAGTGTGTTGCGTTTGCGCCTGACCCCGGAGCGTCCGCTGCGCTACAGCGCCGGGCAACATCTGGTGTTGTGGGCGGGCAATGTGGCGCGGCCTTATTCGTTGGCGAGCCTGCCGGAAGAAGACCGCTTTCTGGAGTTTCACCTTGATTGCCGTCAGCCGGGGGAATTCAGCGACGCGGCCCGTCAGCTGAAAATCGGCGATTCGATCCGCCTCGGCGAACTGCGCGGCGGGGCCTTGCATTACGATCCGGACTGGCACGCCCGACCGCTGTGGCTGCTGGCCGCCGGCACCGGTTTGGGGCCGCTGTTTGGCGTTTTGCGCGAAGCGCTGCGTCAGGATCATCAAGGGGCTATCCGCGTCATTCACCTGGCCCATGATGCCGATGAGCATTACCTGGCCAAACCCCTGCAAGCCATGGCCGATGGCCGGGAAAACCTCAGCGTCGAACGCTGGACCCCGGCCGAGTTGCCGCAGGCATTGGCGCAACTGCGGCTTGTCTCCCGGCAAACCCTGGCCTTAGTCTGCGGAGCCCCCGACAGTGTCGACGCCTTTTCCCGGCGCCTGTACCTCGCGGGCTTGCCGCGCAATCAACTGCTGGCCGATGTGTTCCTGCCTCGTGGTTGAGCGCTGATTCTTGTGGCGAGGGGGCTTGCCCCCGTTGGGCTGCGCAGCGGCCCCAAAAGTGTGTGAGCGCCGCGCACTCAAGCGGGGGCAAGCCCCCTCGCCACAGTGACCTCCCAGATCAGGACTCGCCATGACCGATGCCATCCAGATTGAACGCGAACGCGGTGTGCTGACACTGCGCCTGAATCGCCCCGAAAAGAAAAACGCCCTGACCCGCGCCATGTACAGCCACTTGGCCGAAGCGCTGAAACAGGCCGACACCGACCCCGAAATCAGCGCCGTGTTGATCACCGGCAGCGCCGAATGCTTCACCGCCGGCAACGACATTGCTGACTTCATCCAGCAACCGCCAGGCAACCTCGACAGCCCGGTGTTTCACTTCATGCTCAATTTGCTGGAGTGCCGCAAACCGGTGATCGCCGCCGTGGCGGGTGCGGCGGTGGGGATTGGCACGACGATGCTGCTGCATTGCGATCTGGTTTACGTCAGCACGGATGCTCGCTTGCGCATGCCGTTCGTCAATCTCGGGTTGTGCCCCGAGTTCGGCTCCAGCCTGATCCTGCCGCGCTTGCTCGGGCATGCCAAAGCGGCGGAGTTGTTGCTGCTGGGTGAAGGGTTCAGCGGTGAGCAGGCGGCAGAGTGGGGCATTGCCACCGAGGCGCTGGGCAGTGGCGAAGCGGCGTTGGCCAAGGCTCGGGAGATGGCGCTGCGCTTCGAAGCGTTGCCACCGGAAGCTGTGCGCATCAGCAAGCAATTGATGAAGGCACCGGACCGGGAATTGCTGCGCAAGGTGATCGAAGAAGAGGGCGCGTTGTTTACCCAGCGGCTGCGCTCCCCGGAAGCGTTGGCGGCGTTGACCGGGTTTATCAAGCGACATTGAATCTGCGGTGGCTGAGCTGGCCCCTTCGCGAGCAAGCTCGCTCCCACATTCGACCGATTTCTCCAAAGGGAATGCGTTTAAATGTGGGAGCGAGCCTGCTCGCGAAGGCGTCAGTCCTGACAACACATCTTCAGCAACAGAAACCAAAAAGCCCCGCCATTCACATGGCGGGGCTTTTGTTTTTCAGCAATCGATCACTCAGACCATCGGGTCGCCAACGTGCAGGATTTTCATCCCGTTGGTGCCGCCGATGGTGTGGTAGCTGTCGCCCTTGGTCAGGATGACCCAGTCGCCTTTCTCCACAACGCCGCGCTTGAGCAACTCGTCGATCGCAGCCTGGCTGACTTGCTCAGGCGGCAACGATGCCGGGTCGAACGGTACGGTGTAGACACCACGGAACATGGCCGCGCGGGCCTGGGTTTCACGGTGCGGGGAGAACGCGTAGATCGGCACCGAAGAACGGATGCGCGACATGATCAACGGCGTGTAGCCACTTTCGGTCAGGGCGATGATCGCCTTCACGCCCGGGAAGTGGTTGGCGGTGTACATGGCCGCCAGCGCGATGCTCTGGTCGCAGCTTTCGAAGACCTTGCCAATGCGGTGGCTGGAGGTCTTGCTGGTCGGGTGCTTTTCAGCGCCGACACAGATACGCGCCATCGCCTGCACAGCTTCCAGCGGGTACAGACCGGCAGCACTTTCGGCCGAGAGCATCACGGCGTCGGTGTAGTCGAGCACGGCGTTGGCTACGTCAGACACTTCGGCGCGGGTCGGCATCGGGTTCTGGATCATCGACTCCATCATCTGGGTCGCCACGATCACAGCCTTGTTGTGGCGGCGTGCGTGCAGAATGATTTTCTTCTGGATGCCCACCAGCTCGGCGTCGCCGATTTCCACACCCAAATCACCACGGGCAACCATGACCGCGTCGGACGCCTGGATCAGCGCGTCGAGGGTTTCGTCGTCGGCCACGGCTTCGGCGCGTTCGATCTTCGCCACCAGCCAGGCAGTACCGCCGGCCTCGTCGCGCAGTTGACGGGCGTATTCCATGTCGGCAGCGTCACGCGGGAAGGACACGGCGAGGTAGTCGACTTCCATCTCGGCAGCGAGCTTGATGTCGGCCTTGTCTTTCTCGGTCAGGGCCGGAGCCGTCAGGCCACCACCGCGACGGTTGATGCCTTTATGGTCGGACAGCGGGCCGCCGATCAGCACGGTGCAGTTCAGTTCGGTGGCGGTGGCGGTATCAACGCGCATGACCACGCGGCCGTCGTCGAGCAGCAGCTCGTCGCCCACGCCGCAGTCTTTGACCAGGTCCGGGTAGTCGATGCCGACCACTTGCTGGTTGCCTTCGGTCAGAGGATGGCTGGTGGAGAAGGTGAATTGATCACCGATCTTCAGCTCGATCTTCTTGTTGGCGAATTTGGCGATACGGATTTTCGGGCCTTGCAGGTCACCCAGCAGGGCAACGAAGCGGCCGTGCTTGGCGGCGAGGTCACGCACCAGCTTCGCGCGAGCCTTGTGCTCGTCGGGGGTGCCGTGGGAGAAGTTCAGGCGGGCGACGTCCAGGCCAGCCAGAATCAGCTGTTCGAGAACTTCCGGCGAGTTACTGGCCGGGCCAAGGGTAGCGACGATTTTGGTACGACGGACGGACATGCAAAGACTCCTGAGTTCAAGCGCTGAGTGAGGCTACTATCATCTTTGGGTGTAGTCATTGTTCAGATGCACTACTTATTCGCTTTTATCTTTAAACGAATACTTTTGGTTACCGGCAGCCTGAAGATTTTCGCCCGCAGGCCGATACAGCGCTCAAGACAGGAGATCCCCCATGCGATTTGCGCTCATTGCCGTCCTTGCCCTCAGTGTGACGGGTTGTGCCCGTTGGTCGATGAACCATCATTTAAACCTCGCGTACAGCGCCTACGACCGTGGCAATTGCGAGCAGGTCATGCTCGAACTGTCGAAAGTCGAGCGCTCCAGCCGTGCGCGGCCTTATGTGTGGCCGGAAGTGTCGATGATGCGCGGCCAGTGCCTGGAACGGCAGATGCTGTTCGTCGATGCGGCGCAGACTTACCAGTACATCATCGCGACCTACCCGGAAAGCGAATACGCCTACCGCGCCCGCGCCCGACTGGAAACCCTGCAGAGTACGGGCCATTACCCACTGCGCAGCGCGGCGACCCCACGCCCGTCGCCGTACTGATTGCGGTTATCCCTGGCCGCTCGGCGGGGGTGAGCTATAGTCCAGGAGATCGGTTTTAGAGCCTTGGGCTTTAAAACCGAGGTCATACCTGTGATCGGCAGGAGTAAGCGTCAGCGGTTGCATGGACTGTCGCACCGGGAACGGGGAGAGCGCGCCTTCACTTCCATGGGATAAATGGAAGAGAGCCCGTTCCGAAGCATTAGTGCGGCCCTGCTTAAGGGCCTTGCTGGGCCATTTGCGCATGTTTACCGACCGCCGGATCGAGCGGCATCAGCTGCCGTATTTCTTGAGAGTGTTCAACAGCATCACCGACAAACCCATCGGCTTTCTCGGCAACGTATCTGCAGACGGGCTGATGCTCATCAGCCAGTTGCCCATGATGGTGGGCGTCGACTTTGACCTGCGTCTGAAAATCCCCGCCCTCGACGGTTGCCAGCAGGTCATCGACCTGACGGCGTGTTGTCTGTGGTGCCATGAAGACGAAACACCCCACCACTATGACGCCGGGTTCAGCCTGCAACGGGCGCCGCCGGAGTTTGGGCAACTGGTGAGGGCGTTGACGCAGTACTTCAGTTTTCAGCCGTTGCCTGCTTCGGCCTGAGGGTTGTGGCGTCTGGGCAATCGCCTTCGCGAGCAGGCTCGCTCCCACAGTTGAATCGAAGTTGAGCACAAGATTTGTGCACACCGCAGAGCCAATGTGGGAGCGAGCCTGCTCGCGAAAGCGTCAGTACAGTTATCTGATACTTAACGGTCAGGCCGTCTTGATCGCCCGCTCGTTATCCAGCGACCGCTCCACCAGCATCAACCCCAACTCACTCATTCGATAAATCGCCATCGCCAGATGCCGCGGCGCGTTGTCCAGGCTTTCAGCCAGGTCGAGCAGCAGAATGCTGACCGTCGAAAACGTTTCGTAGGTCTCGATGGTCAAGGCTTCGGGGTTGGCGTCCGGAGCAACGGCGAACATTTTCATGGCGCGGTCCTGGGAAGAGCGAAGGGTTTCGATGTCGGGTTTGAGGTAATGGTCGAGCGCCTTGTCGGCGGCAGCGTGGAGCTTTCTTGAATCGAGGGTGGCGTAGGGGGAAACCGGGTCGGTTTCGGGGGGTGGATTGGGTGTTGGTTTGAACATGATCGATCTCCGTTATAGGGCTGCCACCGTCTCGCGACTAAACGAGGGGTGGCGGCTGTAAGCAGGTTAGTCGACCGGCGGAGATACGAATTCCGGCGCGCCCGGGGGCGCCCTGCGAACAGCCACCATCAAGTGCGGGGATAGGGAATACCCGACTGGATGACGCTTATACACATGTATCGAACCGCCGGGCGACTAAACCCGATCGCTGATTGGCAGCGACGCGGATCAAGTTACGGGGCAGGGCCAAGGTGCACAAGCCGGCGGATTCTGAGGGATCTGTAGGCAACTGCGCAAGACGCTGTAGTCATTGGTTGGCGCAGTGAAAAGAAGCATGAACGACGGGGGGGATCCGTGAAGACCGTTAGTCGGGACTGTCAGTTCTTACAGGTAGTAATCAGGAAAAGAGGTATCGATACTGTTTTGGCGTTAGTCACGTTCTAACAATTTTCGGGGAGTTGCTCTTATGTCTGAAGAAAAAGATACCGATGCTCAGACTGGATTAGGGTTTGTCAATGCGCCTCGATTTAAAAACCCGAACCTTCTCGATCAATATGTAGTATTGCCGTTGCGTATTTCCATAGAACAGTATGACACTGGGTCTGAACGTTATGAGTTGGTATGTGGCGGAGTGGCGAGCCTCCGCGAAGCAAGACCAGGATTACATGAGCATGTTTGGACTGACTCCGAACTTCCCTTGCACACTACGGCTTCGTTTTCAGCTAGAACTTACGCAAGGGGGGAATGGTCAGGATATGACCGAATAAATGTAATTCCCGTGCCCAAACCTACCATGCGCGAATTACCCCGGCCGAGCGGGCTAAGACCGACATTTTCGGGGACGTCTTCCGGCTCTCGTGATTGTCCTACTATTTTGCAATTCGATTCAGGTCCAAGCATTTATACGCAAACAAACATGGGGGACTGGACTTATCAGCCTCCAGTCGGCCAAGAAATGCTCCCCGGTAACCACACGGTTAAAGTTTTCTACTTGAGGCATGCGGAGGAGGATTTACGCGACAGTGCTACCACCTATAACTTTGAGATAAGCGCTGAGCCTCCCGTTATCACTGTGCCGGCTAAAGATAGCTTGGTGTCCGCTCCTAATCCGAAACTTGAGGGCACTGGTCATCCTGGTTGGGTGGTTAAGATTTACGAGAGTGGCGTCGGTAGTCACGTATTTGGTACGGCTACGGTTCAGTCCAATAAAAAATGGGAAACTACGTTGACCACCGCGTTGGGGCAGGGGCCGTTCAACTTTACTGCCCTACAAGCATTAGGTAATGAGCAGTCGGGTTGGGCAGATAACGTCCCTGTTACCGTGTTGTTCGCTCCTTCTATCAGCTCTCCAGCGTTGAGCTCCACACAGAACCCGGTTTTCGAGGTCTCAGGTACCGGGGCTTATCCTAATGCGCAAGTGATCGTCAAAAGGGATCTGACTGACCAGGAGCTCTTGCGGGCAACTGTACAAGCGGGTGGTCATTGGTCCAAATCGTTCACCAGCAATCAGGCACCGGGCGTGATGTCTATCGTAGCTGTGCAGACTTTTAACGGCCACGTGTCGAACTCCAACGGACCCCGAGCCTTTAACGTCCGCCCCCCCAAGGTCGTATTACAACAACCCACCGTTGCGGCCAATAACACCGTTACCTTCAAAGGAACGGGCCATGTAGGTGCGGATCTTGATCTTCACCCTTCCGGAGATATGAATGTTTTACACACGTTCAAGGTGAATGAAGCAGCCTGGACCAAGCCATTCCTTAATTGGTTGCCAGGTGCTTACACCATTGGCGGCCGCCAATGGGTCAAGGGCATTGGCGATCAGAAGATCTACTCCGAGTGGGCCGAGGACGTCATGTTCACGGTCAAAGTCCCGCTACCTACCCTCACGCATAGCGTCGGTATTGACCAGAAACCGGCATTTTCCGGCAGTGGCAATGTGTGGGACGGTCATGCTCCGGCCAGAGTCGAATTGCAAATCACCGGGTCTTCCAACCCCCTTCCTACGATGCCGATAGTCAACGTTGTTAACAATCGTTGGGCGAATACGGCGACCATTCAGTGGGAGCCGGGCACTTATTCCGTAGCGGCGCGGCAATTGTTCACGCCGAATGGCAAGCCGGTACTCCACTCGGAGTGGACACAGGCTCAGTCAGTGGTCATCAAGGCGCCGCTGCCCTCCATCGACACCATTACCGACAATGGCCTGTCCCCGGACTTCGCCGGCACCTGCTGGAAAGGCGCGGTGGTCAATCTCACCTTCAGTGGCAGCGCAACGGTCTATCCGGTGCCTGACGCCGACAAGGACGGTCGCTGGACCTACCGTCGTCCTGCGCCATTTGCGCCGGGTTCGTACACCGTCAAGGCGACCCAGACATTCGGCGGGCAGACCTCGAACGAGTTTACTAAAAACTTCTCCGTGGCCGTTCCCAGACCCGTCATCAAACCAATGGCGCCGCCGGTGGGCCATGAGCCGATCATTGAAGGCAGCGGTGGGTATGTCGGTGCCGAGATCACGATTTACAACTATTTGACCAACCAGCCATTGGGCAAGGCGTTGGTGACTGCCGACGCGTGGTCGGTGCCGCCACTGGCGCTCGAATTTCGTGACTATCAGATTTATGCCATTCAGTCATTCAACGGGTTGTCTTCTGAACACAGCGAACTCATCAGCTTTAAAGCGGAGTTGTTGCCACCCATCGTCAACACGCCGCAACCTGTCGACACGGTTGCACGCTCCTTCAGAATCGAAGGCCTTGCCTGCAAAAAAATCGGTATTGAAGTAGCGTCGGTTGAGGTGTGGCTGGAGGGGGGAACCGAGCCTTGGGCGAGAATACCGGTGAACTATGCAGGTGTGTTTTGGTTCAACGCGACCTTGCCGCTGGGTACCCACACCTTGAGGTTCAGACAGCGGATCACGTCTGCGGAGTCTGCCTTTGGCAAGAACCTTGTACTCGGGGTCGTGCCGGCTAAACCAGTCATCGAAACGCCGGCCGAGAGTGAAGCTATCGAGTCGCGCCTGGCCGTTTCCGGCTTTGGTTACCCAGGCGATACGGTCAGCGTCGCCTTCGCGGATGCCCTTGAGGTGATCCTCGGCACCACGCAGGTGGAGCAAAACGGCACGTGGTCGCTCTGGCTCTCGCTGGACCGACCGGCCGGCCATCCCTCACTCGTGGTTCAGCAGAGTTTCGAAAATCATCTTTCCGGGTGGACAGCGCCGCGGCCGGTTGAGCTGCGGACTCAGCCACCGCAATTTACGACGCCACTCCCCGGCCGATGGGTCGAGCCCAAGCCGACATTTGCGGGCACGTCGTGGGCGGGCGCAAAGATTGAGCTACGAGACTGGTCCAACCCGGACATCAGTCTGACCATCTCCCATGCTGTCGACGATGCCTGGGAAGCGACACCCACGAACGATTTACGCCCAAACGAGCATTGGGTGTGTGCGACGCAAAGCGCACAGCAGTCCGGCGGTGTCACCCAGGTATCTGCCAGCGCGGACAGCCCTCGATTCGAAGTCATGGCCGTTAACGACGACCCTGATTCGATTCCTTGATTCCCCGATGAACGGTCACCTCTACTGTCATTTATGACAGTAGACGCGATGCGGGTGATGCAGCCAAATGGCTGCACAGGGAATGACAGTCTGGTCATTCGTTTCACATCAATGATGTGCCGGTCGCAGGAGTCACAGCATGGCCAACTCCCCCATTCGAATCGCTCGACAGATGTACGAGCAACTCTTCGACGAGCCCTTGCGCCAGCAGTTCTCCGCGCTCAGTGACTATCTGGACGAAGACGGTTCGGTGTGTGTGCTGGCGCAAAAAGGCGTGGGTGGCCTGGTGTCCGAGTTCGGACTCAGCGATCAACAGGCACGTGCCTTTCAACAGCGGATCAACGGTCTGGCGACGCAGGTCATGCGCCGGTTTATCGAATATCGGTTAGCCCACGATGAGGCCTCAGTACAGCCGATGGCAGGGCTGAACAATGGTCCGACCTATGCGCTTTTGTTCAAACCCAAGTTCGATGAACTCTGCCCGGTCAATGCAATTGAAGCGATCCATTCGCCCGCGGCTTATCTGGTCTTTCTGATGCATTGGGCACTGAAGCGGCTGGGTATCGCAGACGGGACGGCGTTGCCTCTGACAGACCGACGCCCCGACCTTCAGAAAATGTTGATTGACAACTTGGCGATCAATGGCGAAGTCACCTCGGTGGAGGTCATTACCCGTGTGATGGAAACCTTTATCGAGAACACGAGCGGCGCGACGCAGGACATTGACAAGGACCTGAGCGAGCAGTTTTTCCCTAATGACTTGCCGTTTCACACCCCTTGGGAAACGCTCGATTACGTGCTGCGCAAAGGCGCCGAGTCGGTCGGTAGCGTTGTGCGGTTGTGTGACCCGTTGTTTCCGTATTTCATTCGCCCGCTACCTTGGGGTGTCGGGTACGACAAGGCTTTTACCCAAGCCGTGAGGCTTAGCCCTTCACAGCGAGAAATACTCACTGAGAAACGGGAAGAGACGGACGATTTCTATCCGCGTTACTTCGGGTTGAAATCGTTGCTGGGAGGCAATCTCTCACATGTGAGCGTGTTCAACGAGCGAACGAAGCTTGATTTCCCTGCGCTTGAAAAGTTGTTGTCGATTGAGGGGGCATCGATCACTTTGTCCGAGAATGTGGAAGATTCTGCAGGCATATTCAGGGTGCCGGTTTCCGGGGTGGATGCCGGGTCGGTCTATATCCATAAGGGGCTCGTTCCGCCCATATCCATCGATTATGCAAGTGATGGATTTCCCGACATTTTCAATTTCTTCAAGAATGTCTCTCGCGACCGTTTTGACCGCATGAACCGAAAACTGCGCCTGGACAGGTGGCTGGAGTTACCCAGCCACGAAGTCGATGCAGTGATCGTCGCAGCCATGACTGCTGAAAGTTCGCCGGGGGTGCCTTCGTACACGATAAAGGAAAACACCGTTCGGGCTCTGGGCCTGTTTCAGGAGTTGCGCGAGCAATATGCCTGCTCGGCCGAGGATTTTGCGGCGTTCTTCTGGAGGATTTCGATTTTTGGTCGGGGCACCGGAAAAGCTCAGTTTGACCGTGTTTTCAACGAACAAATGCGCTTCTCAGCCCCTTTGAAAATCGACGACGAGCCGTTTGCAATCATCCCGGTCACCCCGGAAGACCTGCTGACGGTCAATCAGTTGCGCAGTGGTCTGGGCATCGACCTTGAGACCTATTTTTACCTCGCGCATTTTGTCGCCGATGCCCATGGCGTGACCGAGCTTGCGCGCAGTTTACCGATTGTTTCCAGTTTCTATCGCATGGCCAGGTTGCCCCGTTTGCTGGGGATTACGCCCATTCAGGCCATTCTCTTGCTGGGCGTATTAGGCGGCGAAGCCTGGGTGACCCCGCTGGCCGGTGCGTCTCGTATCGCCACCCCGCGCAATGCAGCAACACCGGATACGCTGGGCGTCATTCACGCCCTCATGGACTGTGTTCGCTGGTGCCGCGACGCCGAACTGCCGGTGCATTGGGTGATCGAGCAGGTGACGCCGATCACGCAATCGTCACTGCCGAGCGACGCACAACGTGAGCTATTTTCTCAATTGCAGATCCAGCTCCCGCCCGTGCTGTTGACCGAGCAAGCGTTGACCATGGTGGGGGTTCCGACTCTGTCGAATAACCGCCAATGGAAGAATCTGTTGCGGGCACTGGTGGATGAACAAGGGCTGGTGATTCACTTTGCGCAAACGCCGCAACAGTCATTCGAGTCCTATGCCCGAGTGGTGATTGACAGAGTTGTGCAGGCCGCCATTGGCGGTATCGACGACGATGCCCGACGGGTCATCGTCGAGAAAATCCTCGCGGTGGTACTGCGCACCGAAGCCGGCCAGCGCAATGTGGTGCAAGTCAGCCTGGGCACGTATGTCGGGCTTGCTTCGGAGCAGGTTTTGCCGGTGCTGACGTGGTCGGGGTCAACGGTGTATGCCGTACTGGTCGAGGTGCTGGCACGTCTGCCGGCCGATGCCGACAGTGCTTCCCCCCGACAAGCCGCCGAAGTGCCGGGCGACCCTTTCCTTAGCGTGCTGGCAGAATTTTCGCGACGCAGCAACGTGGCCACGATGCTGCAACTGAGTGCGGGTTTCCTGACGCACTTTATCCAAAACGGTTACGAGCGATGGTTTGCGCTTGAGACCGTGCAAGCGTTTTCGATCTCGACCCTTTATGACCTCACGGTTTACAAGCGTGCGGTCACGATGACCGGCCAACCAGAGGAAAAACTGCTCGATTACCTGCAACGGGTCAATGCCTTGCCCAACCTTGTCGGTGACGGGAAGTTGTTGGTTCAAGAGCGGGCCGCAAAGCTGTTGGCTGGGTTGTTTGCCTGGAGTGTCCGGGAAGTGCGCGCTTGCGCTGATCACGTAAACCTTGAGCAGGGTTTTATCCGTACTTTGGCGCAGCTTGACGTACTGACCCGTATTCGTCAGCTCGCGCAGCAAACAGGTTTGAACGCGGAAACCCTGCTGGACATCGCCAGGCTGCCGGCGGACAGCGCCTATGAGGCTTACTCGTCAGTGGCTGAGCAGGTCAGCGCCAGTTTGTCCGACCGCTCCGACCCGACGCTGGCTGACGACATTGTCGCAATTGGCCTGGATGTGCTGGTCACTTGCACGGTCAACGCGACACAGCTGATAGCGAACCACCCCACCGATTTTGTCGAGTACACCGTGAAGGTACTGGACCGTGCGAGCAAGCCGCTGAAATCGGCCAATGTGCATTGGCGCTCCGGGCTGGGCCGATTTGAAGCGACGATGAGCACTACCGACGATCAAGGGATCGCCAAAGTGAAGTTTTTTCCAGGCTCGCAGATGGGCACGGCGGTTCCCTCATTCAATCTGGACCTGGGTAAGGATCGGATCGCGCCAGCGGTCGAGATCGGCCCGGACCGGGTGTCGCTGGATCTTGATACAGACAACATTTATCCGGAGCCTCCCGGCCCGGTGCTGCTCGGCACGCCCGTCACCTTCAGGGCAACGGTGGTCGATGACTATGAAAACCGTTTTGTGGGCGAGCAGGTGACGTGGACTCTGGATCCCTTGCCTCAACCCGGAATTCATAGCCAGACCAACAGCAAGGGGATCGCGGAACTGACGTTTACCAGCGGTGATGCCGGGAGCGTAACTGTCAGTGCCTCTGTGGGAGAAAAATCCCTCACGTTCCGGTCGATCACATTCGTTGAAGCGCTTCCTCAACCCTAATGAGTTCACTGGCTTTTGAGTGCCGTGGCATGCGCCAGGACGAGCCGTGAAAAATTGATACTGACAGGAGACGGTGATGGCCAAGCAATCGTTCGATGACCTGGCGGCTCTGCGGCGCAATGCCTTGATAGACCTCAGCCTGAATGCCAAGCACACCCAGGAAAACCAGCCGTTTCCGATGAAGCTCAAAACGGCCGATGACTTGTTCGAGTGGCTACGCTCAGACCCTCTGGACAGTAAGCAGATCAAGACCTCCTGGGGGGCGGAGGGGGTGAGCTGCCTGCAGCAATACATCCATGCGGTGTATCAAAAGCTCGAGCCGGGTTACAACGGTCGCAAATTTGATCCGGATGACCTGGAGGAGTGGGACATCGCCAGCAGCTACAGCCCCTGGTCGGCGAGCCAGTTGCTCAAGTGCACACCCGGAGATTACATCACGCCTTTTGTGCGCATTCGCAAAAGCAGTTTGTTCAAAGCCCTTGAGAGTCATCTGAATCAGACTCGCCTGACCACGGATTCGGTGCAACAAGGGGTGCAGGAATACCTGCGCACCTTCGAGGAAACCTGCAACCTGAATGTGCTGACCTGCTACATGGATGGCTCAAACCCGAAGAACAGTCATTACTACTTTGTTGGCCGGGAGCGTGTAACGCCTTATCGCTATTTTTGGCGTAAGGCGGACATAGAGGTTACCGACAACTCAGAAGCCGTAAACCCAACAGCGTGGGGAGAGTGGCAACAGGCGGACATCCCGACCGACGACAGCGTGCTGGACAGTCGACTGGTGTTTTGGGAAGGCCGTTTGTGCATGGTCTGGGTCGAGTGGCGCGCCGGGCTGTTCGACAAGCTTGCTAATGGAACGCTGCAAAAACCTTATGAGCTGGAAATCAAAGTAGCTTTCATTGCGTTGAACGGGCGCTGGTCACCGCCTATCCGCTTGCATCTGGCGCATTTTGACCAGGATGTATCGCAGAGCTGCCGGTTGGTGGCGGTGGTTTTGCGCAATGAGCTGGATACCCGATATCCCGAAGGCCGGTTGGCTGTGCATGTCACCAATGGCAAGTCCGGTACGGACAAATCGGACAAATATGTGGCGATCTACGAAACCCGTGATCCGCTACTGCGCAAACTGCCGGATGAAGGTCCGGTCATGGATTATCTGGCCAATGCGCTGTTTGCTGATCCTCTCACGGTTCAGCGACGGATCGCACCCAGCCAGTTTCCTTCAGTCACCAGCGCCATCGGCACAGGAACATTGGCTGACCACCTTGGCATCAAGGCTTACATTGTTGCTGACGGAAACGACTACAAATTACGTATTCAGGGGTTTTGTGCGCTTAAAGACCCAGGCAAATCAGGGACACAGGAGCAATTCAAGCTGGAGGTGAAACACGGGTCAGAAAACGAAACTCCCATTACCAGCAGCTATTCCAACAACGGAGGCTGGTCGACGGATTGGCTGGAAGTGAAGAGGGCTTCTTTTGCCAAATACACGATTACTTGCACATTGGCCGGCGCCTCTGGGGACAGAACCGTTGTTATTGAGGTCCCCGCAACACTGCCTGCCCAGGGCTCTCTGCCGTTCATCCACAAACCTGCAGCAGGAGCGCCGGATAAAGGCGCGCAGTTTCTGGGTTTCAACCAACCTGTCCCTTTCAAACTCAAGTACGTTCGGCTGAACACGCTGATCGGCGCCGATCTGGTGTTTCGCTCCAATGTATCGATGGGCGCGGTGCTCGACTGGTCCACCCAGTTCCCGGACGTGCCGCCGCTTCCTCAGGGGACTGAGCCCAACGGTCCGTTCGACAGCAGCAACGGATTGTTTTTCTGGGAGCTGTTCTTCCATTTGCCGCATCTGGTGGCGTCTCGCTTGCGCGATGAGCATCGTTTTCTCGAAGCTCAGCAATGGTTTCATTATCTGTTCGACCCTCAGGCGCCCGCCGAAACAGCCGATGGCCCTGTCGGTGCGAAGATTGCTTACTGGCGATGCCGGCCATTGGCAGTAAAAGAAAGCACGATTGAATACGAAGCCTTTGCCCCCACCGACCCGGACGCGATTGCTTACTCATCGCCTCGGCATTATCAAATCGTGATTTTTCTCGACTATGTGCACAACATTATTGCCTGGGGCGATTCGCTGTACCGGCAGTTGACTCGCGACAGCCTGGTGGCCGCCAAGCTGCAGTATGTGCGCGCCCTGTCCCTGATGGGACAAGCGCCCGACGGTCGAACCCGCAACGATTGGACACCCCGGCAGTTGATGGATCTGGTGGCTGAAGTCGACGCTCGATCGGCACTGGCAGACTTTGAAAAAACGCTGTTGCTGGAGGCGGACCAGTTACCGGTAACGACTGCCCGTTTCATCCATCCAGGGGTATTCGGTACGACCTCCTTCAAATTGCCCGTGAGCCCGCGGTTGCGCGAGTCTTACGACCTGCCGGCCAAACGCATCTACAACCTGCGCAATAACCTGACCATCGACGGCAAGGAATTATCGATTCCACTGTTCAGTGCCATGGACCCCAGCGCCTTGTTGAACCATCTGGCGGCGGGCGGTAAAGGCACTGCACGACCGATGGGGGGCCAATTGCGGGTGGCCGCGTTTCGTTGGCGAGTGTTGTTCGACGTGGCGATACGTTCCGTGCAGTTGCTGCAAGATTTCGGGAGTGAGGTGCTGCGTCTGCTCGAGCAACAGGATCGTGTTGAACTGGAAGAAATGCAGCAGCGGCATCTGGGCGAACTGGGAGACTTTGCCCGTCAGGCGCAAGAAGAATTCCTGGAGCAACAGCGCGAAAACCTGAAAGCATTGCAAAGCAGCCGGACCATGGCCGAGGAGCGTCAGGAGCATTTCAGCCGCCTGCACACCGGCAATATTTCCGACGACGAATACAAAGTCATGAAGGAAATCGACGCGGCTAATACGCTGGCAAGTGTTTCGACCGGGTTCAGGGTCGCCGGGGCTGTCATTGCGGCATTTCCCAACGTTTTCGGGCTTGCGAATGGCGGCTACCGACTAGATGCGTTGCCCGAGGCGGTAGCGTTTGGTTTACAGATTGGCGCGGAGTCCGCGCGCTATCGAGCCGAAAAAACCGAAAGGTCCGAAAACTATCGTCGTCGCCAGCAGGAATGGGGGCTGGCAAGGGACCAGGCCAGCGCTGAAATGAACGCCATCGATGCACAAATCATCGCCCAGAGGCGCGCTATCGCTTCGGCCCAGGCCAGTCTGGATCAAACCGTCAAGGCCAACGCCCAGGCACTCAGCCAGTTTGATTTCCTGAAAACACGGGCGACTAACCTGGAGTTGTATCGCTGGTCGATCGGTCAGCTCAAGACTTTGCATTTCCAGGCCTACGACGCCGCCGTGACGTTGTGCCTGACGGCACAGACGGCTCTTCAGGCCGAAACCTGTGAATTCACTTCAAGCACTATCCGGCCGGATGTCTGGCTCGACCAGCGTCACGGCTTGATGGCCGGCGCTTCCTTGCGCGCGGATTTGTTGCGCATGGAGTCGGAACATCTGCAGCGCTATGAGCGGCGCCTGGAGCTGGTCAAGACTATTTCCCTGCGCCGGTTGTTCGACGACGTCACCACTGGGCAGACGGGGTCCGACAGCTGGGATGAAGCCTTCGGCGAGTTGCAAGAGACCGGCATCCTGAACTTCGAGCTGACCCAGCTACTGTTCGATCGTGACTACCCCGACCATTACTGTCGGCAAATCAGTGCCGTCGAAGTGACGCTACCGGTACTCAAACCTCATTACGAGGATGCCAAGGCCACGCTGTTGCAAGTGGGCAGCTACACGGCCACGCAGCCGTCGTTCCAGTCGCTGGATTACTTGTACGGTTCCAGTGAGGTGGCGCCCGCGGATGTTCTGATCAACTTGAGCAGCGGCCAACGCGTCGCCTTGTCTGTCGGGCTGGACGACAACGGCATGGTCGCCTTCAAGCCTGATGAAAGCTTGCTCAATCCGTTCGAAAACACCGGCGCCGTGTCGCGATGGAAGCTGACGTTTCCCTGGCCGAAGCGAACCCGCCAGGCCGCCATGCTGGCCTCGATGACCGACATCCTGGTCAAGGTCATCTACACCGCCAAAGTCGGCGAAGCCGCGTTTGCCAAAGAAGTTGAAAAGTGGGTGATCAAGGCTGATCCGAAGCCTGAGCCTGAGCCCGAGCCAGAGGTCAAGCCATCATGAAAAAGCTGCCTGATAACACGAACAAGAACCTGGTACTTAATGGGGATTTTCAGAAGGCCTACGATGATTGGGAAGATCTCAACAATCCCCAAGGCTTTCAGGTGAAAGGAGACACTTGGGAGGGAGAGCCCATCAGGTATGCGGAGCTCAAAAACGAGGCATCGGTTTTTCAAACTATGAAAGTTGCGGTCGAGCCAGTCGCAGGGGCGCGTTATCACCTGCGTTTTCTTTACCAAAACACTCACAAGACAGCGCCAGGTAAAGTATTGATCGGCAAAAAAGGCGCCGGCGATGTCGAAAAGTTGAGCATCGATTTGCCTTCCACAGGAGGGAGCACCAGCGCGGAGCCCATGGCGGTCGACCTTCACGAGTTGGCGCGTCACCTGCCGCTCGACCTCGCCCTTCATAAGGGTGACGATCTCGACATTACTCTGATCAGTCCGAAAAGAACGCCCGACGACAATTCCACTGCGGACATACGGCTGACGCGCATCGAGCTTCATGTGGAACTGGTGCCGCTGCAATTGCTGGGATTGTTTCATGACAACCAGCGCTTTGACGCTGGCCAGGTACTTCATCTGTGTCTGGGGGCTGAAAAGGAACAAAGGCATCAATTGAAATTTGAAGTTCTCCCGGACAGCGAATGGGCGGGCACCGACGCTTTGCTATGGTCCGAGGACAACCCGCAAGAGGCAATAATCACATCGCCCGACCTTGGGGTTAACCAGTCGATCGAGCTGCCGTGGTTGCTCGATTGCCCTGTGTTGGAAGGTGAAGCGCCTTATCTGTTCGATCTGAATATCTACAGCCACTACACCGCAGAGCCTTACCCTGTTGCGGTATCGCTGGGGCATCATCGGCTGACGCTGAACGTGCTCAAAGGCGCCACTTTTTGGCCGGTTCTGGAGTATGGCCAGACGCTGCCATTTCAAGTTCAAGTGTTGTCGCACTACACCGGCCTACCGGTGGCGGGTGTGGAGGTGAGCTGGCACTTAGGTGAAGACCTGCTGCATAGCGGCATCTCCGATGGCGAAGGGAAAGCGGGTTTTGACTACATCCCCGGCGTTGATGGGTTGCAGATCATTGATGTCTCGGTACCAAGTCCTTACTACAACGATCCTGTCGTGCGGGAGTCGCTTGACGTCCTTGTGCTGAGGGACGATCCATTGAAAGCGGTAAAGGTCCGGTTCGAGCGTATGGAGGCCACTGCCTGGGGCGAAAAAACCGGGTATCCCGACCGTGGCAGTAGCTACGCATTCAGCTTGATTTTCCCTGCAGGCAGCCCGTTGTTGGGGGCGAAAATCGCCGTGGGGTGGCGCGAGGGAGGGTACGATCCTGAAGATCTGGACGTGCGTTCGGTGCCTGGCTTTGGTGAATTGGCGCAGGTCACGGGCGACGAGCTTGAATGGACGCTCGTCTGCGGCGATGTGCTGGATGCACCCTTTGGCTTGTTTCTTTCCTGCCCGATGTTGCAGCGCGAGTCGCGTGATAACGCCATGTCACTGGCGCGTAACAACCTCAAGATCGGCGAAGTGCGCGAGGCCAATAAATCACCGGCGGTGGATGAGGGCGATAGCGTGTACTGCATGGTGCAGGTGCTGACGCTCAACAATGAACCGGCACTCAATGTTCAGGTGGATTGGGTCTTGTCTCATGGCACCTTCACCTCCTACACCGGCGTCGGAGGTTGGGCTAGCGCCTTCGATAAACCGACGGTCGCCGGCCCGTACGCGATGGTGGCGCAGATCAAGGTAAGGGAAGGCGCGCCCCCGCTGTCGCATTCATTCCCGATTGTTGCGTTGGCCACCAGTGAGTGGAAGGACGACATCGATTTCGTGTTTGATCAAACAATCATCGACAGCCAAGGGATGGGCATTTTGTGCTGGCGTGGCGGATCCCATACCTTCTCGATTGTCCCGAAACACTCGGGCAGCCCGTTCATTGGTCAGATGATCTCCCTGAATTGGCGCAATGGGGTAGAGCCGGACCTTGGGCTGGTTTTCAGTCCACCCTTTGGGAGCAAGGTGTTGCTGACCCAAGAGGGGGTGCAATGGTCAATCACCTCCGGCAACGCACGAAGTGGCATTTTTGAGCTGGAGGTTGAAAGCGACTATTTGCCGCGCAAACGGGAGCTGACCGGTCGTTTGATGGCCACGCAATTTGATGATGAGGTCACGCTGGTGTTCGATCAGATGACTTCGCCGATTGGTCGCAGTGATCTGCATCCGTGCATTGGGGCGATTCACCAATTGACCCTGTTGCCGCATGCGTTCAGTCCGTTGCAGGGGGTTGAGGTGCTTTGGGGCAACTCACCCACCGCGCCATTACCGGAAAATATAGAAATCACTCCAGGCCTTCGATCGTCCGTACCCATCACCGCAGGTGGTGTGCGATACACGTTTGACTGTTCAGCGAGTTCGGGAAAGACACCGCTTTCAATTTCCTACAGTTTGAGAAAGCTCCAGTTCAGAACCTCCGACCAACTTTTTAAACTGGACCATAACAAACTGAAGCTCGGTGCCGTACGTCAAGCGGCAATTGACCCTGTGCTGAGTAATGCTGAACGCGCCTGGTTGCAGATTCAGTACCTGTCATGGTTCACCGACTTGCCCGTCCCGGGAATGCCCGTGCAGTGGAGCGATGCGAAATCGCAACTGGCCCGATCCGAGACGGATGCCGAGGGTTGGGCGGGTCATGACTATGAACCGCTGGTGCCTGGGCCAAACACGGTCAACGCGCAGGTGGTTAATCTCTATGACGGCAGTTCTGCCGGTGACGACTTCGAGGTCTTGGCCCTCGATTCCGATCCCTGGCTGGGCCTTGGCGTCAAGACGATTGACACACCTGACGCTCATGCCTGGGCCGAGAAGACATTTTTCCCCCGGCGTAGCGGACAGTTCGATTTTGTTTTATCGGCGAACGAAGACAGCTATCTGCACGGTCGGGATCTGGCGCTTGGGATCACGGGAGCGGGGCCGGGTGAGCTGGGGTTGTCGATGGGCCCGGTTACGTTCGGACAATGGCGGACGCTGGTTGACGAGTTGCCCTGCACGCTGACCGCCGGTGACGAGAAGGATGGAGGTTTTTCCTTGCAGTGGGCGGCCTCGCGATTGCTGGCACGGTCACCTCGCAATGCGGTGTCACTGGGGGCGGGGACCAGAGCGATCAAAATGTCCGCCATCAACAGCAGCATGCAGGTTATTGACTGGGGCTCGATGGTTGAGTGCCAGGTAACCATTCGATCGGCCTTATCAGGCAAGCCTGTCGTCGGGATGGTGGTTGAATGGGACGGGCCGGAACTGGAACGGGTATCAACAGTGACCAATTTCTATGGCGTGGCGAGCGTGCGTTTTATGCCTGCATTTACCGGTTTGGGGCAAGTGACGGCTACGGCTGGTGATAACACGTTGTCGCTGAGTTATAGGGTCAACGAACCTCGAGAGATTCTTGAAATAACCAGCCCGGATTTGGTCGGCTATCCAGGTGAGGAAGTTGGCGCACAGGTTACTGTGGTCGGCGCTGGCGGCAAGGTACTCAGCGATGTTGAAGTCATGTGGCGATTTCAAGGTGTGGAGCTGACGCCGACAATGACGGGAACAGACGGTAAGGCAATCATTCGCTTTAAATTACCCTTCATTCAAGGCGACGGAGCGTTGACCGCTTCTGTCAGGGGCGGTGAAGAGGGATGGGTAGCGGAGCGTCTGGTGTTTACGGTGCTGGAAGATGAATGGGTTGTTGGAGACGTTAGCTCTGACTCCTCTGATGTTTACCTGGGCGAGTCAATGACCGCCGAAGCGAAGGTGGTGACTCGCCAACACGGAATCGCCGTGGGTGATGCCGAGGTGTCATGGCGGTTTCCGTTGCTGGAATTGTTACCCTCACATACTGATGCTCAGGGAGTTGCCACTATCGAACTCAAGCCTGTTCAGTTGGGTCAGCATGATTTAATCGCCAGCGTCGATAACGGGACTCCGAGTTCTAAAGGCCTCGTTGTAAAAGTACTTGATCCGGCTACGTCACCGAAGCACGCGACGATTAAAAGTGTTGTGGCATCCAGAGACTCAATTACTCCACGGGAAACCGTGGTGTTTACAGCCGTGATCGTTTCCACCGTCACTCAAGAACCGATGCCAGGCAGAGAGGTGTTTTTGTCTCTGAACGAGGGGGAATATATTCCTGTTGTCACTGACATTAGAGGGGAAGTGTCTCGGATTGTGGGGGGCGGGGGGGGGGGGGCAAGTGACGGGATATGTCAGTTTTTATATCGAAGTCAAAAACCCGGGTGGCACAACGCAGATACGCGGGAAGACAGTTGCCGTTGATCTGAACAAACCCGGTGACGCGCTTGGTAGTAATGGTTGAAAGACGAGGCCGCGCTGGGTGTTGGGTTGCAAAGTGCCTCTAAAAAACCCCGGCCTTCTTCCAGCTCAAATACCGCGTCACTAACTCGGCCCCCAGCTCTTGGGGCCGAGCATCCACCACTGGAACTCCATGAGCACTCAACCGCTCATGGAGCTCCGCCCGAGCATTCAGGTAATCCACCGTCCCGCAATACGCCAGCGCCTCCGGCAAGGTTTGCACCGGCGCGTGCCGCAAATGGTCGAGCAAGTCTTCGCGCAGACTCGCCACCAGCACCCGATGCTGTTTGCTCAGGCGTTTGACCGCGGTCAGCAGTTCTTCATCGTCTTCATCGCGCAGGTTGGTGACCAGCACCACCAGGGCCCGGCGTTTCTGTCGGGCCAGCAACTGAGTGGCGGCTGCCTGGTAATCGGCGGGGCGTTGGGTGCTGTCGAGGTCGTAGACGCTGTTGAGCAAGATGTTCAGTTGGCCAATGCCTTTGACCGGGGCCAGATAATGCGCGCGGTCGCTGGCGAACGTGCTCAGGCCCACCGCATCGCCCTGGCGCAGGGCGATGTAGCTGAGTAGCAGGCAGGCATTCAGGGCGTGATCGAAATGCGCGAGTTCGCCATCCTGGCTGCGCATGTGTCGGCCGCAGTCGAGCATGAAAATAATCTGTTGATCTCGCTCGTCCTGATACTCACGGGCGATGGGCGTGCGTTGGCGGGCGGTGGCTTTCCAGTCGATCTGGCGCAGGCTGTCGCCTTCACGGAATTCTCTCAGTTGATGAAATTCGAGGCCCAGACCACGTCGTTGTTTTTGGCGTACGCCGAGCTGGCTGATCCAGTTGTCTACCGCCAGCAATTCACCGCCATAGAGGCGAGCGAAGTCGGGGTAGACGCGGGTGGAGTCGACCGCGTTCAGCAGGCGTTTGTCTGACCATAATCCGAGCGGGCTGGGCAGGCTGATTTCGCAGTGTTCGAAGCTGAAGTGGCCGCGTTTGAGCGGGCGCAGCCGATAGCCAATCTGGCTCTGCAGACCGGGTTGCAGTTCGACGGACAGGGGCAGGTTTTCGAAACTCAGCCCCGGTGGTACATGGTCGAAAAGGCTTACGTTCAAAGGTTGAGCAAACGCATGTTCAACGTCCAGTCGCACTTCACTCCAGCGACCCAATGCCAGGCTGCCGGGCATGTGTCGGCGCAGGCGCGGTGAGGGCAGGCGTCTGAGGCGAATGGCGTCGAGCACGGCCAGCGCGAACAGGGCCAGCAGCAGTCCCCAGTTGATCGACAACAGGGTCGATGGGACCGTGATTTCCAGTGCCCGCAACGCACCCAGCACGATGCCGATGACCAGCAGGGTCGCGAGCCAGATCAACAGCAGACGAGAAGGCTTCATCGCAACACAGTTCCTGTGGCGAGGGAGCTTGCTCGCGCTCCAGTGCGCAGCGCTGGCAAGCTCTTCGCCCTGTCAGAAATGTTGGGACTGCTGCGCAGCCCGGCGGGAGCAAGCTCCCTCGCCACAGGGGGGGTACGTATGAGCTTTTTCACAGGCGCGGCGCCGGTACTTGATCGAGCACTTGCTTGAGCACCTGATCGACGTCCAGCCCTTCGATGTCGAGTTCCGGCGCGATCCGTACGCGATGGCGCAGTACCGCCAAAGCGCAGCCTTTGATGTCATCCGGAATCACGAACTCGCCGCCGCGCAGCAAGGCACGGGCTCGGGCGCAGCGCACCAGTGCGATGGACGCCCGAGGGCCGGCGCCGAGGATCAAGCCGGGCCAGGTGCGGGTCGCTCGGGCCAGGCGCACGGCGTAATCCAGAACCTGATCGTCCAGTGGCAAGTCGCTGGCAATGCGCTGCAAGGCTGACACGTCTTTGGCTTGCAACAGGGTGCGCAGCGGTTGCACGTCGAGCATGTCGGCGCGGGTCGAGCGGCTGACCTGGCGGACCATGTTCAGCTCTTGCTCGGCGTCGGGGTAGTCCATGCGCACTTTGAGCATGAAGCGGTCGAGCTCGGCTTCAGGCAATGGGTAAGTGCCTTCCTGCTCGATGGGGTTTTGCGTGGCGAGCACCATGAACGGTTGCGCGATGGGCAGGGCGCGGCCTTCGAGGGTGACCTGGCGTTCCTGCATGGCTTCGAGCAGGGCGGCCTGGGTTTTTGCCGGGGCGCGGTTGATCTCGTCGGCCAGCAGCAGGTTGGTGAACAGCGGACCTTTGCGCAGTTTGAACTGCTCGGTGTTCAAGTCGTAGACGGCGTGCCCGGTGACGTCGCTGGGCATCAGGTCGGGGGTGAACTGGATGCGGGCGAACTCACCGCCGAAACACTTGGCGAGGGCACGCACCAGCAAGGTCTTGCCCAACCCCGGCACGCCTTCGAGCAGCACATGACCGCCGGCGATCAGCGCCGTCAGCACGTCGTCGATAACGCTGTTCTGACCAATCACGGCTTTCTGCAATTCGCCGCGCACGGCCTGGGCCAATTGACTGGCACGCTGGCGTTGCTGGGCGACGTGAGTCGGCGAGCCGGGCTCGATCTGTTCACTCATAGCGTGTTCCTCAAGGTTTGCAGGTGGGCGACCTGACGGCTGAATTCGGCACTGGACAGCCGCTGTTTCGGTCGCGGGCTCATGGCCTGGCTGATTGCGCGTGTGGGTTGGCCGGTCAGGCGTGCGAGCACCAACCATTGCTCGGCGACGCCGAGTTGTTCGAAACCGGGATGACGGCGCCGCACACGGCGCAGGATGTCTTGTTGCAAGGCTTGCAACAGGTGCTGCTGACCCTGGCGGCGCACTATGAAATCGGCGCTGGCGCGCAGGTGTTCCTGGAGTTGGCGACGGCCTTTCGAGGCGGGTTCCAGCAGCGGACCCTGGCGCACGCCAACGTGCCAGAAAGCCAATCCGATCAGCGCAATCAAAGCCACCAGCGCCTGTGGGAAATAACGCCACAACAAGGTCAGCAAGCTGTCGTGATCGGTGTTGAACAACAACGTCACGCTTGTGTCTGCCGTCAAATACCAGAGCAGCCAGGCGTTGTCGTACTGGTCGATGGCGGGGGTTTTCCACAGGTCGGCGTCGGTGACCACGGTGATCGACCCGAGCCCATGGTTGAGCTGCATCATGTGCGTGGCCTTGCCGCTGTTGGCCCAGGCTTGCGCGAGATTCTTCGGGTCTTCAAGGTGGAACGCCGTGTCGAAGCTGGCGTAGGCCGGTGCGTCTTCATCTTCCAGATAGAGCTTGGTCAGTTTGGGATAGGGATCATCCGGGATGCCGGGTGGCGCCTCCTTGAGGTCCTTGCTCAGGGTCTGGTGCAACTGCACCCGATCGAGCAGCAGGTCGTTGCTCTGGCCGGTCTTTTCATCCCACAACGACTGGGCGACAAACAACAAGCGGCCACCGGCCCGCGTCCAGTTCATCACCTGATCTATCTGGCGTGGGGTCATGTTGTAGCGGTCACCCAGCAATAGCAGGCTGTGCTGACGAGGATCGAGGGTGGGTAACACGTCGATGCCGTTGGCATGGCTGACGGTCAGGCCCTGCTTGCGTAAAAAGTGTTCGGCGGCGAGGTAGGGATTGGCCTGTGCTTCAGGGGATGGGCCGTGATCGATTTCCGTCTGGTAGGGCGTGGCTTTCAGGTACAGGTAAATACCCAGTGCGCCGACCAGCAAGGCGATGACCATGCCGACAAACAACCCTGAACGCCGGCTCAATGGGCGGCTCCCGGGCCGAACAACGTGCGCCAGCCGTCACACAGTTCCTGTTGTGAATGCGCGGGTGGCAGGCGATGACCGTAAGCCATGTTTTGCCAGTGGCCGGTCAGGGTTTTACTAAAGGCCAGCAACGCCGGTTGTTGCAGTTGTTCGACTCGCTGGAGTACTTCGCCTTCGGTGTCGGCGGTTTTCAGCGCCATGTGGTGGTCGTGCAGCAAGTGGCTGAGCAAGGCACGATAAAGCAGGCCAAGGGCTGCGCGCGGGTCGGTTTGCCAGAGGCTTTCGGCACTGGTGGCAATGTCGTCAGGCAGGGTTTCGCGGTTGAGGTCCAGGCCAAAAGCCTGCTGCGGAATCGGACGGGCGACTTTGCTTTTCAATGAAGGGCGACGGCTGACGAACGCCTGAAACCAGTCTCGGTAACGCCAGACCAACAAACCGACGCCACCGATCACCGCGCCCCATAACAGCACTTCGATCAGGGTGGCGAGGAAGCCGAATCGCTGACTGTCGAGCAGGGCCAATAAAGCCTTCAGCCATTCGGGCGTCTTGCGGTCGTCCGGGGTTTTTGTCTCGGGTTTTTCTTCGCCAAACCGATAGCGGGTCACCGTTTCCTTGTTCTTGAACGGTGGCTGTTCGAGGAGGGCCTTGATGCTGTCTTTTGATGCCTGGCTGGTCAGCGGTTGATCGAGCAGGCGAGGGCTGTCCGGTGTGATGACGGGCTCGGCGGCCCAGACGTGTTGTGGGCCCGGCACCCACAGGATGGCCGCCAGCAACAGGGGAAGGGCGGTTGTGCTGAGGCGTTGGCGCAATCGCCGGAACACCAGTTCGATGTCCCACGCCTCCAGCACCGTGCGGCGGTTCAGGTAAAGACTGAAGCCACAGGCCACATAGATCGGCTCCCAAATCATCAGCACCAACACATAAAAAGCGTTGATGAGATGTTCCAGCCATCGCCAGTCCTGCACGGCGGCGGTGATCAAGGTCTGCCAGCTCCAGTCGAGTTCGATCTGCTGCGGCAGGAGCAGGTAGAACAACACCATCAAGCCAATCCACAGCGCGCTCTCCAGGTGCACGCCGATAATCGTCAGCCATTGTGCGGCACCGGCGTTGCGCTGCAGCAGTACCTGCAAGCGCTGTTCGCGCGCGTGATCGTGGAGGCCTTCGAGTTGCACCACCGGCATCACAAAACTACGGCTCAGGCTCAGGCGGCGCCAGGTCAGGCTGGCCAGCAGTTGCGGCTTGAGCAGGCGCGGCCATTCGCGCAGCGCCTGTTTTAACGTTGGTGTTTCGCCGAACAGGCTTTTGGACAGGATGAACAACGGCAAGCGATCGAACGCCGGTTTGAGCCACCAGAAGATGAACACGGCGAGGGTCGGCGAATCCCAGAAGATTGCCGTGAGCAGGGCGAAGATCGGCAAGGTGACGATGGCCCAGCTGGTCATCAGCAGACGTCGATGGCGCTGGCTCATCAGCACACCCAGGTCCATGGCTTCCCAGGTGCTGCGCGGACGGATCACAACCGTGGCGTCACTCAGGCGCATGGCGAGTCCGTCCGGCAAACAGCAGATACGTTGCCACCAACGCCCAGAGTGCAGCGCCGACCAGGTATTTGGTCATGGGCTCCGGTGCTGTCATCGATGACCAGTACGCTTCGATGAACGCCGCAATCAACAGAAACAACATCACGCCGCAGATCAGCAACACGCTCTTGCGCGCCGCCAGTCGCAACGCTTCGGCGCGGGGCAGGCGACCCGGTGCGATCAAGGCCCAGCCCAGTTTCAGGCCTGCGGCACCGGCCAGGGCGATGGCCGTCAGTTCAAACGCGCCGTGGCCGATCACGAACGACCAGAAGGTTTGCCCATAGCCGACGTGCGTCAGGTGTCCGGCCACCGCGCCGATGATCAAGCCGTTGAACAGCAGGAAAAACGCGCTGCCCAGTCCGAAGAACAACCCGCTGGCAAAGGTCTGAAAGGCGATGCCGATGTTGTGCATGATGTAGTAACCGAACATCACCCAGTCTTCACTGGCGGCGCGTTCCGCCGTGCGTCCCAGATGGCCGGCGACGGGGTCGTACATGCTTTGCATCTCGCTGACCTGCTCGGCCGGGATCAGGTTGTAGACCAGGTCCGGGAACAGGTACACCAGCAGCGCGAAGCTGATCAGGCTGCCAAAAAACATGACGCCGGCGGCCAGCACAAAACGCCATTGTTCACGCACCAATCGCGGGAAGTCGGCCAGGATAAAGCCCAGTACGTTGGCGCCCAGTCGGCTGCGATGCCGATACAGCTGTTGATGCCCACGCAGCACGAGTTGCTGCAAGGAATCGATCAGGAAACTGCTGTAGCCGCGTTCCCGAGCCAGCGCCAGGTGTTGGCATAGCTGCCGGTAGTCCTTGGGAAAACCGGCGATCCGGGACGCGTCTTTGCCGCGCTCCAGTCGATCCAGTGTCAGGGAGAACTGCTCCCACTCGGCCTTGTGGCAGGTTTCGAAAAGGCTTTGCTTCATGCGGGCCCCAACAAGCCGCGTGCGATGCCGTTGAGTGCGACCACCGCGTGCGGCGCCGGGACCTGCAACGGTTGAGCAAGGATCGACGCCAGTTCGTGGGCCCGTGCCTCGGAGAGTTCACCCTGGCGTTCGGCGAAACCGAGGATGGCGCGTTGTTCGGTCAGGGTCAGGGCAAAGGCCGGGCGCAGGGGCGTGGCTTCGGGCAGTTGCGGTCGGGTCAGCGGTTGCTCGCGGTAGATCACCAGCGTGCCGGCGGCGAGGTCGCCGAGGCGTTTGAAGGTCGGGTGTTGCAGGCAGCTGATGGCCCCGAGGAAGTAGCCGAACGGCAACAGGTCGACGAAGCGCAGCAGGTTGCGCAGCAGCGAAGCGGACCAGCCGATCGGTGTGCCGTCGTCCTGCACCACGCGCAAGCCCATCCACTGTTTGCCTGGCGAGCGGCCCTGATTGAGCACTTCGAACAGCACCATGTACCACCAGCTCACCCCGAACAGCAGGATCGAGCCCAGCCCGGCGCCCAGCTTTCCGAGAAACGCCAGGATGATAAACAACAGAGCGAGGATCAGCCCGCGTATGCCCAGGTCAATGGCGAACGCCAGCGCACGGACCATCAACCCGGCCGGGCGCAGTGGCAAGTCGATGCCTTCGGGCGTTTCGACTTGATGCCGCGTATCCAGTGGCGGGGACAGCGTCGCTTTCCTTGGCAGTGCTGTGGTCTCGAGCATGGGCAACCTTATGTGGCCTGTTCGGGATTCGATGTCTACCCGATGCTAGCAGCCTCTCGGGGGAAAACGACATAACTATGTATTGCACGGTGAGTGGCCAGAGGTGATTGAATGACAGATTACTGGCCGGGGCGGGATGTGAACGCCTAGACTTTGCCGATCTTCAGTTCAGGAACAGCCCGTGACCTCGATCTTCTGGTACGACTATGAAACCACTGGCATCAACCCCCGTTGCGACCGCCCGCTGCAAGTGGCGGGGATTCGCACCGACTTCGATCTCAATGAAATAGACGAGCCGGTCAACCTTTACTGCCAGCCCAGTGAGGACATCCTGCCGCATCCGGCGGCGTGCGCCATTACCGGAATCACACCCGGTAAACTGGCTGAACAGGGCTTGAGCGAAGCGGACTTCATGACCCGGGTGCATGCCCAGTTGGCGGCGCCGGGCACGTGCGGCGCGGGTTACAACACCCTGCGCTTCGATGACGAGATGACCCGTTACAGCCTGTATCGAAACTTTTTCGACCCGTATGCCCGCGAGTGGCAGGGCGGTAACAGCCGCTGGGACCTGATCGATGTGGTACGTGCGGCGTATGCCTTGCGCCCCGACGGGCTCGAGTGGCCGACGGATGACGAGGGGCGAGTGACGCTCAAGCTCGAACGCCTGACCGCCGCCAACCACATTGATCATGGCAATGCCCACGAAGCGCTGTCGGACGTTCGCGCCACCATTGCACTGGCTCGGCTGATTCGTGAAAAACAGCCGAAGTTGTATGACTGGCTGTTCAAGTTGCGCAGTAAACAAAAGGTGATGGACCAGATTCGCCTGTTGCAACCGATGGTGCATATCTCCGGGCGATTCTCGGCGGCGCGCAGTTATGTCGGCGTGGTGCTGCCCCTGGCCTGGCACCCGCGCAACAAGAACGCCTTGATTGTCTGTGACCTGCATCTGGACCCCCAGGGTTTGCTGGATCTGGATGCCGGCACCTTGCGTCAGCGGCTGTACACCCGTCGCGATCAGCTGGCCGAAGGCGAGCTGCCTGTGCCGCTTAAACTTATTCACATCAACAAGTGCCCGGTGGTCGCACCGTTGTCGGTACTTCGACCTGACGATCAGCAACGTCTGGGGCTGGACATGGGGCTTTATCAGGAACGGACGCTGCGGCTAATCGACGCACAACTAGTTTGGCAAGATAAAGTACAGGCGATTTATGCCGGCGAAGATTTCACGCCGAGCCAGGATCCCGAGCAACAGTTATACGATGGTTTTATCGGTGATCGGGACCGACGTCTATGCGAGCAAGTCCGAATCGCGGACCCTGTCCAATTATCACAAGAGCAGTGGCCTTTCGATGACGAACGTTTACCTGAATTATTGTTTCGATATCGCGCACGCAACTTCCCCGACACGTTGAATTTCGAGGAGCAAGAGCGCTGGCGAATGTTCTGTCAGCAGCGTCTGACTTTGCCCGAATGCGGGGCACCCAATACGCTGAATAGTTTTGCCGAAGCCGCGGCCCAATTGAATGAAACTGCTACATCGTTTCAGCGAGAGGTGCTCAATGAATGGCAGAATTATGTCGAAGCATTACGCAAACGTTTGAATCTTTGAAAACGAAAATAAACATGCCTGACTTGCAGGCATAAAAAAACGCCAGCATTCGCTGGCGTTATTTTTTGTCACTTTTTTTCTGTGAGAAGCTATTTGTGACAAGCGCTACGGCTTAGCCCAGCAGGGTAGCCCAGCCTTCAACCACGTCGCCGCCCCACTTGGCTTTCCACTCTTTCAGAGTTTTGTGGTTGCCACCTTTGGTTTCGATGACTTCGCCGTTGTGCGGGTTTTTGTATTGTTTAACTTTGCGAGCACGCTTGGTGCCGGTAGTTTTTACTGCACCGCCGCGTGGCGCTTTGGATTTGGACTCTGGATCCAGCAGCGCGATGATGTCACGCAGGGACTTGGAGTATTCGCCCATCAGGGTGCGCAGTTTGCCTTCGAATTCCAGCTCGGTTTGCAGTTTGTCGTCTTGGGACAGGTTCTTCAAACGGGCTTGCAGCTCTTTGATTGCTTCTTCGGTGGCACGATATTCGTTGATCAAGGACATGAGGACTACCTTATGTTGGAGACTGGATGGCAGGGGGACAGTGCCGCAATAATAGTCAGGCTGTTTCATCAAGTAAACATTTAACCGGCGTTTTAATTAAATTAGTTGTCAGGAATAGGGCGCAAATTGAAGAGCTGATTAAATAGTGTGATGCAGTCAACACAGATCTTCACAAATGGACTCTTGATATCGACTAAAAGATCACCACCGCGCGGGGAACGGGTGCTTTCCTGAGCGGCTGCGCAGACCGTGTGCCGGGCAAGACGTCATCAATACTGCAGTTTTGTTGCGTAATCGCTAGAATGGCGGCCTTTGCGAAGTTCTGGAGTTTCCCCCTCATGCGCACTTTTCGGCTGGTGATTGCTTGCCCGGACCGCGTCGGCATCGTTGCTAAAGTCAGTAACTTTCTGGCGTCACATAACGGCTGGATCACTGAAGCGAGCCATCACTCGGACAACCTCAGTGGCTGGTTCTTCATGCGTCACGAAATTCGTGCCGATTCGCTGCCTTTCGGTATCGAAGCCTTTCGCGAAGCCTTCGCGCCCATAGCCGAAGAGTTCTCGATGAACTGGCGCATCACCGATACCGCGCAGAAAAAACGCGTGGTGTTGATGGCCAGCCGCGAATCCCACTGCCTGGCTGACTTGCTGCACCGCTGGCACAGCGATGAACTGGACTGCGAAATCTCCTGCGTGATTTCCAACCATGACGACTTGCGCAGCATGGTCGAGTGGCACGGCATTCCTTATTACCATGTGCCGGTCAATCCACAGGACAAAGAGCCGGCGTTCGCCGAAGTCTCACGTCTGGTCAAACAGCATGATGCTGAAGTGGTGGTACTTGCCCGTTACATGCAAATCCTGCCGCCGGCGTTGTGCAGCGAGTATGCGCACAAGGTCATCAACATTCACCACAGCTTCCTGCCATCGTTCGTGGGCGCCAAGCCGTATCACCAGGCTTCCCTGCGCGGTGTGAAGTTGATCGGCGCCACCTGCCACTATGTGACCGAAGAGCTGGATGCCGGCCCGATCATCGAGCAGGACGTGGTGCGTGTCAGCCACAGTGACAGCATTGAAGACATGGTGCGTTTCGGCCGCGACGTCGAGAAAATGGTGTTGGCGCGCGGTCTGCGTTATCACCTGGAAGACCGGGTGTTGGTACACGGCAACAAGACTGTCGTGTTCTGATAACAGCGCAATACAGTTGAAATTCGAAGGGCCTGGGCGTTCAATCGCTTCAGGCCCTTCGCCGTTTCTGCACTGAGGACATGACCATGGCCGATCCATTGGACAAAGCCACTTCCAAGGCGCCCGCTACTTTGGGCGAGGGTTGTCTGAGTCGTTATGACCCGGAGGACATGAGTCCGGAAGACGGCACGGAGTTTCCCGGTGCTGCCGAGTTGTGGGAACAGTTACAGCAAGACCCCGAAGACAAGATCAAGCCTGCTTGAACTTCATCAACTTCCTTAATAGCGGCCGTCCCAGCATCAACAAAAACACCGGGCCACCCGCGATCAGATAGAAGTAATAAGTCACCGCCCGCCAGATCAGAATCGCCGCAGCTGCGGTTGATTTACCCACCATGGGCGCCAGCAAGGCTGCCGACGTCAACTCCGCCGCCCCGGCGCCGCCCGGCAGCAGGCTGAATTGCCCTGCGCTGAGCGACAGCATCTGGATCAGGAAGCACCAGGCCCACTGCAAATCCGCCCCCAGCCCGCGCAATGCCAGGTACAACACGCTGTAGCGCAATACCCAATGCACACAGGTCAGCGCAAACACTGTGATCAATGTCTGCAAGGGCAACTTCAATGTGTCAGTGAATGCGGCGAGGAAGTGCAGGAGTTTTCGTGCCCAGCGCAGGCGCGTCGTGCTTTTGACCTTCAGGCGAGCCAGTAACCGCCCGCTCAGGCGAATCAGCAGACGATGGTAGCGGGCGACCATCACGCAGCAGACCAACCCGCCGAACATTGATATCACGCTGACGGTCAGTAGCCATTCCATGCGCTGGCTGAGGTGCTGGAACAGCGCATAAATCAAAATCCCGCTCAACGCACAGAGAAAAAACAGCAGGTCGCTGAGTTGATCCATGGCGAACACCGCGCTGCCCTTGGCCGGTCGCACGCCATTGCGCGCCAGCAACGCCATGATCGCCAGCGGTCCGCCACTGCCGCCGGGTGTGGCGCAATAGGCAAATTCGGCGGCCATGACCACGCCGAGACTTTTGAGCGGGCTGACCTTGTCACGCTGATCACCCAGCAACAGGCGCAGGCGCAGGGTGTTCACCCCCCAGCACAGCAGAATCATGCCGAACATGATCAGCAGCCAACTCACTGGAAAACTTTGCAGCCGCGCCCAGGTCTGGTTGCCGCCCAGCAGCAGCGGGATCAGCACTGCCGCCAGCAGGGCGACGAACAGCAGAATGCCCCGGCTCATGCGGCGCGACCGATCGGGGTGCGTTGCAGCGCCAGCCATTGCGATTTGGTCATCGGTACGCGCCCGCCGTCGAGCAAGCGCTTGAGGGTTTGCAACCAGTAGTGACGGGAGAACTCGTGGCGCATGTCCACCGGGTGCAGGCCCAGCCGAATGACCGGCGCCTCGCGCCATTGTTGTTCGCGCTGATCGCTGAGCAATTTTGAAACGCCCCGGCGCCAGGCACTGCGCGCACTCCAGACCAGCCCCGGTGCATCTATCGGTGTGAAATCCGGCAGTGGGTATAAATGCTGAGCGTCGCTGGTGTAGCGCAGTGGCAGTTGGCGCAAGGCCTCGCGCGTCCCTTCGCTCATCAGCCAGGCCGGGGCGACAAACCCTTCCAGCGGCCAGTTGTAACGATCAAAGACCTCAATGCCGGCGCGCAACCGGTCGAGCGCGGCGTGTTGCGACAGGGTGTAGAACTCGCCTTCATGGGTGTAGATCCGACGCATGAACCAGTCTCGCGGGGTGCCGGGCGGTGGGCCCTCATCGCAATGAAAGTAGCCGTGCAACGCCAGTTCGTCGCCCCGCGCAACACGATGAGTGAGCACGCGTCGAAATTCCGGATGAGCCTCAAGGCTGTTGTGTCTGTGAAAATCCGGCACCACCAGCCAGGTCATCGGCACCTCGCCCAAGGCGTCGACGGCTTCAACGAAAGGTAGATAGTCGGCCAGGGTGGGCGGCGCAACGTCGTGCAATACCAGTAACACGCTGGGCGAAGTCATCGGGTTAACCATTGGCCGCCTGCGGCCATTGGCTGCCGAGTACGGCGTGATAATGCCCCAGCAGGCTGTTGACCACCGTGTCCCAACTGTATTGTCGCTCGACGTGACGGCGCGCTGTTTTGCCCAGCGCCACGCTGCCCTGACTGAACAACTCGCGAACGGCATTGGCCATGGCTGTCGAATTGTTTGGAGGGCAGAGCAAACCGCATTGCTCCGTCACAATTTCCGGAAAGGCGCCGGCGGCCACGGCGACCACCGGAATGCCGCTGGCCATGGCTTCGAGTATCACCAGCCCGAACGTTTCCTGGTCGCCGGCATGCAACAAGGCATCGGCGCTGGCCATTAATCGCGCTACGTGGGTGGCCGGGCAGAACCCATCGACCACCGTGACGTTGTCCGGCACCGTGGCCGGCATAGAAGAACCCACCAGCAGCAAATGAAAACGCGGCCCCAGACGTGCCATGCACTTGAGCAGCACCGGCAGGTTTTTTTCCTTGGAGCCGCGCCCGGCGAAAATCAGCAGATGGGTGTTTTCATCAATGCCCAGTTCGGCGCGCAGGCCGGGGTCCCGGGCCTCGGGATTGAAGGTGTGCAAATCGACGCCCAAGGGTTGGACGTAGACGTTTTTCACGCCCAGTCCGCTCAGTTTGTCGGCCATGACCCGGCTCGGCGCCAGCACCCGGTCGAAGTTGCCGTAGAGCTTGCTGACGTAGGCTTCAACGTTGGTGGTGACCCAATTGCCCATTCGGTTGCTGACCAGCAGCGGCAAATCCGAGTGATAGAAACCGATGACGGGGACATCCAGTTGGCGCCGCGCGTCGAGTGCCGCCCAGGCGGTGAGGTACGGGTCGCCTACTTCGATCAGATCGGGCTGTAAATCCTGCAGGACGTTTCGCCAGGGAGCGAGGCGAAGGGGAAAACGATAACCTTTGCCAAAGGGCAGGGCGGGGGCGGGAACCGTGTAGACGCCATCCGTTTCACTCAGGTGCGCGCCGGGAATCAACAGACTGTGGCGAATGCCCGGCTTGATCCCCAAGCGACGGTGCTTGGCATCCAGATACGTGCGCACGCCACCGCTGGCCGGGGCGTAGAACATGGTGATGTCCGCGATATGCACGATGAGCGGCCCTCCGGTCTGTTGTTCTCCCTTGGTTGACCTTTATGAAGGATAGATGTTCGGTTGGGGTTTTGTGGTGTCAGGCAGATTGCCTTCGCGAGCAGGCTCGCTCCCACATTTGATCGTGTGAACTACACAGATCCAATGTGGGAGCGAGCCTGCTCGCGAAAGGGATGGCTCAGATATCAGATTCGGAAACTGCCTACCAACTGCTTCAGCCGCGAAGCCTGCTGCTCAAGGTCCGAGCACGCGCGCAACGTCGATTGCAGGTTTTCCACGCCTTCCTGGTTGAGCGTATTGATCTCGGTAATGTCGACGTTGATCGACTCCACCACCGCCGTCTGCTCTTCAGTTGCCGTGGCCACCGACTGGTTCATCCCGTCGATTTCACCGATGCGCAAGGTCACGCTATTCAACCGCTCGCCTGCCAGGTTGGCGATTTCCACGCTGTCCTGACTGTGACGCTGGCTGTCGCTCATGGTGCTGACGGATTCGCGGGCGCCAACTTGCAGCTCCTCGATCATGGTCTGCACCTGTTGCGCCGATTCCTGCGTGCGGTGCGCCAGGTTGCGCACTTCATCCGCCACCACCGCGAAACCACGGCCGGCTTCACCGGCGCGGGCTGCTTCGATGGCCGCGTTGAGTGCCAACAGGTTGGTTTGCTGGGAAATGCTGGTGATCACTTCGAGGATCTGGCCGATGTTCACGGTTTTGCTGTTCAGCGATTCGATGTTGGTGCTCGAGGCACTGAGCATGCTCGACAGCTGATTCATCGCCTTGATGCTGCGGTCCACCACTTGCTGGCCGTCTTCAGCCAGGCTGCGGGCGTCGCTGGCCTGACTCGACGCTTGCGCGGCGTTACGGGCGATTTCCTGGGCGGCGGCCCCGAGCTGATTGATCGCGGCGGCGACGCTGCTGGTGCGCGAGGCCTGCTGATCGGAGTTGAACATCGACGAGTTCGAGGCGGCGACAACACGCAGCGCCACTTCGTTGACTTGCCCGGTGGCCGAGGACACTTCGCGAATCGAGGTGTGAATACGTTCGACAAAACGGTTGAACGCGGTACCGAGGATGCCGAATTCATCGTTGTTCTGGATGGTCAGGCGCTTGGTCAGGTCGCCTTCACCGTCGGCGATGTCTTCCATGGCGCGGGTCATGACGTGCAGCGGCTGGATCAGGATGCGGATCAGCATGCCCAGCAGCGCGATGATGATCGCCACGGCAATGATGGTCGCGACCACGGCCGAGGCGCGGAACGAACTGAGCATCGAGAAGGCTTTGTCCTTGTCCACCGAAAGGCCGATGTACCAGTTGACCGATGGCAGGCCTTTGATCGCGGTAAAGGTGACGATACGGGTCTTGCCGTCGACGTCGACCTCACTGAAGTCGCTGCTGATGCGCGGGGTGTTTTTCGGGTACGCCTCGCTCAGGGACTTCATGACCAGGGCTTTGTCCGGGTGCACCAGGATCTTGCCGTCGGCGCTGACCAGGAAGGCGTAACCCATGCCGGCGAAATCACGGGCGCTGAGGGTGTCGATCAGGGTTTGCAGGCTCAGGTCACCGCCCACTACACCGACGCTTTGCCCGGCCTTCTTCGAGGCGGTGGCGATGGAAATGATGGTCTGGCCGGTGGCCGCGTCGATATACGGTTCGGTCAGGGTCGCGGTGCTGCTGCTTTCGGCGCCTTTGTACCAAGGGCGGACCCGTGGATCGAAGCCGGCCGGCATCTTGGCGTCGGGGCGAATGGTAAAGCTGCCGGTGGCATCGCCCAGGTAGGACGCCATGAAGGTCGACGTCAGGGCTTTCTGCTCGAGCAGGCTGGCGACGTTGGACTGTTCAGGGTTGATGGCGATGTTTTGAGCGAGGCTGTCGATCAGCAGGATTCGACCGGCCAACCAGGTCTGGATGTTGTTGGCGGTGACGTCGCCCATCTCATTGAGGTAATTGTCCAGGTCTTCGCGGATGGCGTTGCGCTGTAAATAATCGTTGTACAGGGTGAACGAGGCGAAGGCAGCAATAACAATGAGGGCGGCGGCAAGCAAAATCTTATGGCTGAAGCGCAGGTTTTTGTTCATGGCTTGGGGTTCCGCTAAGGTCTTATTGTTCTGGGCGTGCTTTTATAAAGGCACGCAAAACGGGCAGGGTGAAAAGCAGCTGATAGTTCTGTCCTGTCCTTAGGGAATACCGACGCTGATTTCTGTGTAGTCTCTTGTTTTGTATCGGCCGCGCCGGATCAAAGATTAACCATTAGGTGACAAAATGCCTGACTCATTGCAACTCGTTCTCGGTGCCGATCTTGCCGGTCAGCCCATCGCCCAGGCCATGCGTCTGGCGAACCGTCACGGTCTGGTCGCCGGCGCTACCGGGACCGGTAAAACCGTCACCTTGCAACGCATGGCCGAAGCCTTCAGCGACGCAGGCGTGGCGGTGTTCGCCGCCGACATCAAGGGCGACCTGTGTGGCCTCGGCGCCGCCGGCAACCCCCAAGGCAAGATCGCCGAGCGCATTGCCGGGATGACGTGGCTGAACCACAGGCCTCAGGCGTATCCCGTGACGCTGTGGGACATTCATGGTCAGTCCGGTCATCCATTGCGCACCACCCTGAGTGAAATGGGCCCGTTGTTGCTGGGCAGCCTGCTGGAACTGACCGACAGCCAGCAGTCGGCGCTGTACGCGGCGTTCAAAGTGGCGGACCGCGAAGGGCTGTTGCTGCTGGATCTCAAGGACCTGAAGGCGCTGCTCAATCACCTGCGTGATAACCCCGAATTGCTCGGCGATGATGCTGCGTTGATGACCACCGGCTCCAGCCAGGCGCTGTTACGGCGGCTGGCGACGCTGGAACAACAAGGCGCCGAAGCGCTGTTCGGCGAACCGGCGCTGCAACTCGAAGACATTCTGCAACCGACCGCTGACGGTCGCGGGCGCATTCATTTGCTGGATGCCAGTCGTCTGGTTCATGAAGCGCCGAAGGTTTACGCGACTTTCCTGCTGTGGCTGCTCGCCGAGTTGTTCGAGCAATTGCCGGAACGCGGTGATGCGGACAAACCACTGCTGGCGTTGTTTTTCGACGAAGCACATTTGCTGTTCGCCGGGACGCCCAAGGCATTGCAGGATCGACTGGAACAAGTGGTGCGGTTGATTCGCTCGAAAGGCGTGGGCGTGTATTTCGTCACTCAATCACCGGGTGACCTGCCGGATGACGTGCTGGCCCAACTGGGTTTACGCATCCAGCACGGTTTGCGCGCATTCACCGCCAAGGAGCAGAAATCCCTGCGCGCCGTGGCCGAGGGCTTCCGGCCGAACCCGGCATTCGATGCCTTGTCGGTGTTGACCGAACTGGGGATCGGCGAGGCGCTGGTCGGGACGCTGGCCGATAAAGGCACGCCGGAGATGGTCCAGCGCGTGTTGATCGCGCCACCGCAATCGCGGATCGGGCCGTTGAGCGAGGCCGAGCGCGCGGCACTGATCGCCGGTTCGCCGTTGCAGGGCCGTTATGACAAGCCGATTGATCGGGAATCGGCTTATGAAGTGCTGATGGGACGCAAGGGCCTGGCACCTGATCCCGATGCCGCGCCCGCCAAACCTGCGCCCGAAGAGCCAAGTTTCACCGAGCAGGCCGGGGAGTTTCTCGGGACGGCGGCCGGACAGGCGTTGAAATCGGCAATGCGACAGGCGGCTAATCAGTTGGGCCGACAATTGGTACGCGGGCTGATGGGCTCGCTGCTCGGCGGCAAAAAAAGCCGCTAGCAAGCGAACACAATAATCCCCTGTGGGAGCGAGCCTGCTCGCGAAAGCGGCCGATCAGACAACATCGATTTGAATGTCAGATTGCTTTCGCGAGCAGGCTCGCTCCCACACTGGGTTTTGTGTCAGGTTTTGGGTTTGGCGTGCGCCGCGAGGCGTTCAAGCGCAGCCCGCAGATTCGGATCGCTGATCCCCTCAGCCGTGGCCTGAATCGTCGCGCCCGCATCCGACGACAAACTGATGGTGTGTCCCGCCGCGCCTTGTTGCACGGTCGGTGGCTGCACCTTGAACAGAATCCGCGTCAGGCTGGCGAACTCGTCAAACATCTGTAACTGGCGTTGCAGACGTTTTTGCTGATAACGCAGGCGCGTGGCCCAATGGCCGTCGGTGACGATCAGCAACAAACTGCCTTCGCGCCACGACGCCACATGGCAGTGTTCGCGAGCGGCCGGTTGCAATTGGCTTTCGAGCAGACGTTGTAAATGACCCAGGCGTTGAGCGTGGCCAAAAATAGCTTTCAGCGGCTTGGCTTCGCGAAGCAGAACGGCGGGTGCTCTGGCCGTAAGAGGGCGAAATGCCATGATCAGACACCTGAAGTAACAGAGCCGCTATGGTAGCAGAAAGCACCTGGTGCACCTGACCCATTGCTTTGCGAGCGCTTTACCCATTAAATCAACAAGTAACTTCTGCCGTGAACGGCTTGAAGTTCAGCAAAAAGCCCTTATTTTAAGTGAGCCCCGTAACAGCGCAGTGCATGCATCGTGGAATAACGCCACTTTCCTCACCATCGTTTCCGGGTAGAATGCTCGTTCGCATGCGGCCATGAGGGCTGCACGGGCGACTCACGGGGCCGCCCTCCATCCCTTTAGTGTGGAAGATCCTGCCGATATGTTTGCGCCTTTGTTAAAGAAACTTTTTGGAAGCAAGAACGAGCGTGAAGTCAAACGCATGCTCAAGACGGTGCAATTCGTCAATGCCTTCGAAGAGCAAATGGTGGCCCTTTCGGACGATCAATTGCGTGCCAAGACAGACGAGTTCAAGGCCCGCATCGCCAAAGGGGAAACCCTCGACAAGCTGTTGCCTGAAGCCTTTGCGGTCGCCCGCGAAGCCGGCAAGCGCGTCATGGGTATGCGCCACTTCGATGTCCAGCTGATCGGCGGCATGACCTTGCATGAAGGCATGATCGCGGAAATGCGTACCGGTGAAGGCAAGACCCTGGTGGCAACACTGGGCGTTTACCTCAACGCGCTGTCCGGCAAGGGCGTGCACGTTGTGACGGTGAACGACTACCTGGCCCGTCGTGACGCCAACTGGATGCGTCCGCTCTACGAATTCCTCGGCCTGACGGTCGGCGTGGTCACGCCGTTCCAGCCGCCGGAAGAGAAACGTCTGGCTTACGCCGCCGACATTACCTACGGCACCAACAACGAATTCGGTTTCGATTACCTGCGCGACAACATGGCGTTCAGCATGGAAGAAAAATTCCAGCGCGAACTCAATTTCGCCGTGATCGACGAAGTCGACTCCATCCTCATCGACGAAGCCCGTACTCCACTGATCATTTCCGGTCAGGCCGAGGACAGCTCCAAGCTGTACATCGAGATCAACAAACTGATCCCGCGCCTGGAATTGCACGTCGAAGAAGTTGAAGGCGAAGTCACCAAGGCCGGCCACTACACCGTCGATGAGAAGACCCGCCAGGTCGAACTCAACGAAGCGGGCCATCAATTCGTAGAAGAGTCGCTGACCTCCCTCGGCCTGCTGGCTGAAGGCGAGAGCCTGTACTCGGCACACAACCTGGGTCTGCTGACCCACGTTTATGCCGGTCTGCGTGCGCACAAACTGTTCCATCGCAACGTCGAGTACATCGTGCAGGACGGTCAGGTTGTCCTGGTCGACGAACACACCGGTCGTACCATGCCGGGCCGTCGTTTGTCCGAAGGCCTGCACCAGGCCATCGAAGCCAAGGAAAACCTGAACATCCAGGCTGAAAGCCAGACCCTGGCATCGACCACGTTCCAGAACTACTTCCGCCTGTACAACAAGCTGTCCGGCATGACCGGTACGGCCGACACCGAGGCGTTCGAGTTCCATCAGATCTATGGCCTGCAGGTCATGGTCATTCCGCCGAACAAGCCGTTGGCCCGTAAGGACTACAACGACCTGGTGTTCCTGACGGCCGACGAGAAGTACACGGCCATCGTGGCGGACATCAAGGAAAGCATGGCGGCGGGCCGCCCGGTGCTGGTGGGTACCGCGACCATCGAAACCTCCGAGCACATGTCCCGCCTGCTCGTGGAACAAGGCATCGAACACAAGGTTCTGAACGCCAAGTTCCACGAAAAGGAAGCCGAGATCATTGCCCAGGCCGGTCGCCCAGGCGCACTGACCATCGCTACCAACATGGCCGGTCGTGGTACCGACATCCTGTTGGGCGGTAACTGGGAAGTGGAAGTGGCGTCCCTGGAAGATCCGACACCAGAGCAGATTGCCCAGATCAAGGCCGACTGGCAGAAGCGTCACCAGCAAGTGCTCGAATCGGGCGGCTTGCAGGTGATTGCTTCCGAGCGTCACGAATCGCGCCGTATCGATAACCAGCTGCGTGGTCGTGCCGGTCGTCAGGGTGACGCCGGTTCCAGTCGCTTCTACCTGTCGCTGGAAGACAGCCTGATGCGTATCTTCGCCTCTGACCGGGTGAAGAACTTCATGAAGGCCCTGGGCATGCAGCCAGGCGAGGCGATCGAGCACCGCATGGTGACCAACGCCATCGAAAAGGCTCAGCGCAAGGTTGAAGGCCGTAACTTCGATATTCGTAAGCAACTGCTCGAGTTCGACGACGTCAACAACGAACAGCGTAAAGTGATTTATCACATGCGTAACACGTTGCTGGCCGCTGACAACATTGGCGAAACCATCGCCGATTTCCGTCAGGACGTGCTCAACGCCACCATCAGTGCGCACATTCCACCGCAATCGCTGCCTGAGCAGTGGGACGTGGCCGGTCTGGAAGCGGCGTTGCAGAGCGACTTCGGTGTGGCGCTGCCGATCCAGCAATGGCTCGACGAAGACGATCACCTGTACGAAGAAACCCTGCGTGAGAAGCTGATGCAAGAGCTGATCGCGGCGTACAACGAGAAAGAAGACCAGGCGGGCGCCGAAGCGCTGCGCAGCTTCGAGAAACAAATCGTGCTGCGCGTGCTGGACGACCTGTGGAAAGACCACCTGTCGACCATGGACCACTTGCGTCACGGCATCCACTTGCGTGGTTATGCCCAGAAGAACCCGAAGCAAGAGTACAAGCGCGAGTCGTTCACGCTGTTCTCCGAGCTGCTGGATTCGATCAAACGCGACTCGATCCGTGTGTTGTCCCACGTTCAGGTTCGCCGCGAAGATCCGGAAGCCGAAGAGCAACGCCTGCGTCAGGAAGCCGAAGCACTGGCCGCACGCATGCAGTTCCATCACGAAGAAGCACCGGGTCTTGAGCAAGTGGAACCGTTGGGCGAAGAGATTGATGTCGCCCTCGCCGTGGCACCGGTTCGCAACGAGCAGAAGCTGGGCCGTAACGAACTGTGCTACTGCGGTTCGGGCAAGAAATTCAAGCATTGCCACGGGCAGATCCAGTAAAACCCGTTTCAATCGCTGAAATACCCGCGCCGCGACCGGCATCAGCCGTCGCGGCGTTTTGCCATTTAATACCGCCGTTCATCGCATGACGGTGATGACTACATTTTTTGAGGAGCGCATTCATGGCTGTTGGTCTTGGTCCTTTGCCAACGTTGCACCCGGTTGCCGGTTTTGAACTCGGTATCGCCTCGGCCGGCATCAAGCGCCCGGGGCGCAAGGATGTCGTGGTCATGCGCTGCGCCGAAGGCTCCACCGTCGCGGGCGTCTTCACCCTGAACGCCTTTTGCGCCGCGCCAGTGATCCTGGCCAAGCAACGCGTGCAAGGCCCGGTGCGTTACCTGTTGACCAACACCGGCAATGCCAACGCCGGCACCGGCGAACCTGGCCTGGCCGCTGCCGAGCGTACCTGCGCGAAGCTGGCTGAACTGACGGGTGTGGATGCCAGCCTGGTGCTGCCGTATTCCACCGGCGTGATCGGCGAGCCGCTGCCAGTCGAGAAAATCGAAGGCGCGCTGCAAGCGGCCCTCGACGACCTGTCGATCCACAACTGGGAAGCGGCCGCCACCGGCATCATGACCACCGACACCCTGCCCAAGGGTGCGAGCCGCCAGTTCCAGCATGACGGCGTGACGATCACCGTCACCGGCATCAGCAAAGGCGCGGGCATGATCCGTCCGAACATGGCGACCATGCTCGGCTACATCGCCACTGACGCCAAAGTCTCCCGTGACGTGCTGCAAAACCTGCTGCTGGACGGTGCCAACAAGTCGTTCAACCGCATCACCATCGACGGCGACACCTCGACCAACGACTGCTGCATGCTGATCGCCACCGGTCAGGCTGCACTGCCGGAAATCACCCGTGCCGAAGGCGAGTTGTTCGCCAAGTTGAAGCAAGCGGTGTTTGAGGTGTGCATGGACGTGGCCCAGGCCATCGTTCGCGACGGCGAAGGCGCGACCAAGTTCGTCACCGTTGAAGTCAATGGCGGCGGCAATCACCAGGAATGCCTGGACGTCGGCTACACCGTGGCGCACTCGCCGCTGATCAAGACGGCGTTGTTCGCTTCCGACCCGAACTGGGGCCGCATCCTGGCCGCCGTTGGCCGTGCCGGCGTGCCGAACCTGGACGTGAGCAAGATCGACGTGTTCCTCGGCGAGGTGTGCATTGCCAGCCGTGGCGCACGTGCTGCGACGTACACCGAAGCCCAGGGCGCTGCGGTCATGCAGCAGGAAGAGATCACCATCCGTATCGAGCTGGGTCGCGGCGATTGCAGCGAAACCATCTGGACCACCGACCTGTCGCACGAATACGTGAAAATCAACGCCGAGTACCGTACTTAAGATCGAGTCGCTCCCTTCGCGAGCAGGCTCGCTCCCACATTCGATCGCATTCATCCTGGAAGCACTCGGTCAACTGTGGGAGCGAGCCTGCTCGCGAAGGCGGGCTTCCAGTCACCACAAGACTGGCCTGTACCCCTCATCAAAAGGTCCCGAACATGAGCCTCCACCTGATCATCGGCGACAAACTGCTTTCCTCCTGGTCCCTGCGCGTTGCATTGGCGCTCGACCTGACCGGCGCGGCCTACACCGAAGAATTGATCAAGCTGGGCCAACCCGACACCCGCGAACGCCTGCTCAAGCATTCGCCGACCGGCAAAGTCCCGCTGCTGAAAACCGAACACGGCACCATCGCCGATTCCCTGGCGATTGCCGAGTACCTGGCCGAGCAATTCCCCGATGCCGGCCTCTGGCCAAAAGACACCGCCGCCCGTGCCCAGGCGCGTTCGGCTTGTGCGCAGATGCACGCCGGGTTCTTTGCCATGCGCGGCAACATGCCGTTCGACCTGAGCCGCGATGCGCCGCTGGTGCCGACACCTGAAGATGTTCAGGCCGACATCCAGCGCATGCTGGCCTTGTGGGCAGAATGCCGTGCTGTGGCGACCGACACCGGGCCGTTCCTGTTCGGCGGCGCAACCCTGGCCGATGCGTTCTTTGCGCCGATTGCCGTACGCCTGCGCACCTATCAGGTGAAATTGCCGGCTGCAGATGAAGCTTACGTCGAAGCAATCTACCAATGGCCGGCGTTCAAAGCCTGGCAGAAGGCAGGTCTGGAGGAGGTCGGGCAGTGAAACGAGTTCATGTAGCCGCTGCCGTTATCCGTGATAACAGCGGCAAGATCCTGATTGCACGCCGTGCCGATACTCAGCACCAGGGCGGTTTGTGGGAGTTTCCCGGTGGCAAGGTCGAGGGCGACGAGTCTGTAGAAACCGCGCTGAGCCGTGAACTTCAGGAAGAACTGGGCATTGTGGTCAGCGCCGCACGACCGCTGATCAAAGTTCATCACGATTACCCGGACAAGCAGGTGTTGCTGGACGTCTGGGAAGTCTCGGCCTTTACCGGGGAACCCCACGGTGCCGAAGGTCAGCCGCTGGAGTGGGTGTCGCCACGCGACCTGCTGAACTACAAGTTCCCGGCGGCCAACCAGCCGATCGTCGCGGCGGCACGTTTGCCTGCCGAATACTTGATTACCCCCGAAGACCTGGAAACTCCGGCCCTGCTGCGCGGCATCCAGAAAGCCATCGGCGGCGGGATCAAACTGATCCAGCTGCGGGCGCCCAACGGCTACGATCCGAAGTACCGTGACCTGGCGGTAGACGCGGCCGGGCTGTGTGCCGGCAAGGCGCAGTTGATGATCAAGGGGCCGTTCGAATGGCTCGGTGATTTTCCGTCCGCCGGTTGGCACATCACCTCGGCCCAGTTGCGTAAATACGCGGCGGCGGGGCGACCACTGCCGGCGTCGCGCTGGTTGGCGGCGTCGTGTCATAACGCTGAAGAACTGGCGTTGGCTGAGCAGATGGGCGTGGACTTTGTGACCCTGTCGCCGGTGCAGAAAACCCAGACTCATCCAGATGCGCAGCCGTTGGGCTGGGATCAGGCTTCGGCGTTGATTGCGGGCTTCAGCAAGCCGGTGTTCCTGTTGGGCGGTGTTGGCCCGGCGGAACGGCAGCAAGCCTGGGAGGCAGGGGCGCAGGGTGTGGCGGGGATTCGGGCGTTCTGGCCTGATTCTTTGGTGTAGTTACTGGCCCCTTCGCGAGCAAGCCCGCTCACACATTGGATTTGTGAACACCCCGATCCATGTGGGAGCGAGCCTGCTCGCGAAGGCGGCTGTACAGGCGCTACTTAATCCTGCGGTTTCGCCGCAGGCTGCCACAAAATCTCCGCCACCCCCTGCCGCTTGGCAATCACCCGCGCCACCACAAACAACACATCCGACAACCGATTGATATACGCCAACCCAACCCCGGCCAGCGGCTCAATCGCATTCAACTGCTGGCACCGCCGCTCCGCACTGCGCGCCAGGCATCTGCACACATGCGCCTGAGCGATCAACGCTGAACCGCCAGGCAGAATGAAATTTTCCAGCGGTCCCAACTCTTCATTCCAGCGATCAATCGCCGTTTCCAGGCGTTCGATTTCTACCGCGTCCAACGCCTGATACACCGGCATCGCCAACTCGCCACCCAAGTCGAACAAACGGTGCTGGCAAGGCGCCAATACTTCGATGACCTCGTTCAACCCCGGATACGTGACGCTTTCTGCTGCCAACCCGGCCAGCAGCACGCCGACCTGGCTGTTCAGCGAATCGACTTCACCGATGGCCTCGATTCGCGGGTGGTCCTTGGGCACCCGGCGACCATCGCCGAGCCCGGTTTCGCCTTTGTCGCCAGTGCGGGTGTAAATCTTCGACAAGCGAAAGCCCATGGGTTACCTCGATAGCTGATTGAGTTCTTGGGAGATGACCGGCGCGCCCGACAAGGGCAGGCGCAAGGTGAAGCAGGTGCCTTGGCCTGGCGTCGACTGCACTTCCATCTGGCCCTTGTGATTGTTGGTGATGATGAAATAGGAGACCGACAGGCCCAGCCCCGTGCCCTGGCCGATTTCCTTGGTGGTGAAGAATGGCTCGAACGTACGTTTGCGCACGTTTTCGCTCATGCCGATGCCATTGTCCTCGACCTGGATTTCCGCCCAGGGCGGGTTCAGTCTGGTGCGCAGAATGATCCGCCCCGGTTCGCTATCGTCCTCGCGCTGGTGAATGGCCTGAGCGGCGTTTTTTAACAGGTTGAGCAGCACCTGTTCGAGTTCGTTGGCGGTGCCCGGCACCGGGCCGAGGGCTGGATCGAACTGGCGAATGATCGCCTGGCCCTTGAAGTCGAAACCGATCGCCAGGTCGAAGTCGTTACCGGCGATTTCCACCGCTTGATCGATCAGTGCCGGCAGGTCGCACGGGGCCATTTGCCGGGTGCTGCGGCGGCTGAAGCTGAGCATGTGCGTCACAATCTTCGCCGCCCGGGCGCCAGCCTGCTGAATGCCATCGAGCAATTGCGGGACTTCGCGCACCTTCAGGTACTGGTTGACTGTTTCCAGCTCGATGCCGATATGCTCGGCTTGCTCCAGGTTTTTGGGCAGGTCAGGTGACAGGCGTCGGCGAATGTTTTGCACGTTGTGCAGGATCGCGCCCAGCGGGTTATTGATTTCATGGGCCATGCCGGCGGCGAGGCCACCGACCGAAAGCATCTTTTCCGACTGCACCATCATTTCTTCCAGCGACAGACGCTGGGTAATGTCGTCGATCCGGATCACCACGCCGCGCCCGGCACCGCCCATCAGTGGGTAAAAGGTCAGGGCGTAATGCTTGGGCTCATCGTCCTTGAACCACGTTACCCGTTCGATCTTGGCCACGGTGTGCTGCTCGACGGTTTGCTTGAGCTGCGGCAGAAATGGCTTCAACGGTTCGAAGGCGAGGAAGATCGGCTGGTTCAGCGCTTCATCCAGACGGGTGCCGGAGAGGGCGCTGGCTTCCTGATTCCACTGGGTCACGTAGAGCTGCTCGTCGAGGGCGATCAACGCCGACGGCATGGAGTCGATGATGCTGTTGAGGTAATTCTGGAAACCGGTGAGCTTTTTCTCGATCTTGCTGCGCACCTGGACTTCAAGTTCCAGTTTGCGATTGGTATGGCGCGTTTCTTCGGCCAGGCCCTGCGCCTGGTCATAAGCGGCCTGGGAGTCGTCACGGGCGCGCTTGAGTTGCTGCTCCCGGGCCTCGATCCGCGAGAGCATGGTGTTGAACGCCTCCGCGAGGCTGCCGATTTCGTCGTGGTTGCCGCGGGAGGCTCGCAGCGCGTAGTTCTCTTCGCGGGTTACTTGCCGGGACAGCTCTTCGAGCTCATGGATGGGGCGGGTAATCAGGCGTTTGATTTGCCGGGCGATCACCAGCCACAACAGCACGCTGAAGATCAGAATGCCCAGACTGGCCGTGAGGGTGCCGGTGTAGAACGCCATCGGCAGCTCGCTGCTGGCTACCAGCAATAAATGACCGGGCTCGGTGCCAGGGCGAGGCAGGGTGATCAGTTGATTGCTGCGAAACTCGGTCGCTTGCCAGGCTTCAATGTGTTGATAGCGCCCCGGCAGGCTGAGTTTGTCGCCATGTTGCAATTGCGCCAGTCGTTCGCCCTTGCCGTCATAAATGGCGGCGGCACGCAGCGGCGAGTAACTGTTGAGTTCGTTGAGCAGGCGTTCGGCGTTTTGTGGCGTCTTCAAGGCGTCGGCCACCAGGCTCGGGTTCGACACCAGTCGGCCAATGGTCTGCAAGGCTTGGGGCGCCATGCTTTCCTGGGAGATGTAATACGCCGCGCTGATGAAGGTCAGGTTGGCAACCAGCAGGATGGTGATCAACAGCACCAGCAGGGCGGCCAGCAATTTCTGGCCGACGGGAAGGTTTTCGAGGCGCTGGCGCAATGGCATCAGGTTCGTCGCTTAAATGGAACACGTGGCCAGCGTAGCCGCTGCTCAGTCGCTGGGCAATCCAAGGCTGTGCAGATGGCCGATCAGCCGCTGCTGTAATTGATGCAGGTGGGGCAGGTTCAGTTGATGACGCTCGGCCACTTTGCACACATGGCCCAGCAGGTAGGTGATTTCGGTGCGGCGCTGATTCGCGACGTCCTGATACATCGAGGAGTAATTGGCCGCCGTGGCCTGGATCACGCGCTCGACTTCCTGTTGCAGGTTTTCTGCCGCGGCGGGCTGACCACAGCGTTCGAGCAACTCGGCCAATTCACCGCAGAGGGTCGCGACCTCACACTGATGTTCTTGCAATCCGCCATTGCGGCAATTGTGAAGAACCGTCAGGGGGTTGATCGCACAGTTAAGCGCCAGTTTTCGCCACAGTCGCGTGAGGATGTCGGTGCTCCATTCATGGGGGATTCCGGCAGCTATCAGATCATCCAGCCAGATCGGCGCAACCGGATGGCCTGCATCCCCCAGCCAGGTGTAGCCGTGGCCCGCGAACACCACACGCCAATCGCCATCGCGAAACGCGCCTTCGGTACTCGATGCGCTCACGCAACGGGCTTGCGGCACCTGCGCCGCCACGGCGTCCTGACTGCCGAGGCCGTTCTGCAGCAGGATCAGCTCGGCGTCGGGTGTCAGGCGTGGCGCCAGTTGTGCGACGGCTTTCTCGGCGTCGTAAGCCTTGCAGGCCACCAGCAGGCGGCTGATCGGTTCGTGGCTGTCCGGTGTTTCGCCGGGGATGTCATAGGTGTTGGCTACGCCGTGCTCGACCAGCGTCAAACCGCCCGCGGCGTGATACGCCTGCAAGCGCTGCGCATCCCGAACGATCAGCCGGACCGGCAAATCGGCCCGCGCCAGACGCGTGGCCCACAATGTGCCAAGGCTGCCGGCGCCCAATACATGCCAAGTGGTCGACATCAGCTTTTTGCTCGGTTTGAGGCAGGCATGTGAGGCTCGCAGTATCGGTTGGAAAAGACCCGTTATAATGAGCCCGATTTTAACCGCAAGCCAAGCGCGCGCCATTGCAATCGAGCGCGCCTTTTTATTGGAGAGATTACATGCCGTCGTTCGACGTGGTATCCGAACTGGACAAACACGAAGTCACCAACGCGGTCGAAAACGCCGTCAAGGAACTCGATCGCCGTTATGACCTGAAGGGCAAGGGCACCTTCGAGTTCAAGGAAAAGGACCTGACCGTCAACCTGACCGCCGAGGCCGACTTCCAGCTCGAAGCGATGATCGAGATCCTCAAGCTGGCGCTGGTCAAGCGCAAAATCGACGTGCAGTGCCTTGAGGTCAAGGACGCCTACGCATCGGGCAAGCTGATGAAGCAGGAAGCGGTCCTCAAGGAAGGCATCGACAAAGAGCTGGCGAAGAAAATCGTCGCTCACGTCAAGGACGCCAAGCTCAAGGTCCAGGCTGCCATTCAGGGCGAGCAAGTGCGCATTACCGGCAAGAAGCGTGACGATTTGCAGGAAGCCATTGCGGCCCTGCGCGCCAAGACGTTCGATATGCCGCTGCAGTTCAACAACTTCCGCGACTGACCTTCAACTCGGGACCTGTGGGAGCGGGCTTGCCCGCGAAGGCTGCTTCACATTTAGCAGAGATGCTGGGTGATCCAGCGTTTTCGCGAGCAGGTCGGATCGCCGCACCGTCGCTCCCACCCGGATTGCACATAACCCAGGAGAAATTAGATGGATTTGAATACTGAAGTGGACAACCTGGTCAAGGCATCCCAAGCCTGGATTCCAATGATCATGGAATACGGCAGCCGCGTGTTGCTGGCAGTGATCACCCTGGCCATCGGCTGGTGGCTGATCAACAAAGTGACGCAAAAACTCGGTGGCCTGCTGGCCCTGCGTAACGCTGACCTCGCGCTGCAAGGGTTCATCAGCAGCTTGGCGAACATCATTCTCAAGGTTTTGCTGATTGTCAGCGTTGCGTCGATGATCGGCGTGGAAACCACCTCCTTCGTCGCGGCGATTGGTGCGGCGGGTCTGGCCATCGGTTTGGCCTTGCAAGGCAGCCTCGCTAACTTCGCCGGCGGCGTGTTGATTCTGTTGTTCCGTCCGTTTCGCATCGGTGACTGGATCGAAGCCCAAGGGGTTGCCGGTACGGTCGACAGCATTCAGATCTTCCACACCGTACTGCGTACCGGCGATAACAAAACCATCATCGTTCCCAACGGTAACTTGTCGAACGGCATCATCACCAATACCAACCGTCAACCGACCCGCAAAGTAGTGTTCGATGTGGGTGTGGATTACGAAGCAGACTTGCAGAAGGCCCGCGAAGTGTTGTTGGAACTGGCCAAAGATCCGCGCGTATTGGCAGATCCGGCACCTCAGGCAGTAGTTTCTACGCTGGGTGACAGTTCGATCACTCTTTCGCTTCGGGTCTGGGTAAAGACGGCGGATTACTGGGATGTGATGTTCATGTTTAACGAACAGTCCCGTGATCGTTTGAAAACTGCCGGTGTTGATGTTCCATTGCCACAGCGGATGATTCGCGTGGTTCAGGAATCTGCAGTGCAGTGATTGTTTTTTGATCATGTCTGACTCTTTGGTCAGGCATGTTTCTCGCGGATTTGATCGTTTTAACCCAGTGTTTGTTACCCACGAAAAAAGGCCCATCCGAAGATGGGCCTTTTTTTGATTACCGCAAACTAACGTTCTGCAATTACAGAATGTTGAGTGGGTAGTCGGTGATCAGGCGGAACTCAGAGATATCGCCTTCGCCTTCGTCTGCGTTGGCGGTGTGCCATGCTTGACGGATGCGGAACGACAGATCTTTAGCTGGGCCGGATTGAATAACGTACTTGGCTTCCACGTTGACTTCGTGGTGTTTACCGTCAGCACCGTACAGACCAGCGTAAGCGCTGCCTGCTGGAGTGTTGGTACCGTCGATGTCCCAACCTTTCACGTAACGGGTCATGAAGCTCAGACCAGGTACGCCGTATTCGGCCATTTTCAGGTCGTAACGGGCTTGTACCGACTTCTCGCCAGGGGCGTTGAAGTCAGAGTACTGGATGGAGTTGGCGAGGAAGATCGAGTCGCCACCGCGGTTTTGGGAGGCTACGTGACCACCTACACCGATGTAGTCGAACGGAGTGTCGCCGTTCACTTTCTGGAAGCCCAGGGTCAGGGTGTGCGCTTTCAGGAACGAGAACGCAGCAGCCAGGGAGTAGGCGTTGTTGCTGATTTCGCCTGCTTTAGCGTTACCGGTGTCCTTGGTGTTGTAGTAGTTGGCGTCGAAGTTCAACGACTGATCGCCACCCAGTGGGAGGGTGTAGTTACCGTTGGCGTAGTACTGGTTCCAGACGTCTTCGAGCTTGGCACCGTAGAGCGAGAAGCTCAGGTTGTCGGTCACGCCGTACTTGCCACCGAAGTAGTCGATGGAATTGGCTTGCACGCCAGCGTAAGTAGCCCACAGTTCGCCGTCACGGGCGTTTTTGTCCTGGCTGGTCGCCGAGTAGAAGTGACCGGCTTCGAGGTCAAGGTCTTTGACTTCGCTGCTCTGCAGTTGGATACCGCTGGCCGTTTGGTGAAGGATACGCGAACCGCCAACAGCGAACACTGGAGAGGTGCTTGGCTGCATGTCGCCGACTTTCAGCTCGGTCTTGGAGATGCGGAACTTGGCAGCAGCGCCGGCTTTGCCCTGGCTGTTGTTGACTTCGCCATCATTGCCAACGGACATGTTGCCCGAACCTGCGTATTTGTCGGAACCGTCCAGCTTAATGGCCAGTTGGCCCCAAGCTTCAACGCCAACACCGATCAGACCCTGGGTGTAGCCAGAGCTGAAGTTGCCCTGAATGGCCTGGGTCCAGTCTTTGTCGTCGGTAGCGCCGTCAGTCTTGTTACGGTTGTAGTAGTAGTTGCGAACCAGCAAGTCGAGCTTGCTGTCTTCAACAAAACCTTTGGCTTCTGCCTGGTCGCTTACGAAAGGTGCGGCTACTGCCAACTGAGTACTGGCTGCTGCTGCAACTGCCAGTGCGATCATGCTCCACTTCATCACGCGCATCGTGATTTGCTCCTTTGGTTTTAGAAGAGTACTGCCGTCCCACCTGTTTTATTATCTGGGCGGCTCTTTCTTTTTGTGTCGGCGCAAACTTATATCACGCCGACCATGTTGGCGATACTTGCGTATCTAACCTTTCAGCTTCTTTACGACCCTGTCGCAAACAGCTTGGTAGATGTCGCAAATTTACAGCCTCAATGCAAGCGGACCGGCAACTTTAACGTTGTTTTCCAGAGCTTGAACATCGGTAAAAAGAGTCCTTGGTGAAACGTCTGAATCTCCATCGGGCAACCCTGCCGCTGTTTTTATTTGCCTTGAGTCCTCCACTTCCAGCAGAGGCGACCAAGGCGATGTGGGTGTGAATGCAACAAGCGTGCACAAAACAGAAATCTGTTACTGTTTTTTTCTGTCTGCCTGTCTATACGTGTAAAAACCTCATAAAACCGGGCGTTTCAAGCACGTTTTGTTCGGGCTTGACGCCAGGGTTTGCATAGTGTCTCAGCTTCCGGTTCGGCAGCGTGACAACCAAAAACGTTACCGGTTCACCCCAAAAGTGAGTAGATCGCGGATGCTGACCGACTCAGCGTAGACGAGCTGTGCGGTTTTGGTGCAAAAAATCTTAATCGCTGTACCGAATTCATACAGTGTTGTTATTTGTCTGGTTCGAACACATCGTTGTTAATCAGTCATTTCGGCGCTTTTGGCCGGATCGTTGGTCCTGTAATGGTGCGTCTGGACAAAAAATGTCTCATGGCGGGGCGCGTCTCTGGTCGTGAAGCGAGCGCCGTTCGCAGGTATGCTGCCGTCCTGTCGCTTGGCGCGCCGTCCCTCGGGAGGGGCGCTAAGCTGAAAAATGAGAACCAGGCGGGAGTGCGCACAGTGTTCGCTTTAGATCCACGGCTTCAACAAGACACGCTACCGATCGGGGATTTCCCGCTCTGCCGGCTGCTGTTGTCCAACGACTCGAATTATCCCTGGTTCATCCTGGTGCCTCGTCGCGACGATATCAGCGAGATATTTCAGTTGGGTGTCGCCGAGCAGCAACAGCTGTGGCAAGAGACGACCGCGCTGGCGGAAACGCTCAAGGATGCGTTTGACGCTGACAAGTTGAATGTTGCAGCGTTGGGTAATGTTGTCAGTCAATTGCACATGCATGTGATCGTGCGCAAGCGCGAGGACGCTGCCTGGCCTGCTCCGGTCTGGGGCAAGGTGCCGGCCAAACCCTACGAGGCAGACCAGATCGCTGCGATTCGCGAACGGCTGCGTTTGGTATTAACCGAAGACTTTACGTTTCTGGAGGGTTGAGTCATGAGCCTGGAAGATCGCGTTACCGATCTGGAGAGCCAGCTGGCGTTTCAGGATGACACCATCCAGTCATTGAGTGATGTGCTGGCGACGCAGCAGCGTGCAGTTGAACGCCTCCAGCTACAAATGGCTGCACTGCTCAAGCGCCAGGAAGAAATGGCGGGGCAGTTTGAAACCTTCGAAGAAGAAGCACCGCCGCCGCATTACTGAAATGCTGGCCATAAAAAACCGCGAACAGCCAGGCTGTTCGCGGTTTTTTTTAGCCTTTGAATCAGCGACGCGGCAGTGCGGCGATCACATCTTCGGCTTGCAGGCCTTTGTCACGGTTCATCACGGAGAATTCCACGCGCTGGCCTTCGACCAGAACGCGGTGACCTTCGCCACGAATAGCCCGGAAATGCACGAAAATATCATCGCCGGAATCGCGGGAAATAAAGCCGAAGCCTTTGGAAGTGTTGAACCACTTGACGGTGCCGGTATCGCGGTTGCTCATGTCATAGCTTGGCGAGGCGGCGGCCGGTGACGATTTGTAGAAGCTGACGCCCAGGTGCAGTAACACCGCGCTCAGGGCTGCGACCAGGCTGAACAGGACGGCAGGTTGACCGGCGATGACAGGCATCGGCGCGAGCAACGTCAGGATTTGCAGGAGAACGGCCAGCACCAGCAGAACGCTGACCAGGTTTTGCAGTTGGTGACGCGGGCCTTTGTTCCAGTAGGGGATAACCGGAGCAAGGGTGAGGTTCAACAGGCCGAAAAAGGCCAGGTACAGTGCATCGGGTTGTTGCAGGTAAGGGACCGCTTCAGCTCGCAGGCTGGGGATGAAGGACAGCAGCAGGGCTGCTGCGCCCGTTAGCAGGTGGACGATTTTCAACATTTTGATTAACTCACGTTAAGACGGATCACAAGGAAGAGCTGAGGGAAGACGGTTCGCTTCGGAACAATAAGAGGCGTTGGGCACGTATTCGGTATCAGCCTATGCGCAGCCCCCGGAAAATAGGCGGTCGCGACACCCTGTCTATTTAACAGCAAAGCCTGCGGCTACTCAAATCAGGCAGTCCGGCGGTGCCCGGGAGGTTGATTTGTGCGCACTTTGCCGTTTTGCTTCTTCAAATCTCATTTGCACGCGGTAAAACGCGTCTGATCACGTAGGAAATTGGCCGGCCTAGGACGCTCTCCATGATCCCCATTCAGCTGTTGGCTTATCCTACGTCGATGGTCATAAAGTCATCTGGATATACCTTTGCGCCTGCGCTTTTATAAGGCAACACAACAAATGTGGGTCTTATAGAAGGCAAGGATGACAAAGGAGTGTCAGCGATATGGTTTACGAAGACAGGTCTGGCGAGGGGAGGGATATCAGGGTTGATCCGTTCGTCAGTGAATTTGATATGGGGCTGGCCCGGCCGTTATCCCGTTCGGTGCGTTTGAATGGTTTTGCGACCTGCTTGCGGCTTGAGCAGGTCTACTGGGACATTTTGGGCGATATGGCCAAGGTCAATCGCTGTTCGGTCAGCGCACTGTTGTCCCATGTGGACCGCGAAGTGCATTTGCGTCATGGCGGAGTCAAGAACTTTACCGGGCTGGTGCGGGTTGTCTGCGTCGTGCGTAGCTTGAAGGAAGGTGGCGGCGTTGCGACACCCTAGTCGCGGCGGCGTAACGGACTGAGTGTCAGTCTGTGCAGTCTTACGGCTGCACAGGCTGCATTTAATGGATATAATCCCGCTCTTTGCCGCAAAACCCAGCGTGTGCGGTAGCAATCTGATCGCCGAGACAACCCCCATGCCGATGTACGACTATCAATGTGCTTCCTGTGGTCATCAGTTGGAAGCCATTCAAAAGATCAGCGCAGCACCGCTGGTCGACTGCCCTGCCTGCCAGGCGCCAGAGCTGAAAAAGATGCTGTCCATGCCAGGTTTCCGCCTCAGCGGCACCGGCTGGTACGAAACCGATTTCAAGACCGGCTCGAAGAAGAACCTGGCCGGCGGCGACAAAGCTGACTAGGGTCTAGGGCCTGAGTTGAACCACACGTGCGAGCGCTTGCATCATCGGGCACCTTATATAAAGGGCAGGATATGCAGGGCTCCGACCGAATTTCGAATTACGAGAAGCGAAACCACTACCATGATGCGCAGCCATTATTGCGGCCAACTGAACGAAAGCCTGGAAGGCCAGGAAATTACTCTTTGCGGTTGGGTTCACCGTCGCCGTGACCACGGTGGGGTGATTTTCCTCGATATCCGTGATCGTGACGGTCTGGCCCAGGTGGTGTTCGACCCGGACCGCGCTGAATCCTTCGCCGCCGCCGATCGCGTGCGCAGCGAATACGTCGTGAAGATCACCGGCAAGGTTCGCCTGCGTCCGGCCGGTGCGACCAACGCCAACATGGCGTCGGGCATGATCGAAGTCCTCGGCTACGAACTGGAAGTGCTGAACGAATCGGAAACCCCGCCGTTCCCGCTGAACGAGTTCTCCGATGTCGGCGAAGAAACCCGCCTGCGCTATCGCTTCCTTGATCTGCGTCGCCCGGAAATGGCCGAGAAGCTGCGTCTGCGTTCGCGCATGACCACCAGCATCCGTCGTTTCCTGGACGAGAACGGCTTCCTCGACGTCGAGACGCCGATCCTGACCCGCGCGACCCCTGAAGGTGCTCGCGACTACCTGGTGCCGAGCCGTACTCACGCCGGTTCGTTCTTTGCCTTGCCGCAATCGCCACAGCTGTTCAAGCAGCTGCTGATGGTGGCTGGCTTCGACCGTTACTACCAGATCGCCAAGTGCTTCCGCGACGAAGACCTGCGGGCTGATCGCCAGCCGGAATTCACCCAGATCGACATCGAGACCAGCTTCCTCGATGAAAACGAGATCATGGGCATCACCGAAAAAATGATCCGCAACCTGTTCAAGGAAGTGCTGGATCTGGAATTCGGCGACTTCCCGCACATGACCTTCGCAGAAGCCATGCGCCGTTACGGTTCCGACAAGCCGGACCTGCGTAACCCGCTGGAACTGGTTGACGTTGAAGATCAACTGAAAGAAGTCGACTTCAAGGTGTTCAGCGGCCCGGCCAACGACCCGAAATGCCGTATTGCCGCGTTGCGCGTTCCAGGCGCTGCGAGCATGCCGCGCAAGCAAATTGACGACTACACCAAGTTCGTCGGCATCTACGGTGCCAAGGGCCTGGCGTACATCAAGGTCAACGAGCGCGCCAAAGGCGTTGAAGGTCTGCAATCGCCGATCGTCAAGAACATCCCTGAAGCCAACCTCAATGTGATCCTCGATCGCGTTGGTGCGGTTGACGGCGACATCGTGTTCTTCGGTGCCGACAAGGCCAAGATCGTCAGCGAAGCTCTGGGTGCACTGCGGATCAAGGTCGGTAACGATCTGAACCTGCTGACTTGCAAGTGGGCGCCAATGTGGGTCGTCGACTTCCCGATGTTCGAAGAGAACGACGACGGCAGCTTCACCGCCTTGCACCACCCGTTCACCGCGCCGAAGTGCACTCCGGAAGAACTGGAAGCCAACCCGGCGACCGCTCTGTCCCGTGCCTACGACATGGTGCTGAACGGCACCGAGCTGGGTGGCGGTTCGATCCGTATCCACCGCAAGGAAATGCAGCAGACTGTATTCCGCCTGCTGGGCATCAACGAAGCTGAACAGGAAGAGAAGTTCGGCTTCCTGCTCGACGCCCTGAAGTACGGCGCGCCGCCACACGGTGGCCTGGCCTTCGGTCTGGACCGTCTGGTGATGCTGATGACCGGCGCCCAGTCGATCCGTGAAGTGATCGCCTTCCCGAAAACCCAGAGCGCGGCGGACGTCATGACTCAGGCACCGGGCCAGGTGGATGCCAAGGCATTGCGCGAACTGCACATTCGTCTGCGCGAAACGCCAAAGGCTGAGTAAGGCTGACCGCAAAGGCGCATCCTTTTGGGTGCGCCTTTTCTTTAGGTCGAGATTTTTTGGTTGCTGGCCGACACTGAGTGCGGCGGGCAATGTTTCAAAGAGAATTCGGAGCGAGTTATGGCGGGTCATTCCAAGTGGGCGAACATCAAGCACCGCAAAGAACGTCAGGATGCCAAGAAGGGCAAGATTTTCACCAAGTGGATTCGTGAACTGACCGTTGCTGCCCGACAGGGTGGCGGTGACCCGGGCTCCAACCCGCGCCTGCGTCTGGCGCTGGACAAGGCCCTTGGCGCGAACATGAGCCGCGACATCATTGATCGCGCCGTTGCGCGCGGTGCCGGTGCTGCCGACACCGACGACATGGTCGAGCTGAGCTACGAAGGCTACGGCCCGGGTGGCGTGGCGGTGATGGTCGAGTGCATGACCGACAACCGTAATCGCACTGCGGCCGCTGTTCGCCATGCGTTCAGCAAATGTGGCGGCAACCTTGGCACCGACGGTTCCGTGGCTTATCTGTTCGAGCGCAAAGGGCAGATTTCCTTCGCGCCAGGCGTTGATGAAGACGCGCTGATCGAAGCGGCGATGGAAGCCGACGCCGATGACGTGGTCACCCACGAAGACGGCTCCATTGATGTGTTCACCTCGTTCGCCGGCTTCTATTCCGTGCGCAACGCGCTGGAAGCGGCCGGTTTCAAGGGTGAAGACGCTGAAATCGTCATGCTGCCGACCACCAGCGCCGAGCTGGACCTGGAAGGCGCCGAGAAGGTACTCAAGCTGATTGACATGCTTGAAGACCTGGATGATGTGCAGAACGTCTATTCCAATGCGGACATCCCTGAATCGGTAGCCGCACAATTAGGTTAAGGGCGACTAAGATTCAATGTGGGAGCGAGCCTGCTCGCGAATGCGGATTTTCACGCAACATCGTTGCTGAATATGAAACCGCTTTCGCGAGCGGGCTCGCTCCCACATTTGTTATTCGCTGAATTGAATATCGTGCTTTTACTGAATCCGCAGGCGTTATGACTTTAATTCTTGGTATCGACCCCGGTTCGCGTATTACCGGTTATGGCGTGGTGCGCGATACCGGGCGTGGCTGTGTGTATGTGGCGTCGGGCTGCATTCGTACCGGCTCGGGAGAATTGCATGAGCGTCTGCAAATCGTTTATCGCGGCGTGCGTGAAATCATCCAGACATACGGCCCGGTCACCATGGGCATCGAAAAAGTGTTCATGGCGCGCAATGCCGACTCTGCACTGAAACTGGGGCAGGCGCGCGGTGCGGCCATCGTTGCCGGTGCCGAAGAAAGCCTGGAAATCGCCGAGTACACCGCAACCCAGGTCAAGCAGGCAGTGACCGGCACCGGTGCGGCGAATAAAGAACAGGTGCAAATGATGGTCATGCACATGCTGAAATTGACCAGCAAGCCGCAAATCGACGCCTCTGACGCCCTGGCCATCGCCATTTGCCATGCGCACACCCGTTCCAGTCTGTTGCCCCATGGCCTGGGGACGGCACGCAGTCGTGGCGGGCGCCTGCGTCTCTGATAGCATCAGCAATCATTTTTTATGGAATGAGGGTTTTCGTGTCTGTGTTGTCGACGCGAACCCTTGCTCTGTCGGTCGCCAGGCATTGATCTGGCCAACGCTCAAGGATCTGTAACGTGATTGGACGCTTGCGCGGCACACTGGCTGAAAAACAGCCGCCGCACCTGATTCTGGATGTAAACGGTCTGGGGTATGAGCTGGAAGTGCCCATGACCACGCTGTATCGCTTGCCGTCGGTCGGTGAACCGCTGACCTTGCACACCCACTTGGTCGTACGCGAAGACGCGCAGTTACTCTATGGCTTCTTTGGAAAGCGTGAGCGAGACTTTTTCCGCGAGCTGATCCGTCTCAATGGTGTAGGGCCGAAATTGGCGCTGGCATTGATGTCCAGTCTGGAAGTCGATGAGCTGGTCCGTTGCGTACAGTCCCAGGACACCTCGGCGCTGACCAAGGTGCCGGGCGTGGGCAAGAAGACGGCGGAACGTTTGCTGGTGGAACTCAAGGACCGCTTCAAGGCCTGGGAAACCGTACCGGCTATGTTCGCGCTGGTGCCCAATCAGCCGGGCGGGCCAGATGCGCCGGCGCCGGTCGCCACCGCCGAAAACGATGCGGTCAGCGCGTTGATCTCCCTGGGCTACAAGCCGCAGGAGGCCAGCAAGGCGATTTCCGCGATCAAGGAGAAAGGCTTGAGCAGTGAAGACCTGATTCGTCGTGCCCTGAAGGGAATGATTTAAGTGATTGAAGCTGATCGTCTGATTGCCGCCACCCCGGGTCCCCGTGACCGCGAGGAAGTCCAGGACCGGGCGATTCGTCCCGTCAGCCTGGCCGAATACATCGGCCAGCCGACCGTTCGCGAGCAAATGGAGTTGTTCATCCAGGCGGCTCGTGGGCGCAACGAGTCGTTGGATCACACGCTGATCTTCGGTCCGCCGGGTCTGGGTAAAACCACCTTGGCGAACATCATCGCCCAGGAAATGGGCGTGTCGATCAAGAGCACATCAGGTCCGGTGCTGGAACGCCCGGGTGACCTGGCGGCGCTGTTGACCAACCTTGAACCCCACGACGTACTGTTCATCGATGAAATCCATCGCCTGTCGCCGATTGTCGAAGAAGTGCTGTACCCGGCCATGGAAGATTTCCAGCTCGACATCATGATCGGCGAGGGGCCGGCCGCGCGTTCGATCAAGCTTGATTTGCCACCCTTCACCCTCGTCGGTGCAACGACCCGTGCCGGCATGTTGACCAACCCCTTGCGCGACCGCTTCGGGATCGTCCAGCGCCTGGAGTTCTACAGCACCGCGGACCTGGCAACGATTGTCAGCCGTTCGGCGAGCATCCTTGGTTTGCCGCTGGACCCGGAAGGCGCCTTCGAAATCGCCCGGCGTGCCCGCGGTACGCCGCGGATCGCCAACCGATTGCTGCGTCGGGTGCGCGATTTCGCCGAGGTGCGCGCCAAGGGCCACATCACCAAGCCGATTGCCGACCTTGCGTTGAACCTGCTGGATGTCGACGAACGTGGCTTCGACCACCAGGACCGGCGCCTGCTGTTGACCATGATCGAGAAGTTCGACGGCGGGCCGGTCGGGGTGGACAGCCTGGCCGCCGCCATCAGCGAAGAACGCCACACCATTGAAGACGTGCTGGAGCCGTACCTGATCCAGCAGGGCTACATCATGCGCACCCCGCGGGGGCGAGTGGTGACCCGGCATGCGTATTTGCACTTCGGTTTAAATATCCCGTCACGATTGGGCGAAATGCCCGTGGTAGACGAGTTCCTTGACGCCGTGGATGATTAATAATTTTTGCGCGCTGATATATTCGGCTTTTGTGCGGTCCGAGGACCGTGCTTTTGCGAAAAAGCCCGCAGATCAATGAAAAACAGTTGCCTGGCCGGATTGGCAACCTGAGGAGTAAGCACTAGAGTATGCGCGCGCAAAACGGGCTTGAGCCGTTCACACATCGTTGTCGCGTTTATTACGAGGACACCGATGCGGGCGGCATCGTGTATTACGTCAATTACCTCAAGTTTATGGAACGGGCTCGAACCGAGCGGCTCCGGGATCTGGGCTTTGCCCAATCGGCGCTGGCAGGGGAGGACCTGTTGTTTGTCGTGCATTCCAGCGAAGCGCGTTACCACGCGCCGGCGCGACTGGACGACGAGCTTCTGGTAAGCGCTGAAGTAATCGAATTGAACCGGGTCAGCCTGCGTTTCAAGCAGCAGGTCAGGCGGGCAACGGATAATGTGCTGCTCTGCGAAGGGCAGTTTTTGGTGGCCTGTGTGCGCACTAACAGTTTGAAACCCCGGGCCATTCCCGAAGCTCTACGTGCGGCCTTTGCCGACGTGAGCGGCGCGGGTACACACTCAAAGCAGGAGATAAAGCGTGGAAGCTAACGTCGTCGACCATTCCTCCATGTGGAGCCTGGTCAGCAATGCCAGTATCGTGGTGCAACTGGTAATGCTGATCCTGGTAGCCGCATCGGTGACCTCATGGATCATGATTTTTCAGCGCAGCAATTTGATTCGTGCCGGTCGACGTGCCCTGGAGAGCTTTGAAGAGCGCTTCTGGTCCGGTATCGACCTGTCCAAACTCTACCGTCAGGCCGGCAGCAACCCTGATCCGGATTCGGGCGTCGAGCAGATTTTCCGTGCCGGTTTCAAGGAATTCTCCCGTCTGCGCCAGCAGCCAGGCGTTGACCCGGAAGCGGTCATGGAAGGCGTGGCCCGTGCCATGCGCGTTGCCATTTCCCGCGAAGAAGAGAAGCTCGAACAGAGCCTGCCATTCCTGGCCACCGTTGGTTCCGTGAGCCCGTACATCGGTCTGTTCGGTACGGTCTGGGGCATCATGAACTCCTTCCGTGGCCTGGCCACTGCCCAGCAAGCGACCCTGGCCACTGTGGCTCCGGGTATCGCCGAAGCACTGATCGCCACCGCGATCGGTCTGTTCGCTGCCATCCCGGCCGTTATTGCTTACAACCGCTTCTCTGCTCGCAGCGAAACCCTGCTGAGCCGTTACTACACCTTCGCCGATGAATTCCAGGCGATCCTGCACCGCAAAGTGCACACCAGCGAAGAATAAGCAGGTAATTTCCAATGGCTTTAATCGCTCGAGCTCGCAAAAAGCGCAAGCCGGTTGCCGAGATGAACGTAGTGCCTTACATCGACGTGATGCTGGTGCTGCTGGTCATCTTCATGGTGACCGCGCCGATGCTCAATCAGGGCGTGAAAGTTGATCTGCCCAAGGTTTCCAGCGAAGCCTTGCCGCAGGACAACAACACCCAGGTCCTGACCATTTCGATCAAGGCTGACAAGACCTACTACTGGAACCTTGGCAGCGAAGTCGACACCGAAAAGCAGCAGGACAAGGCCATGACCTTGCCGCAGATGACTGACGCGGTGACCAAGATCATTCGTGCTGGCACTGAAGGTGGCAAGCGCACTCAGGTGTTCATCCGCGGCGACAAGACCGTCGACTACGGTTCGGTCATGGGTGCCATGGGCGGTTTGCAGAAAGCCGGCGTCGGTAACGTTGGCTTGATTACCGAGGCGCCCTGATGCAGCAACAACGAGAGCCAACAGCCTCGGAAAGCTACTTCTGGCCTAGTGTCTGGGCGATTGGCTTGCACGTGCTGGTGTTCGGCATGCTGTTTGTCAGTTTTGCCATGACGCCTGAGTTGCCGCCGGCCAAGCCGATTGTCCAGGCGACCCTGTACCAGCTGAAATCGAAAAGTCGGGCGACCACCCAGACCAATCAGAAGATTGCAGGTGAAGCGCAGAAAACTGCTGCGCGTCAGACCGAAGTCGAACAGCTGGAACAGAAAAAGGTCGAGCAGGAAGCGGTGAAGGCTGCGGAACAAAAGAAAGAAGAAGCGGCTCAAAAGGCCGAGGAAGCCAAGAAGGCCGACGAGTCGAAGAAAGCGGATGAGGCGAAAAAGGCTGATGAAGCCAAGAAAGCCGATGAAGCGAAGAAGACCGCCGAAGCCAAGAAGGCCGAAGAGAAACAATTGGCTGATATAGCCAAGAAGAAATCCGAAGAAGAAGCCAAGAAAGCCGCTGAAGAAGAGGCCAAGAAAGAGGCCGCTGAAGAAGCCAAGAAGAAAATCGTCGAAGACGCGAAGAAGAAAGCCGCCGAAGACGCCAAGAAGAAAGCTGAAGCTGAAGAGGCGAAGAAGAAAGTCGCCGAAGACGCGAAGAAGAAAGCTGCTGCCGATGCTGCGAAGAAGAAATCGCAGGATGCGGCACGTAAATCTACCGAAGACAAAAAGGCCCAGGCCTTGGCAGATTTGCTTTCCGACACGCCACAGCGCCAGCAGGCCTTGGCGGATGAGCAGGGTGACGAAGTCGCCGGCAGTTTCGATGATTTGATTCGTCTTCGTGCAGCGGAAGGCTGGGCTCGTCCTCCTTCGGCACGCAAAGGTATGACAGTTGTGCTGCAAATCGGCATGTTGCCGGATGGTACGGTGACTTCGGCCAGCGTGGCCAAGTCCAGTGGCGACGGTCCGTTTGATGCGTCTGCTGTAGCGGCGGTCAAGAATATTGGACGTTTGACAGAAATGCAGGGAATGAAGCCGAGCGATTTCGCTCCGTATCGTTCATTCAAGATGACATTCACGCCTGAGGATTTAGCCCCGTGAGAAACCTTCTACGAGGAATGCTTGTCGCTATCTGCTGCCTGGCAGGGATGGCGATGGCGGATGAGAAAAACATTCTGGTCACCAGCGGCAGTGATCGGGCCACCCCGATCGCGGTCGTTCCGTTTGCGTTCCAGGGCGGTGCGGTGCTGCCGGACGACATGTCCGAAATCATCGGTAACGACCTGCGCAACTCGGGTTACTACTCGCCGATTCCAAAGCAGAACATGATCAGCTTGCCGAGCCAGGCCAGCGAAATCATTTTCCGTGACTGGAAGGCGGTTGGTGCCCAGTACATCATGGTCGGCAGCATTGTTCCGGCCGGCGGTCGCCTGCAGGTTCAGTACGCTCTGTTCAACGTCGCCACCGAGCAGCAAGTGCTGACCGGCAGCGTGTCGGGCAGCACTGATCAACTGCGCGACATGGCGCACTACATCTCCGACCAGTCGTTTGAAAAGCTGACCGGTATCAAAGGTGCGTTCTCGACGCGTCTGTTGTACGTGACAGCTGAGCGTTTCTCCGAGAAGAACACGCGCTACACGCTGCAGCGTTCGGACTATGACGGTGCCCGTGCCGTGACCCTGCTGCAATCGCGCGAGCCGATCCTGTCGCCGCGTTTTGCACCGGATGGCAAGCGCATCGCGTATGTGTCGTTCGAGCAGAAGCGCCCGCGTATCTTCATGCAGAACATCGACACCGGTCGCCGCGAGCAGATCACCAACTTCGAAGGCCTGAATGGTGCGCCAGCCTGGTCACCGGATGGCAATCGCCTGGCATTCGTCCTGTCCAAGGACGGCAACCCGGACATCTATGTGATGAACCTGGGTTCGCGTCAGATCTCTCGCGTCACCAACGGTCCCGGCATCAACACCGAACCGTTCTGGGGTAAGGATGGTTCGACCATCTACTTCACCTCCGACCGTGGCGGCAAGCCGCAGATCTACAAAACCAGCGTCAGTGGTGGTGGTGCGGAACGTGTGACCTTCGTTGGTAACTACAACGCCAACCCTAAATTGTCGGCTGATGAAAAGACCCTGGTGATGATTCACCGCCAGGACGGCTTCACCAATTTCAAGGTGGCAGCCCAGGATTTGCAGCGAGGTAGTGTAAAGATCCTCACTGATAGCACTCTGGACGAGTCGCCTACTGTCGCGCCCAACGGCACCATGGTAATCTACGCCACCCGCCAGCAGGGCCGGGGAGTCTTGATGCTCGTGTCCATTAATGGACGCGTAAGGCTCCCGCTTCCTACCGCTCAAGGCGAAGTTCGAGAACCTTCCTGGTCCCCTTACCTGAACTGACGCGGCGCTACACGTTTTACTTAACACACTGGGGTTCATTAGGAGTTTCACGATGGAAATGCTGAAGTTTGGTAAATTTGCTGCGCTGGCTCTGGCCATGGCTGTAGCTGTAGGTTGCTCGTCCAAAGGCGGCGACAACGCCGGTGAAGGCGCTGTTGATCCAAACGCTGGTTACGGCGCAAACACTGGTGCCGTTGACGGTTCCCTGAGCGAAGAAGCTGCTCTGCGCGCAATCACCACCTTCTACTTCGAATACGACAGCTCGGACCTGAAGCCAGAAGCCATGCGCGCTCTGGATGTTCACGCCAAAGACCTGAAAGCAAACGGCGCTCGCGTTGTTCTGGAAGGCAACACCGACGAACGTGGTACTCGTGAGTACAACATGGCACTGGGCGAGCGTCGTGCGAAAGCCGTTCAACGCTACCTGGTACTGCAAGGTGTTTCCCCAGCTCAGCTGGAACTGGTTTCCTACGGCGAAGAGCGTCCAGTTGCTACCGGCAACGACGAGCAGTCCTGGGCTCAAAACCGTCGCGTCGAACTGCGTAAGTAATTCGTCATGCGAACGTGCCGTCGTGCTGTAACTGTCTTGGCTCTCAGTCTCGCACCGCTTGCGGTGTGGGCTGCGGTTCCTGTGGTCGATAACAACTCTGGTTCTAACAGCGGGAGTAGTTATCCGCCTGCGGGTTACGGTACGAACGGCGCCTATGCCGGGGGAGGGGTTTCGACCCCTGTCTCGGCACAGGGCCAGCTGTTCAACCAACTGCAACAAATGCAGGAGCAGATCTCGCGCCAACAGGGTGTGATCGAAGAACTGCAAAATGATGTAGCGCGCATGAAGCAAGAGAACCTGGAGCGATATCAGGATCTTGATCGGCGCATAGGAACCGGCGTTGCACCTGCCGCGACTCCTGAAAATTCTTCCACTGGTGGTGATTTGAACGCCCCTAGTGCAGCAGCAGCTGGCGCAAGTGCAGGAGCGGCCGCCGCTGCCACTTCCACACAAGCGCCTGCCGCGGGTAGCGAACCGGCGGATCCGGCGAAGGAAAAGCTGTATTACGACGCAGCCTTCGACCTGATCAAAGCCAAGGATTTTGACAAGGCCAGCCAGGCTTTTGCCGCTTTCCTGCGCAAATACCCGAACAGCCAATACGCGGGCAATGCCCAGTACTGGTTGGGCGAAGTGAACCTGGCCAAAGGCGATCTGCAAGGTGCAGGTCAGGCGTTTGCCAAGGTTTCACAGCTGTACCCAAAGCACGCCAAAGTGCCTGATTCGTTGTACAAGCTGGCTGATGTAGAACGCCGCCTCGGTCACACCGACAAGGTCAAAGGCATTCTGCAGCAGGTTGTGTCGCAGTATCCGGGCACTTCCGCCGCTCAGCTGGCCCAGCGTGATCTGCAAAAAATGTAAGGCTGCTTGACCCGTTTCGAAGAAACCCGCGCTTGTCGCGGGTTTTTTCGTTAGAATTCACGCCCTTTTTATGAAACACGCTTTTTGGGATCTGCGCGGTGGCGGGGTTCCTTGAAGTGCCTGACGGAGGCGGACAGCCTGTTTAGCTGTTATGCCCGTGGCGACTATGCAAGACACATTGAGAATTACCGAAGTTTTTTACTCGTTGCAGGGTGAAACGCGAACTGCCGGGCTGCCCACAGTATTTGTGCGCCTGACCGGTTGCCCTTTGCGTTGCCAATACTGCGACAGCGCCTACGCGTTCACTGGCGGCACCATTCGCCCGCTCGACGACATCCTCGAGCAAGTGGCCGGTTTCCGCCCGCGTTACGTGTGTGTTACCGGTGGCGAGCCACTGGCACAACCTAACGCCATCCCATTGCTCAAGCAGTTGTGCGACGCCGGTTACGAAGTGTCACTGGAAACCAGTGGTGCGCTCGACATCTCGGCGGTAGATTCCCGGGTCAGTCGCGTTGTCGACCTGAAAACCCCGGGTTCGAAAGAAGCACACCGCAACCGCTACGAAAATATCGAGCTGCTCACGCCTAACGATCAGGTGAAGTTTGTCATCTGCTCGCGGGAAGACTATGACTGGGCCGTGTCCAAGCTGATCCAGTACGGTCTTGACCGGCGCGCCGGCGAAGTCCTGTTCTCGCCAAGCCACCACGACCTGAATGCTCGGGACCTGGCGGATTGGGTGGTGGCGGACAACCTGCCAGTGCGTCTGCAATTGCAGCTGCATAAATATCTTTGGAATGACGAGCCGGGGCGCTGATATGACGGAACAACTGAACACCGCTGAAAAACGTGCAGTCATCCTGCTGTCCGGCGGGCTGGACTCGGCGACGGTCGTGGCCATGGCCCGCGCCGAAGGCTACAGCTGCTACACCATGAGCTTCGATTACGGCCAGCGCTCTCAAGCAGAGTTGCACGCCGCCGCACGCGTCGCCCGTGACCTGGGTGTGGTCGAGCACAAGGTGATCGGCCTCAACCTGAACGGTATGGGCGGCTCGGCGCTGACCGACAGCAGCATCGACATTCCGGAGGAGCTGGGGGAGGGCATTCCAGTGACTTACGTGCCGGCGCGCAACACGGTATTCCTGTCGCTGGCGTTGGGCTGGGCTGAAGTGCTCGGTGCGCGTGACATCTTCATTGGCGTGAATGCGGTGGATTACTCTGGTTACCCGGACTGCCGTCCCGAGTTCATCGAGTCCTTCGAGCGCATGGCCAATCTGGCAACCAAGGCCGGCGTAGAGGGCAATGGCTTCCGTATCCAGGCCCCCCTGCAGAACCTTAGCAAGGCGCAGATCGTTGAGGCGGGCGTGAAGCTGGGCGTCGATTACGGGCTGACGGTTTCCTGCTATCAGGCTGATGATGACGGCCGTGCATGCGGCAAATGCGACAGCTGCCGACTGCGTGCGGAAGGCTTCGTGGCGGCCGGAATCAGCGACCCAACACCTTATTTTTGATTTATTTCAAATTAGGTGTTGAATAGTCCTTAAAAATCAGTATTATACGCGCCACCACACAGCGGGTCGTTAGCTCAGTTGGTAGAGCAGTTGGCTTTTAACCAATTGGTCGTAGGTTCGAATCCCACACGACCCACCATTTTTGTAGCAGTTTTAAAAGTCTGGAAGGCCCACGCAAGTGAGGATTTCCGGATTTTTTTTTGCCTGCGATTTGAGGTCGCCCAGGTGCAGGGCTGCACCGCGTGACACAGGTCAGAATCATCTTTTGCATCCACGGGATATTCTGTAGCCTTGCGCAACTTCAACGCTGTCCGTGCCTGATGAAAACTCACTTTCCCGGCGGTACCCTGACGGGTCCGGAGCCGGGTGTATACTCGACTTTCGCGCGAAAGCGCCTGCAGGTCTTGCGAACATGACGCAGATTTCCGAACGCCTTCTGGTTCAAGCTCACCTCGACGCCAAGCAGCCCAAGCCGCTGACCGCCGAGGAAGAGGCTTATTACCGTGCCGCCATCGCCGCCGAGCTCAAAGCTCAGGACGCGGTGCTGGTTGCCCACTTCTATTGCGATCCGGTGATTCAGGCCCTGGCCGAAGAAACCGGTGGTTGCGTCTCCGACTCGCTGGAGATGGCTCGTTTCGGCAGAGATCACTCGGCCAAGACCGTTGTGGTCGCCGGTGTGAAGTTCATGGGCGAAACCGCGAAAATCCTCACCCCTGAAAAACGAATTCTGATGCCCACCCTCGAAGCGACGTGCTCGCTGGACCTGGGTTGCCCGGTGGACGAGTTTTCGGCGTTCTGTGATCAGCACCCGGAACGTACCGTCGTGGTGTATGCCAATACCTCGGCGGCGGTCAAAGCCCGGGCGGACTGGGTGGTGACATCCAGCTGCGCGCTGGAGATCGTTGAAAGCCTGATGGATAACGGCGAGACCATCATCTGGGGCCCGGACAAACACTTGGGCACCTACATTCAGCGCCAGACCGGTGCGGACATGCTGTTGTGGGACGGTGCCTGCATCGTTCACGAAGAGTTCAAGTCCAAGCAGCTTGAAGACATGAAAGCGCTGTACCCGGATGCCGCCATTCTGGTGCACCCGGAATCGCCGACTTCGGTGATCGAGCTGGCGGATGCCGTCGGTTCCACCAGTCAGTTGATCGCAGCGGCGCAAAGCCTGCCGAACAAGACCCTGATTGTCGCCACCGATCGCGGCATCTTCTACAAGATGCAGCAGCTGTGCCCGGACAAGGTCTTCATTGAGGCGCCAACGGCCGGTAACGGCGCAGCCTGCCGCAGTTGCGCACACTGCCCGTGGATGGCGATGAACACCCTTGAGCGCACGCTGAAGAGCTTGAAAGAGGGGGCGAACGAGATCTTTGTGGATCCGGCGCTGATTCCGCAGGCGATTCGGCCGTTGAAGCGCATGCTGGACTTCACTCAGGCTGCTCGGATGAAGCTGGCTGGCAACGCCTGAGATCTGTCAGGTAAGCAGCAATAAAACTGTGGGAGCGAGCCCTGTGGTGAGGGGGCTCGCTCCCACATTGATTTGTGTATGGCTGAATTACTTGGTCTTCTTTGGGATGCGAACAAGCTGGGTGTTGGAATACATGTCATGCCAGCTGCGTTTCTGCTTATCGAACAGCGACCAGAAGAAGCCCAGCCCCACGCACAGCCACGACGCAATCGACACCACAAACCGCAACAACGCCTGCCACAGGCTGATGGATGAGCCATCGGCATTCTGCACACGGATGCACCATACCTGCATGCCGAGAGTCTGACCCGACCAGGTCCAGAACTTGGCGAAAAAGCCGAACAGCACAAACAGCAGCACCGTCGAAAGCAATGGATCACCATCCAGCGCGCCTGCTTCCGTCAGGGTGCGCATTTTCTCTTCGCCGAGGATCGCCATCTGGATCATCTTGTAAATGCCGCTGGTGACGATCAGCAGGGCGGTACACAACAGGAAGTCATAGAACATCGCTGCCAGGCGACGACCCAGGGTGGCGGCGGGAAAGTCGCCCTGGGGGTTGAGCAAGTGTTTCGACATGGCAGCCTCTGGGCGGAAAAAAAGCCATTTTACGGATTTACGCGCACAAAAAAGCCCCTGATGTCAGCATCAGGGGCTTTTTCGTAACAGAAGATTAACCTTCTGCTTGAACCTCGTCAGCCTGCATGCCTTTCTGGCCTTGCACAGCAACGAAAGTCACTTTCTGGCCTTCTTTCAGGCTCTTGAAGCCGTTGCCCTGGATGGCGCGGAAATGCACGAACAGATCCGGACCGCTTTCAGGAGTGATAAAACCAAAACCTTTCTCGTCGTTAAACCACTTGACGGTACCGCTCTGACGTTGGGACATTTCTTATTTCCTATGACGCAAAAATTAATGACAGTCTCCTTCTCATGAAAGAGTACTGGGGCTGGTTGCAGGAGAGTAAGAAGACGTCGAACGGGATGTAGCTAACTTGTAGGCTACTGCCCAGGTCACGATTCCAAGCGACCCATGCAAACACAGTGAACAAACTCTACGCCAACTACGGGAGAAAAAACAAGCCCCGTCAGGGGCCCGGTTTTGCTCAGGTTGGCCGTACTAGTCGATCCACTAGTGCTGTCTTATTCTTTGTCGCTGTTCAATTGTTTTCGATCGTTATAAGCAACGTTCATAAACGAAGGCTGGCTATAAAGATATGCACTATTTTATGGCGGTTGCGTTACACATTAGTGCACTGTTAACGCAACCGCGTTACTTATAGAAACAGTCAATCAGCCGCGATAGTAGCGTTGTGCAACAAATGGCATTTTGCTTACAAGCAAAGGTACCTTTTTCCCACGAACGATCGCCCAAACGGGTGTGTCGATAGCGATATAAGCGCTGTCGAGGTAACCCATGGCCAAAGGAGCGCCCAGAGTCGGACCGAAGCCGCCACTGCAGACAGCGCCGATGATGTCGCCAGCTTCGTTGACGATTTCTGCGCCTTCACGCACGGGCGTACGTTCCTGAGGCAGCAAACCGACGCGCTTGCGGCTGACGCCACCTTGTTGTTGTGCGAACACGGTTTCAGCGCCAGGGAAGCCGCCGGCCCGCGCGCCATCGGCACGACGAGGCTTGGAGATGGCCCACAGCAGGCTCGCTTCGATCGAGGTGGTGTCGGTGTTCATGTCGTGGCCATAGAGGCACAGACCGGCTTCCAGGCGCAGCGAGTCGCGGGCGCCAAGGCCGATGGCCTCTACTTCAGGTTCAGCCAGCAGGGCGCGAGCCAGAGCTTCGGCGTTGGCGGCCGGTACCGAGATTTCGAAACCGTCTTCACCGGTGTAGCCCGAACGGCTGACGAAGCAGTCCACGCCCAGCAGTTTCACGCGGGCGAACTGCATGAAGGTCATCTTCGCCACTTCCGGCGCCAGGCGTGCGAGCACGGTGACGGCGGCCGGGCCTTGCAGGGCCAGCAACGCGCGTTCTTCGAACAGCGGCTCGATGGTGCACTGCTCGCCGATGTGCTTGCGCAGGTGTGCCAGGTCCTGATCCTTGCAGGCCGCGTTGACCACCAGGAACAGTTCGTCGTTACCGAGGTTGGCAACCATCAGGTCATCGAGGATGCCACCGGTTTCGTTGGTGAACATTGCGTAGCGCTGCATGCCCACCGGCAGGTCGATGATGTCCACCGGCACCAGGGTTTCCAGGGCCTTGGCGGCATTGGCGCCGGTCAGGCGAATCTGGCCCATGTGCGACACATCGAACAGCCCGGCCTGATCACGGGTGTGCTGGTGTTCTTTCATCACGCCGAGCGGGTATTGCACCGGCATGTCATAGCCGGCGAACGGCACCATGCGGGCACCGAGTTCGACGTGCAGTGCGTGCAGCGGGGTTTTCAGCAATTGTTCGGTGGACATATTCAGCTCCTGAAAAAGTGTGCAGTGCGCGTGAGCATCAGCACTCGATAATGTTGACCGCCAAACCGCCACGGGCGGTTTCCTTGTATTTGCTTTTCATGTCGGCGCCGGTCTGGCGCATGGTGCGGATGACCTTGTCGAGGGAGACGAAGTGCTGACCGTCGCCGCGCAGGGCCATGCGTACCGCGTTGATCGCCTTGACCGAACCCATGGCGTTGCGCTCGATGCAAGGCACTTGCACCAGCCCGCCAATCGGGTCGCAGGTCAGGCCGAGGTTATGTTCCATGCCGATTTCGGCGGCGTTTTCCACTTGCTGCACGGTCCCGCCAAGGACTTCGCACAAGGCGCCGGCCGCCATGGAACAGGCCACGCCGACCTCGCCCTGGCAACCGACTTCGGCGCCGGAGATCGAGGCGTTTTCCTTGTAGAGAATGCCAATGGCCGCCGCCGTCAGCAGGAAGCGTACGACGCCGTCTTCGTTGGCACCGGGAATGAAGCGCATGTAGTAATGCAACACTGCCGGAACGATCCCGGCCGCACCGTTTGTGGGCGCGGTCACGACACGTCCGCCATTGGCGTTTTCTTCGTTGACCGCCAAGGCGTACAGGTTGACCCAGTCCAGCACCGACAGGGGATCGCGCAGTGATGATTCCGGGTTTTTGCACAGTTGCCGATGCAGTGCCGCAGCGCGACGTTTGACCTTCAACCCGCCAGGCAGAATGCCTTCGTTGCGGCAACCGGCATCGACGCAGTCCTGCATCACTTGCCAGATCTTCAGCAGGCCGGCGCGGGTTTCCGCTTCCGGGCGCCAGGCGCTTTCATTGGTCAGCATCACCTGGCTGATGGACAGGCCGTAGGTGGTGCAATGACTGAGCAAGTCCTTGGCACTTTTGAACGGGAAGGTCAGCGGCGTGGCGTCTTCGACGATGCGGTCGGCGCCGGCGGCGTCTTCATCGACCACAAAACCACCGCCGACCGAGTAGTACTCGCGGCTGCGGACCTGCAGGCCGGCGGCATCGAATGCGCGAAAGATCATGCCGTTGGGGTGATAGGGCAAGGGTTTGCGAATCATTGCCAGGTGTTCTTTCTCGTTGAACGCAATGCTGTGTTCACCGAGCAGGTTCAAGCGACCGTTGCCGCGAATCTCTTGCAGGCGGGCGGCGACGGTTTCGGTATTCACGGTGTCCGGGTGTTCACCTTCCAGGCCCAGCAACACAGCCTTGTCGCTGCCGTGCCCCTTGCCGGTGGCGCCGAGCGAGCCGTAGAGCTCGACTTTGACGCAGGTGGTGGCGGCCAGCAGCCCTTCGCGGCGCAACCCTTCGGCGAAACGCGCGGCTGCGCGCATCGGGCCAACGGTGTGGGAACTTGAGGGGCCGATGCCAATCTTGAACAGGTCGAACACGCTTAACGACATGGTTGTTCTCCGGTTTCTTGTTATAGGTATTGGACAATCTTGCGAGATAACACATTGCCCTGTGGGAGCGAGCCTGCTCGCGAAAGCGGTGGATCAGTCACCATCAATATTGCCTGACCCACCGCATTCGCGAGCAGGCTCGCTCCCACAGGGGGATATACGGAGTTCTTGGATGTGGGGGCGAGCAAACCCGCCCCCTTATCCGTTTAAGCGTAGCTTTCGATCGACGGGCAGGCGCACACCAGGTTGCGATCGCCAAACACGTTGTCGACGCGACCGACCGGCGGCCAGTATTTGCCTTCAATCAGGGAGGCCACCGGATACACCGCTTGCTCACGGCTGTACGGATGCGTCCACTCGCCAACGATCTCTGCCGCGGTGTGCGGAGCGTTCTTCAGCGGGTTGTCTTCCTTGTCCAGCGTGCCGTTTTCCACCGCGCGGATTTCTTCGCGGATGCGGATCATTGCGTCGCAGAAGCGGTCCAGTTCTTCCTTGGATTCGCTTTCGGTCGGCTCGATCATCAGCGTGCCGGCGACCGGGAACGACATGGTCGGGGCGTGGAAGCCGAAGTCGATCAAGCGCTTGGCGACGTCATCAACGCTGATGCCGCTGCTGTCTTTCAGCGGACGCAGGTCAAGGATGCATTCGTGCGCGACCAGGCCGTTGCTGCCGGTGTACAGCACTGGGTAATGCTCTTCCAGACGACGGGAGATGTAGTTGGCATTGAGGATCGCCAGTTGCGAAGCGCGTTTCAGGCCGGCGCCGCCCATCATCCGAATGTACATCCAGGTGATCGGCAGAATGCTCGCGCTGCCGAACGGTGCTGCGCAGACTGCGCCTTCCTTGCGTTCCATCTGGGCGTGGCCCGGCAGGAACGGGGTCAGGTGCGATTTCACGCCGATCGGGCCGACACCCGGGCCGCCACCGCCGTGTGGAATGCAGAAGGTTTTGTGCAGGTTCAGGTGCGACACGTCGCCGCCGAACTTGCCCGGTGCGCAGAGGCCGACCATCGCGTTCATGTTGGCGCCGTCGATGTACACCTGGCCGCCGTTGTCATGAATGATGCCGCAGATTTCGCGGATGCCTTCTTCGAACACGCCGTGGGTCGACGGGTAAGTGATCATCAGCGCGGCGAGGTGTTCGCGGTGCTCGATGGCTTTGGCGCGCAGGTCTTCGATGTCGACGTTGCCGCGTGCATCGCAAGCGGTCACAACCACACGCATGCCAGCCATGTTGGCGGTGGCCGGGTTGGTACCGTGGGCGGACGACGGGATCAGGCAGATGTCGCGACGGTCTTCGCCACGGCTCTGGTGATAGGCGCGGATGGCCAGCAGACCTGCGTATTCACCTTGCGAACCGGCGTTCGGTTGCAGCGAGATCGAGTCGTAACCGGTCGCGGCGCACAACATCGCTTCCAGTTCATCGGTCAGTTGCTGGTAGCCGGCGCTTTGCTCGGCCGGGGCGAACGGGTGCAGGGCACCGAATTCAGCCCAGGTCACCGGGATCATTTCGCTGGCAGCGTTGAGCTTCATGGTGCACGAACCCAGCGGGATCATGGTGCGGTCCAGCGCCAGGTCCTTGTCGGCCAGTTTGCGCAGGTAGCGCATCAGCTCGGTTTCCGAGTGATAGCGGTTGAACACCGGGTGGCTGAGGATCGGCGATTGACGAACCAGCGCAGCAGGAATGGTGCTCTGTACCGAGGCGGCCAGCGCAGCGAAGTCTGGCAGGGTCTTGCTGTCGGCGAACAGCGCCCACAGGGTTTCGATGTCAGCCTGGGTGGTGGTTTCGTCCACCGACAGGCCCAGACGCTGAGCATCGATGACGCGCAGGTTGATCTGCAGGGCGTGAGCCTTGTCGTGCAGCACGGCGGTTTGCGCGCCAGTGGCCAGGGTCAGGGTGTCGAAGAAGCTGGCTTGTTCGACGGTCAGGCCCAGTGCGTTCAAGCCTTTGGCCAGGATGGCGGTCAGGTGATGCACGCGGTTGGCGATCTGGGTCAGGCCTTTCGGACCGTGGTACACGGCGTACATGCTGGCGATGTTGGCCAACAGCACTTGGGCGGTGCAGATGTTGCTCGTGGCTTTCTCGCGACGGATGTGTTGCTCGCGGGTTTGCATGGCCAGGCGCAGGGCCGGCTTGCCGAAACGGTCCACCGAGACACCGACCAGACGGCCCGGCATGTCGCGTTTGAACGCGTCTTTAGTGGAGAAATACGCCGCGTGCGGGCCACCGAAGCCCAGCGGAACGCCGAAACGCTGGGCGCTGCCGATGGCCACGTCAGCACCGAATTCGCCTGGCGGAGTCAGTACGGTCAGGGCCAGCAGGTCGGCGGCTACAGCCACCAGAGCATTGGCGGCGTGGAAGCGTTCGGTCAGTTCGCGGTAATCGAACACGTCACCGTTGCTGGCCGGGTATTGCAGCAAGGCGCCGAAGAACGGCGTCACGTCAGTCAGTTCGAGCTCGTCGCCAACCACCACGTCGATGCCCAACGGCTCGGCACGGGTGCGCAGGACGTCGAGGGTTTGCGGGTGGCAATGCACGGAGGCGAAGAAGGCGTGGCTGCCCTTGTTCTTGCTCAGGCGTTTGCAGAAGGTCATGGCTTCGGCAGCGGCGGTGGCTTCGTCGAGCAGCGAGGCGTTGGCAATCGGCAGGCCGGTCAGGTCGCTGATCAGGGTCTGGAAGTTCAGCAGCGCTTCGAGACGGCCCTGGGAAATTTCTGGCTGGTACGGGGTGTAGGCGGTGTACCAGGCCGGGTTTTCCAGCAGGTTGCGCAGGATCGGCGACGGTGTGTGGGTGCCGTAGTAGCCCTGGCCAATGTAGGTCTTGAACAGTTGGTTCTTGCCGGCGATGGCTTTGATCGAGGCGAGGGCTTCAGCTTCGCTCAAACCGTCTTCCAGACCCAGCACGCTGGTGCCTTTGATGCTGTCCGGGATAACGCTGGCGCTCAGGGCTTCCAGCGAATCGAAGCCGAGGCTGTTGAGCATGGCTTGCTCGTCGCCGGCACGCGGGCCGATGTGACGGGCGATGAATTCGTTGGCGGTGGTCAGATTGATAGTCATGTCGGTTGCTCCTCAGGCGTCGGCTTGGGCTTTGATCAGGCGGTCGTAGGCGTCCTGGTCCAGCAGTTTGGCGACGGCAGAGGCGTCGCTTGGCTGGAAGCGGAAGAACCAGCCTTCGCCCAGCGGATCTTCGTTGACCAGTTCAGGGCTGCTGTCGAGTGCCGGGTTGACTTCCAGCACCTCGCCGTCGAGTGGCATGTACACGCCGCTGGCGGCTTTTACCGATTCCACGGTGGCGGCTTCAGCGCCTTTGTCGTAGGACTGCAGCTCAGGCAGTTGTACGAAAACCACGTCGCCCAAGGCGTTCTGTGCGAAAGCGGTGATGCCGACAGTAACGCTGCCGTCAGCTTCGGTGCGCAGCCATTCGTGGTCTTCAGTAAAACGCAAATCGCTCATGAGAACTCCTAAGGGGGCCAGACTCGTCTGGTGGACGCTATTGAATGCTTGGGCAAAAAAGCCCTGTTATGAGGGACTACATAGCAAGAACACGGCCAATGTTGGTTTTATCTTTATTTATCAGTGGCTTGGGGTGTTTTGCGAGGCGGCGGAATTTGCCCGCTGTAGCGAAATCGATACGGACAAAGTCAGGGAAGAAAGCCGAGGTGGATCAAAGCCTTGCACAGCCGTGATCGGGGAGGGGTGTAGCGATATCGTTCCGCTGTAGCGCTTTCAGTACAGATGGAGGTCGTTTTTGAACAGGAATTTCCAGGCACCCTAGAACCCTGGGGATTTCAGGGCTTGTTGGGTATGCCGTACTTGCGCAGCCGATGGGCAATTGCCGTGTGCGACGTCTGCAGGCGGGTGGCCAGTTGGCGGGTCGAGGGGTAGCTGACGTAAAGTTTTTCCAGCAGGTTTTTCTCGAATTCCTCCATCGCCTGCTCCAGGCTGTCGACATCGCTGTCGCTCTGGCGCGCCACCGAGGTGCCGGCGATGTCGAGGTCGCCGATGTCGACTAGCGTGCTTTCGCAAATCGCCGCGGCGCGGAAAATCACGTTCTGCAATTGCCGCACGTTGCCCGGCCAGCGATTGCCCAGCAGTGCCGGGTAGGTGCCCGGCGCCAGGCGACAGACCGGGCGCTGGATTTGCGCGCAGGCTTGCTGCATGAAGTAGCGGGCGAGCAGCAGAATGTCCTGGCCACGTTCGCGCAGCGGCGGAACTTCAACGTTGAGTACGTTGAGGCGGTAGAACAGGTCTTCACGGAACGAACCTTCGCTGACCATTTTTTCCAGGTCGCGGTGGGTGGCGCTGAGGATCCGCACATTGACCTTGACCTCACGATCACCGCCGACCCGGCGGAAGCTGCCGTCATTGAGGAAACGCAGCAGTTTCGCCTGCAAGTACGGCGACATTTCACCGATTTCATCAAGAAACACCGTGCCCTGGTTGGCCAGTTCCATCAGCCCCGGTTTGCCGCCTCGTTGCGCGCCAGTAAAGGCACCGGGAGCGTAGCCGAACAGTTCGCTTTCGGCGAGGTTCTCCGGCAATGCCGCGCAGTTCAACGCGAGAAATGGCGAACTGTGCCGGGCGCTGATGGCGTGGCAAGCCCGGGCGACCAACTCCTTGCCGGTGCCGGTTTCACCCTGAATCAGCAGCGGCGCATCAAGGGCCGCCACTCGTTGCGCGCGCGCCTTGAGCGTGCGGATCACCGGCGACTCGCCGAGCAGTGCATCGAACCCTTCGGCGTGATCATGGTGCAGCGCCGAGAGGCGTTCGCCGATGCGGTTGGGTTGATACAGGGTCAGCAGGGCGCCCGCGTCGGTGATTGGCGTGGCGTCCAGCAGCAGTGTCTGGCCGTTGACCGTGATTTCCCGCAGCGGCAAGCGAAAGCCCTGTTCCAGCAAAGTGTCGAGCAGCGCCGGGTCGGCGAACAGATCGGCGATGCTTTCACCCGCCGGTTCACGACCGTACAGCGCGATCAATGCCGGGTTGGCCAGCAACACTTTGCCGGCACTGTCCAGGGCCAGTACCGGGTCGGTCATGGCCGCGAGCAACGCGTCGAGTTGCAGGTGTCGGCGCTGGCCGGGAAGGATGTCAACCACCGTCACCGCTTGCACGCCACGCACGCTGAACAGCGCATCGCGCAGCTCTTCGAGGACTTCCGGGCTCAAGGTCGGGGCATCGATGTAAACGTTGGGTGGGACCATTTCCACCGCATCCAGATTGAGATTACGCCCACCGAGCAGGGCCAGGACTTCCTGGGTAATACCGACGCGGTCGATGAAGCTGACGTGGATACGCATGGGGCGGTTTTTGGTTCTGGAGTGCGGAGGGGCGCAAGTATGCCTTGGGGCGGGCGAATGGTGAAATCCTGCGCGGGATTTCAGGCCTGCACCGAACCCTTGTAGGAGCGAGCCTGCTCGCGAAAGCGGTGTATCAGTCACTATCAATGTCGACTGTCAGACCACCTTCGCGAGCAGGCTCGCTCCCACAAGGGGCAGTGGGTTATTCGAATTTCTCGAGGTCTACCGGGTCGCCGGATTTCATGTCGAGCTTCAAGCGAATGTCTTCAAACATCAGGTCGTAATTCTTGTGTACCGAACCAATCTGGCTGTGTGTCTTTGGAATCCCGTATTGCTCGGCGATTTTCGTCACGTTGCTGGCGAAGTTATAGGCCTCGACCTTGGGCAGGAAAAAGGTCTCTTTCATTTCCTTGCCCTGAATGCTGCCATGCATCGTGAATTGAACCCCTTTTTCCCCTTTGGGATTCTTGCTGACTTCATAGTCCAGGTGCACGTTGTAGCTGACATCATCCTTGGTCAGCGCGTGACGCTCGATGTGCAAGTGACCCGGTTCAAACTGTGCCATAGACGTCTCTCCCTACAAGTAAGTAATGCCAGGTTTCGCCGTGCTGATGCGCGTACCTGCCTTGCCCTGGACGATCGCTTCGATGTCCGAGAGTGAACCGATTACCGCGGTTTTTCCAGTGTGGCGGGCGAACTCGCAAGCCGCCTGAACCTTGGGTCCCATGGAGCCCGCGGCGAAGCCGAGTTTTTCCATTTCGTCCGGGTGAGCCTGGCCGATGGCTTTCTGGGTTGGCTTGCCGTAATCGATGAACGCGGCACTGACGTCGGTGGCGATCACCAGGATATCGGCTTCCAGTTGTTCGGCCAGCAGCGCCGAGCACAGGTCTTTATCGATCACCGCTTCGACACCTTCCAGTACGCCGGGTGATGTGTACATGGTCGGGATGCCGCCACCGCCGGCGCAGATCACGATGCTGCCTTTTTCCAGCAGCCATTTGATCGGGCGGATTTCGAAAATACGCTTCGGTTTCGGACTGGCCACCACACGACGATATTTGTCGCCATCCGGGGCAATCGCCCAACCTTTCTCGGCAGCGAGTTTTTCTGCTTCGGCCTTGGCGTACACCGGGCCGATCGGTTTGGTGGGGTTCTGGAACGCCGGGTCGTTGGCGTCGACTTCGACCTGGGTGAGCAGGGTGGCGAAAGGCACTTCGAAGTCCAGCAGGTTGCCCAGTTCCTGTTCGATGATGTAGCCGATCATGCCTTCGGTTTCGGCACCGAGCACGTCCAGCGGATAAGGGGACACCGAGGTGTAGGCCGCGGCTTGCAGCGACAACAGGCCGACCTGCGGGCCATTACCGTGGGCGATCACCAGTTGGTTGCCGGCATGGACCTTGGCGATTTGTTCGGTGGCGATACGGATGTTGGCGCGCTGGTTGTCCGCGGTCATGGGTTCACCACGGCGGAGCAGGGCGTTACCGCCCAGAGCTACGACGATACGCATAATGCAGTCCTTCCAATCAGAGGAATAGCAAACGACTCGGTCCTTTGTGGGAGCGGGCCTGCTCCGGGCGGCGCTCCGACGAATGCGGTGTGTCAGTCGACATCCAGGGTGACTGTCAGATCGCTTTCGCGAGCAGGCTCGCTCCCACATTGACCGGCCCGTTCTTTAGAGGTCAGCCAGGGTCGATACCAGGATCGCCTTGATGGTGTGCATGCGGTTTTCCGCTTGCTCGAAGGCGATGCAGGCCGGCGACTCGAACACGTCATCAGTCACTTCGATGCCGTTCTTCAGGTTCGGGTACTGCTCGGCAATCTGCTTGCCGATTTTGGTATCGCTGTTGTGAAAGGCCGGCAGGCAATGCATGAACTTGGTGCGTGGGTTGCCGGTGGCTTTCATCAGTTCCTTGTTGACCTGATACGGCAGCAGTTGCTGGATACGTTCGGCCCAGGCTTCGACCGGTTCACCCATCGAGACCCACACGTCGGTGTGGATGAAGTCCACGCCTTTGACCGCAGCTTTGGTGTCTTCGGTCAGGGTGATGCGCGCGCCGCTTTCTTCCGCATATTTGTGGCAGCGCTCAACCAGATCGTCCAGCGGCCACAGCGCTTTTGGCGCACAGATGCGCACGTCCATGCCCAGCTTGGCGCCGATCAGCAGCAGCGAGTTACCCATGTTGTTACGGGCGTCGCCCAGGTAGACGTAGCTGATCTCGTGGATCGGCTTGTCGGCGTGTTCACGCATGGTCAGCACGTCGGCGATCATTTGCGTTGGGTGGTATTCATCGGTCAGGCCGTTGAATACCGGCACGCCGGCAAACTTGGCCAGTTCCTCGACGATTTCCTGCTTGAAGCCACGGTACTCGATGGCGTCGTACATGCGCCCCAGCACGCGGGCGGTGTCTTTCATGCTTTCCTTGTGGCCGATCTGCGAAGAGTTCGGGTCGATGTAAGTGACGTTGGCGCCTTGGTCATAAGCCGCGACTTCGAACGCGCAACGGGTACGGGTCGAAGTTTTTTCAAAGATCAGCGCAATGTTGTTGCCTTTGAGGTGCTGCTGCTCGGTACCGGTGTACTTGGCGCGCTTGAGGTCGCGGGACAGGTCGAGCAGATAACGCAATTCGCGAGGGGTGTGGTGTTCCAGGCTCAGCAAATTACGGTTGTGAATGTTGAAAGCCATGATGGATCTCCTTAGGTGTCGGTTATCCCCCTGGTCGTGCTTGCCTTCGGGTAGAAGGCAGCAGCGGCCAGGGCTTAAAGATTAATAGTCGATAGGGTCGCGAATGATCGGGCAGGTCATGCAGTGGCCGCCCCCGCGTCCACGCCCCAGTTCGCCGGCGCTGATGGTGATGACCTCGATACCCGCCTTGCGCAGCAAAGTGTTGGTGTAGGTGTTGCGGTCATAGCCGATGACCACGCCCGGCTCCACGGCCACCACGTTGTTACCGTCGTCCCACTGTTCGCGTTCGGCGGCGAAGCTGTTGCCGCCGGTTTCGACGACCCGCAACGCTTTCAGGTTGAGGGCCTTGGCCACGGTGTCGAGGAACGTGCCGTCTTCGCGTCGGATGTCGATGCCGCCCGGTTTTTTCTCGTCCGGACGCAGGGTGAAGGCGACGATCTGGTTCACGACTTCGGGGAAAATGGTGACCAGGTCGCGGTCGCAGAAGCTGAACACGGTGTCCAGGTGCATCGCGGCGCGGGATTTTGGCAGGCCGGCGACGATGACTTTTTCGACCGCTTTGTTTTTGAACAGGTTCAGCGCCAATTGACCGATGGCCTGGCGCGAGGAACGTTCGCCCATGCCGATCAGCACCACACCGTTACCGATCGGCATCACGTCGCCGCCTTCAAGGGTGGAACTGCCGTGATCCTGGTCCGGGTCGCCGTACCAGATCTCGAATTCGGCGTTGGTGAACTGTGGGTGAAATTTGTAGATGGCGGTTGCCAGCAGGGTTTCCTGACGGCGCGCTGGCCAGTACATCGGGTTCAGCGTCACGCCACCGTAGATCCAGCAGGTGGTGTCGCGGGTGAACTGGGTGTTGGGCAGTGGCGGCAGAAGGAAGCTGGAGTGGCCGAGGAAATCACGGAACATCTGGATGGTCTTGCCACCGAAGGTGTCCGGCAGGTCATCGGCGGAGACACCGCCAATCAGGAACTCGGCGATGTGTCGCGGCTCCAGGCTTTTCAGCCAGGATTTCACTTCGTTGATCAGACCCAGGCCCACCGAGTTGGCGGTGACTTTGCGCTCCAGGATCCAGTCCAGCGCTTCGGGGATGGCGACGATGTCGGTCAACAGGTTGTGCATTTCCACAACGTCGATCCCGCGTTCGCGCATCTTGGTGACGAAATCGAAGTGGTCACGCTTGGCTTGGGCGACCCACAGCACATCATCAAACAGCAGTTCGTCACAATTGTTCGGGGTCAGCCGCTGGTGGGCCAGGCCGGGGGAGCAAACCATGACTTTGCGCAGTTTGCCGGCTTCGGAATGCACGCCGTACTTAACTTTTTCCGTGGTCATTACAGTGATCCTCCAGATGACAAATTATTCAGGTGTTACAGGGTCAGGAAGCCGGAATACAGTCCATAGGCCGCCACCACGGCACCTATGATCACGGCTGCAAAAATCAGCTTCTCGACGTTGGTGAAAACAGGTTTGCCCAGTTCCCGCTTGGCCTTGGCGAACAGGATCACGCCGGGCGCATAGAGCAGGGCGGACAGCAGCAGGTATTTGGTGCCTCCGGCGTAGACCAGCCAGACCGCGTAGATCACCGAGATGGCGCCGATCAGCAGGTCCTTGGTGCGTTCGCCCGAGGCGTTTTCGTAAGTCTCGCCGCGCACCGCCAGCAGCAGCGCATACGCCGCCGACCACAGGTAAGGCACCAGGATCATCGAGGTGGCGAGGTAGATCAGCGACAGGTAAGTACTGGCCGAAAACAGGGTGATGATCAGGAACAGCTGGACCATCGCGTTGGTCAGCCACAGGGCGTTGACCGGCACGTGGTTGGCGTTTTCCTTGCGCAGGAACTCCGGCATGGTGTGGTCCTTGGCGGCGGCGAACATGATCTCCGCACACAGCAGCACCCACGACAGCAAGGCCCCCAGCAGCGAGATGATCAGACCGACGCTGATCAGCACCGCGCCCCAATCACCGACCACGTGCTTCAGCACGGCCGCCATCGACGGGTTCTGCAGCTTGGCCAGTTCCGGTTGGGTCATGATCCCCAGCGACAACACGTTCACCAGCACCAGGAACAGCAGCACAGTGATGAAACCGATGACGGTGGCTTTACCCACGTCGCTGCGTTTTTCAGCGCGGGCCGAGAAGATGCTCGCGCCCTCGATGCCGATGAACACCCAGACGGTGACGAGCATCATTTTGCGCACCTGGTTCATCACGCTGCCCAGGTCCGGGTTTTTCAGGCCCCAGATGTCGGCGGTGAAGATGTCCAGTTTGAAGGCGAAAATCGCGATCAGCACAAACAGCACCAGCGGCACGATCTTGGCAACGGTGGTCACCAGGTTGATGAACGCCGCTTCCTTGATCCCGCGCAACACGAGGAAATGCACACCCCAGAGCAGCAGCGATGCGCCGATGATGGCGGCGACCGTATTGCCCTCGCCAAAAATCGGGAAGAAGTAGCCGAGGGTGCTGAACAGCAGCACGAAGTAGCCGACGTTGCCCAGCCAGGCACTGATCCAGTACCCCCAGGCGGAAGAAAAACCCATGTAGTCGCCGAAACCGGCCTTGGCGTAGGCGTACACCCCGCCATCCAGATCAGGCTTGCGGTTGGCCAGGGTCTGAAAGACGAAGGCCAGCGTGAGCATGCCGACAGCCGTGATGGCCCAGCCGATCAGGACCGCGCCAACGTCGGCGCTGGCGGCCATGTTTTGTGGCAAGGAGAAGATCCCGCCACCAATCATTGAGCCGACTACCAGTGCAACCAATGCGCCGAGTTTCAGTTTTCCGGGGGATTCAGACATCGCATGACTCCAGTGCAGGAGAAGAGAGACAACAGAGTAGTTCTGTTAGCTGTTCAAACATCTGACTTAGATCAGTGCATTGGCACATTCCATTGTTAATTAAAGACTTTTGGATGTTGCTTCGGCCACACACGGACTGCCGCAGAAGCCTAATCCAGACGGCTCGCTCAGAGCTATCCGAAATAAGAGAGCTTGGCTGGCGATCTTTAAATTAGTTCGTTTTGGCGTTTCCGCAAATATTTGGTACGCGTTTCCAGTGCAGAATTCATTTATTAGGATTAATCCAACAATTCGCTCTTTGCCCTGATGCACATAGAATGATCGGTTATAAATAAATGGTCCTGAAATGGCGTTTTCTAATAAACGTTATTACGCTGTATCTATTTAGTTAAGCCAACCCTGTGAAGGTTTCAAAAACATGACAACCCCCGGCCGACTGTGGACAAAAATGGAGATGCAGGTATGTCGCAACCCACGCAAAAGCTACGCCTGAGCGCACTGATCGCCCTGGTGGTGGGGTCGATGATTGGTGGCGGGATTTTCTCGTTGCCGCAGAACATGGCGGCGCGGGCCGATGCGGGGGCGGTGCTGATCGGATGGGCCATCACGGCTGTCGGCATGCTGACTCTGGCGTTCGTCTTCCAGACCCTGGCCAATCGCAAACCCGAACTGGACTCCGGGGTGTACGCCTACGCCAAGGCAGGTTTCGGTGACTACATGGGTTTCTCGTCGGCCTGGGGGTACTGGATCAGTGCCTGGCTCGGCAACGTCGGCTACTTCGTTCTCCTGTTCAGCACCCTCGGTTATTTCTTTCCGGTCTTTGGCCAGGGCAACACGCCGATTGCCATCGGCTGCGCCTCGGTGCTGCTGTGGGCCGTGCATTTTCTGGTGATGCGCGGGATCAAGGAGGCGGCGTTCATCAACCAGGTGACGACCGTGGCCAAGATCGTGCCGCTGATCATGTTCATCGTCATCGCCGCTGTCGCTTTCAAGGCCGACATTTTTACCCGGGACATCTGGGGCCGTAGCAACCCGAGTTTCGGCGGGGTGATGGACCAGGTGCGCAACATGATGCTGGTGACGGTGTTCGTGTTCATCGGCATTGAAGGCGCCAGTGTGTATTCGGCGCGCGCAGAGAAACGCTCGGACGTGGGCAGGGCGACGGTCATCGGTTTTCTCGGGGTGCTGGCGCTGTTGGTGCTGGTGAACGTGTTGTCGCTGGGCATCATGAGCCAGCCGGAACTGGCCAACTTGCAGAACCCGTCACTGGCCGCAGTGCTGGAACATATCGTCGGGCCCTGGGGCGCATTGCTGATCAGTGTCGGCCTGGCGATTTCGCTGTTGGGGGCGTTGTTGTCCTGGGCGCTGCTGTGTGCCGAGATCCTCTTCGCCACGGCCAAGGACAAGACCATGCCGGCCTTCCTGAAGAAGGAAAACGCCAACCATGTGCCGGTCAATGCGCTGTGGCTGACCAACGTGATGATCCAGCTCTTTCTGCTGATCACCCTGTTTTCCGCCGGCACTTACACCAGCCTGATCTACCTTGCATCGTCAATGATTCTAGTGCCGTACCTGTGGTCGGCGGCGTACGCGGTGTTGTTGAGCGGGCGTGGCGAAACCTACGAGCACGCCAGCGCCGAGCGCACCAAGGACCTGATGATCGGCGGTATCGCGCTGGGATATGCGGTGTGGTTGCTGTATGCCGGCGGGGTCAAATACCTGCTGCTGTCGGCGCTGCTGTATGCGCCGGGGGTGATTCTGTTTGCCAAGGCCAAGCATGAGCAGGGCGAGCCGTTGTTCACTCATATAGAGAAGGGCATTTTTACCGGTGTGCTGATCGGTGCCGGGTTGGCCGCGTATGGGTTGTACAGCGGCTTACTGTCGTTGTGAGGGTGTTGCTGGCGTATCAACCGCCGTATGACTGGTCGGCGATGTTGCAGTTCTTGTCGGCGCGGGCGGTGGCCGGTATGGAAATCGTGGCCGATGGGGTGTACTCGCGCAGCATCGGGCTGAACGGTGTTCACGGTTCTTTGTCGATTGGGCCGGCGGACGGTGATGCGCTTGAGCTGACGCTGGATTTTGCGGACGCGTCGGCGGTGCCGGAAATCGTCGCGCGAGTGCGGCGGATGTTTGATCTGGATGCGGATTTGCCGTCGATTCACCGGCAGTTGAAGCTGGACCTGTTGATGGAACGCTTGATTGCCGAGCGTCCAGGCTTGCGGGTGCCGGGGGCCTGGGATGGGCTGGAACTGGCGATTCGGGCCGTGCTGGGGCAGCAGATTACTGTGGGTGCGGCGATTCGGTTGGCGGGTAAGTTGGTCGCGCAGTATGGCGCGCCGTTGCAGTCGCCGCGGGCGGGTTTGAGCCATGTGTTTCCTGAGCCGCAAGTGTTGGCGCAGGCTGATCTGGCGACGTTGGGCATGCCGAAAAGCCGGGGGAGGACGTTGTCGGGCGTGGCTCAGGCGCTGCTGGATGATCCGCTGTTGTTTGAGCCGGGGCGGGAGGACGGTGTCGCACGGTTGCTGGCGTTGCACGGGATTGGTGACTGGACGGCGCAGTACATTGCCTTGCGCCAGTTGCGTGAGCCGGATGCGTTTCCGTCCGGGGATGTGGGGTTGATCAAGGCGTTGGAGGTGCTTGAAGAAAGGCCGGTGACGGCGCGCGAATTGCTGCTGCGCGCCGATGCGTGGCGACCTTGTCGAGGGTATGCGGCGCAGTTGCTTTGGACATCGCTGAGCCGGCCAGACTGAACTGATCCAGGCTTTGTGGTGAATACTCGGACCCCTTCGTCGGAACGCCTTCGCGAGCAGGCTCGCTCCCACAGTGGATTTTTGTTGTTCACAAAACCTGTGGGAGCGAGCCTGCTCCGGGCGGCGTTCCGACGAAGGCGATTTGACAGTCACCACCACTGCGCGCGATGGGAACCCAATTCAGTTGCCGGCAGTGCCCACTGCAACGGCGTCCCGCTGATTTTCAGCGGCACATGCAGCCGGTGCGCCGGCCCCCACGGTGTCTGCTCAACCACCAGCCCTTGATCGTTGTCATCCTCCGCCCGCAACGCCTCGGCCGTTCCCGGGCCATTTTCAATCAGCAACTTCGCTGTACGCGCCAATGACAAGCGCGCCGAACCCCCACGCCCCAACAGCCTGATCGCCGCAGCCGCCATCAAATACCCGGTCGCGTGATCGAGTGCCTGCACCGGCAACGGCGTCGGTTTGCCCGCGTTTTTCCACTGCATCCCGGCCTCGGCAATCCCGCTGCTCATCTGTACCAGGCTGTCGAAACCACGGCGGTTCTGCCACGGTCCGCTCCAGCCGTACGCATTGAGGCTGACATCGATCAGGCCCGGCGCCAGTTTCCGGCGTTCGTCAGCCCCGTAACCCATGCGTTCCAGTGCATCGGCGCGGTAGCCGTGCAGGAGGATGTCGGCGTCCTTGAGCAGTGTTTCGAACACCGCGCGATCATCGCGGTTGTGCAGGTCCAGACGGGCGCAGCGTTTGCCCAAGGTGACTTCCGGCACGACGCCGGGTTCGTTCCAGGTCGGTGGGTCGATGCGCAATACATCCGCTCCGAGACCGGCGAGAAAACGGCTGGCGACCGGACCGGCCAGCACCCGGGTCAGGTCCAGCACCTTGAGCCCGGCCAGCGGCTGAGCGACGGAGCCTTGCCACGCTTTCGCCAGTTGACCCTTGTCGTCGCTGAACTGAATCAACGGCTCGGCGTTCACGGCCAAACCTTGTGGGTGTTGCTGCCATTGCACCCAGGTGCGCATCTCGGCGGCGCATCCTCCGGCGTCGACGACGGCCTGTTCCAAATCACTGTTGGCCCATTGCGCCACCTTGCTTGCCATCGCCGCGCGATCGGCGCAGGTGCCTAACACGCTTTCAGCCGCAGCGCGGTGATGGGGCGCGTTGGTGTGCAGGCGGATCCAGCCGTCCTTCGTCGCGTAGTCACCGGCAACCGGGTCCCACAGCGGCGGAACGCTCCAGCCGAGGGGGCGGATCGAGGTGGCGAACCAGAAAGAGGCGAGGCGGCGGTCGACTTCGACAGCGGGCAAACGCCCCGTGTGTTGCCGCAATAACTCGCTGACTGCCTGCCCGGCTGCGGCGATGCTGGCGCAGGCGAGGTCGGTCACGGCAAACGCCGAGGGCAGGGCACCGCTCGACGTGAAGGGAATTGGGGTGTGAGGCAAGCCGAGTGCGGCTTGAATGGACGTGAGTAGATCAGTCATCGAAGGCCCTCCGGAACGAGAGCCCGATCATAGTTCAAAAAACTGGCCGGCCGGATGAAACGATGCGGCTGACTGAACAATACCCCTGTGGGAGCGAGCCTGCTCGCGAAAGCGGTGTATCAGTCACTATCAATGTTGACTGTCAGACCGCCTTCGCGAGCAGGCTCGCTCCCACAGGGGATCTGTGGTGATTGCTAGACCCGGAACTGGTCCATCAATTTCATCTGGTGAGTGGTCAGCGAGTTGAGCTGGCTGCTGATCTGCGCCGATTCGGTGGCCTGGCCCGTCAGGGTTTCGGTGACGGTACGGATCGCCGAGACGTTGCGGTTGACCTCTTCGGCCACCGCGCTTTGCTGTTCGGCAGCGCTGGCGATTTGCAGGTTCATGTCGCTGATCACCGTCACCGCGTCGCTGATTTTGCCCAGGGCCTGCACTGCTTGCTGGATCTGCCCGGCGTTGTTGTGGGCCTGGGTCTGGCTCGAATGCATGGTGGCGACCACGCCGCGCGTGCCGCTCTGGATGCGTTCGATCACCAGGCGAATCTCTTCCACCGAGTCCTGGGTGCGTTTGGCCAGGTTGCGTACTTCATCGGCCACCACCGCAAAACCGCGACCGCTCTCACCGGCACGCGCCGCTTCAATCGCGGCGTTGAGCGCCAGCAGGTTGGTCTGCTCGGCAATGCTGCGGATCACCTCCAATACCGAACCGATCTGCTCGCTGTTGACCGCCAGCGCTTCGACTTCGGTCACCGCTTTGCTGACTTCGTCAGCCAGTTGATTGATGTCGCGGGTGCTGCGCTCGATGATCTGCATACCATCACGGGCCGACTGATCGGCGCCTTTGGCGGCGTTGGCCGCATTCGAGGCGCTGTTGGCAACGTCGTGGGCGGTGGCGCTCATTTCGTTGGACGCGGTGGCGACCTGGTCGATTTCGCGGAACTGCAACTGCATGCCTTCGCTGGTCTGACGGGCAATTTCCGAAGACTGGTCGGCGGTGCCGCGGGCGTCGGTGATGCTTTGCTTGATCTGCGCGATGGTCGGTTGCAGCTTGTCGAGGAAGCGGTTGAACCAGCTGACCAGTTCGCCCAATTCGTCCTTCTTGCTGTAGTGCAAGCGCTGGGTCAGGTCGCCGTCGCCGCTGGCAATCGCCTTGAGCATCTCGGCCACGCTGTTGATCGGCCGGGTCACGCCCGACGCGGTGAGCCAGGTCAGCAGCAAACCGACCAGGCCGGCAATCACGGAGACCAGCACTGCTTTGATCGTGCCGCTTTGCTGGGCGTCATCGAGCACGGCTTGCAGTTTCACCGAGTCGGCGAGCAATACTTGTTTAGGCAGGTCGATCACCACGGCCCAGGCCTTCGCGTCGGCAATCGGGCTGACCGGGTACACCGCGCGAATCAGGTCGCCTTGCTGCAAAACTTTCGGCGCACCCCCACTGAGCAATTGCAGGATGTCCTTGCCGTCCGCGCCCAGGGTTTCGCCGATAGGCTTGCCGACTTTACCGGCGTCGACACTGTTAGCCGCCAGCACACCGGTGCCGGAGACGATCAGCATGTGCCCGGCGCTGTTGAACAGTTCACGCTGGGAATCGACCGCCGCCGCTTGCAGCGCATCGAGGGCAATGTCGATGCCGACCACGCCGATGGACTTGCCATCCACCAGCAGCGGCACGGAAATGGTGGTCATCAACACTTCTGTTTTGTTAGCGCCGACGGTATCGGCGTAGGGGTCGAGCAGGCAGGTACGCTTGCTGTCACGCGGGCAGGTGTACCAGACGTTATAGGGCGTGCCGCTGAGGTTCAGGGTGGTTTTGGTCATGTCGTCTTCGACCATGACGGTGTTGAGTGTCTCGCCACCGGCACGGCTCCAGTACGTGGCGAAACGCCCGGCTTCGTTGGACTGGCGCACCGCGTCATTGACGAACTCGCTGTCCTTGCCATCCAGCCCGTTGGGCTCGAACGCCAGCCAGACGCCCAACACTTTCGCGTTGCGCTCGAACGCGGTCTTGACGCTCTGGTTCAACTCTTCACGCAACGCACCCGCCTCCAGCGAGCGCTTGGCGGCCAGGGTGCGCATGTCCTTGATCTGGTCCGCCAGCGCGGTCACCACCGTCAGGGTTTCGCCAAAGGTCTTCTGCACTCGCACGGCCTGTTCAGCCGCCTTGGCTTGCAGCAGGTCTTGCACACTGTCGGTGAGCATTTTGCTGCTGGAGGCGCTGACCAGATCATCGTTCTGATTGGTCTGGTAAATGTTCATGCCGACGATCAGGGCGACCACGCCGAGCAGACACAGACCGGACAGCAAAACGATTTTCAGACGGATAGAGAGAGAGTCGAACATAGGGCGAACTCACAAATGGATGAGGTGTTGGCAAGGAGTCGCGATCGACTCGGTACGCCAAATCCATTCAGCGCCATTCAATGCACATCGGCGCCGTGTGACGGTTGCATGAACCGATGCCGACGAACGGTAGCAGGTGAACGTTTGCGCAGGAAAAAGCCCTGAAATGGCCGGGAATTCAGGAAATTCTCGGTAATGACTCCGGCCGCGACCAGATCCACAGATTGCCCAGGCCCATGCCGGTAATCGCCAGGTAAACCGGCCAGCCGTAATCGAGCATCACCAGCATCAACGTGGCACACAGCAGCATGCTGACGGTGGCACTGACCTTGGCGCGACGGGCGATGATTTTGCCGTTGCGCCAGTTGCGCAGGATCGAGCCGAACAGCCGATGGTTCTCCAGCCAGGCACTCAGGCGCGGCGAACTTTTGGTCGCGGCCCAGGCGGCGAGCAGGATGAATTCGGTGGTGGGTAGGCCCGGGATGACGATGGCGACGAGGCCTATGCCGAGGCTTACGTAAGCCAGCAGGCCAAACAGCAGGCGGGAGAGTTTTGAGGAGGAAAGGTGAGGCATGGGGCTCACGGATGGCGATTAAGGCTTGATCAGGATCTGGCAGGCTTACTCAATTCCCTGTGGGAGCGAGCCTGCTCGCGAAAGCGGTGCGTCAGGCGACATCGATGGTGTATGTGCTGACGCCTTCGCGAGCAGGCTCACTCCTACAGGGGGGATGTGTTTCTTCAGGCGAGTTCCGGGCTGGTGGCGTAAGCCTGTTCCAGCAGCACGGTGAAGCGGTTGAACGCATCGACCGCAGCCTTCTCCACTTCAGCTTCTTCCTGTGCAGAAAACTCCAGGCCATCGAGCGTCTTCACAAAGCTTTTCCAGCCTTCAGCACGACCACCTGCCGGTTCGCCGAGGTGGCGGGCGCCGAAGGTTTCGCTCAAGCCCAAACCGACAGCACGCTTGATCAAAAACGCCGCGCCAAGCTTCGAACCTTCTGACACGAACAACCAACCCAGCGCTTCAGCCTTGGTCGGATTTTTCACCGCGCCGGCAACAGGCGCTGGCACTTCGGTTTCCAGATCGGCCAGATCCGCCCTGGCCGCTTCAGCGCGGCAGCGAGCCGGCAAATCCGGAACAATCGCGGTCAATTCTGCATCGTTGTACAGCGACACCAATTCCGACTGAAACAGGAACTGAGCCACTACGAAACGCGCGAAGTTGGCCTGGGTTTCAAACGGTGCGTGGGCTTTGACCAGCGCATCGAGTTTGGTGTGCGGTTCGTTGGTGATCTGGTTCAAGCGTTGCGAACGCAGAGCGGGGCGTTGAGCAGTGTCCTGAGGGGTCATGAGAAATCCTTGAGAAATGGAGGCGCCTGGTAACGAGACGAATCAGCAGGCGCCGGACAGTAAAAAAAGGCGAGGTCAGATGTCCCAGACCAGATTGACCGCGAAGTTGCGACCCGGCTGGGTCAGGCGATCGAGATTGGCCGGTTGCGTCACCGAGGCTTCGCCGACGCTGTCGTAGCCGCGCACGTCATCCCACTGCCAGTACTTTTTGTTGGTCAGGTTGTAGAGGCCGGCGTTGACAGTCACGTCGTCGGTGACCTTGTAGAAACCGGCCAGGTCGAGCACGCCATAACCCGGGGTCTTGAACTGGGTGCTGGTGCCGTCCGGGGTCTTGAAACTGGTGCTGTCGACGCGGGTCTTGCGCTTGACCAGTGTCCAGTTCAGCAGCGCGCCGTAGGTGTCCTGGTCGTAACCGAGGCCGAACACGCCGGTCAGCGGGTTGATGCTGTTCAACGGCTGGCCAGTGTCATCGTTGCGGCCATACAGGTAGGCCGCCGAACCTTGGGTATACAGGCCGCTCGGGGCACCGAAGGTGTCCAGGTTCAGACGCCCCTTGAGCTCCACGCCTTTGATGGTGGCGTGGGCAATGTTGTTGCTCTGGAACGTGGTCTCGGTGTAGCCAGGGGTGATGGCGTTCTCATCGATGAAGTCGCGGTATTTGTTGTAGAACACCGCCACATCGAACGTGCCGGCCTCGAACTGGCCGCGCAGGCCGGTTTCATAGCTCTTGCTCTTTTCCGGTTCCAGGTCCGGGTTGGGCGCGACCTGATAACCGCCCGCAAGGTTTTCAAAGCGACCGTACAAGGCCTTGGCCGTCGGCGTGCGGAAGCCTTCGGCGTATTGGCCGTACCACGTGTAGTTGTCATTGAAGCTATAAGTGGTGCCGAGTTTTGGCGACAGGCGATGCCAGGTCTTGGTGTCTTCGCTGACGACGCCGTTGCCGCTTTGGTCGGCGGTGGCGAGGAACTCGTCGGTGACATGCGGCGTAAGCTTGGTGTAGTCGTAGCGCGCGCCGGGCAGGAAGGTCCAGTTGCCCCAGTTGATCTGATCCTGGGCGAACAGGCTGTAGCTGGTAATGGTCGGGTCCGGGAAATCGCTGGCCGGTTTCAGGGTATCGGCGGCGCTCGGCGCACCGATCACCCGGCAGGCGCCGGCCACGGTCAGGCAGGTGCCGCTGCCGGTGCGCAAACCGGTGACTTTATCCTGCTTGATGGTGGTGCCGTAGGTCACGAGGTGATCGGTCTCGGCGATGGCAAACGACTTGTCGACCTGGGCATCGAAGACCCATTGGCGATCCTTGTACGTGGTGTCGCGGTTGCGCAGCACGGTACGCGACGGCGCGTAGATCTCTTCGGTGCTTTGATCAGCCTTGGCGATCTGGTAATTCAGCGACCATTTGATGTTGTCGGCCAGAACGGTGTCCAGGCCGAAGGTGTGATCGATGCCGAAACGTTCACGGGTGATCGTGTCGTTACCGGTGCGCGATTTATAGAAACCGAAACCGCGCCCTGCGTTGAACGGACCGCCCACAGCGCTCAACTGGTTGGTGTCGACGTCGTCCTTGTAGTGCTCGTACGTCAGGCCCAGGCGCGCGTCGTCGGCGTAATCCCAACCGAGTTTGGCCAGCACGCTGGTGGTGCGCACGTCTTCGGGATTGGCCTCGGTGCGGTTGAGGCCGGTGCCACCGGTTTCGCCGTAGGATTCGGTTTCATGGCCGTTGCGCTGGCTCAGGTGCAACAAGCCGTCGAACTCGCCGGTGCGGCCGGCCACGGTGCCGGAGGTCAGCCAGCTTTCATCGGCCGAGCTGTAACCGGTTTTCAGGCGTGCGCCGACGTCCTTGCCTGGCTTGATGATGTCGTCCGCATCCAGTGTGTAGTAGCTGACCGCGCCACCGATGGCGTTGCTGCCGTACAGCACCGATGCCGGGCCGCGGAGGATTTCCACGCGTTTGACGATTTCCGGGTCGACGTAGTTGCGGTTGGTCTGGGCATAGGGGCCATTGAAGAAACTGTCGGGCACTTGTACACCGTCAACCTGGGTCAGCACGCGGTCGCCGTCGATGCCGCGGATGTTGTAGCCCGTGAGGCCGGCGCGCTGGCCGGCGCCGCCGACCGAAACACCCGGTTCGTAGCGCACCAGTTCCTTGATGTTATTGACGTTGTTGCGGTCCAGGTCTTCACGGGTATAAACGCTGACCGTGCTCGGCACACTGTTCACGTCCTGTTCGTTACGGGTGGCGCTGATGGTCACCTGTTCCAGGTTGAGCACACCGCTGTTGCTGCGCTTCTCCAGCACAATGTTATGGGTGCCCAGTTTGCGATAGCTCAGGTTGGTCCCCACCAACAGGCGATCGAGGGCTTTTTCCGGCGGCAACGAACCGCGCACACCCGGCGACGCCACGCCTTGCGCCAGTTCTGCCGGCAAGCCGACCTGCCAGCCGGTTACGGCGGTAAAGGCATTGAGTGCCGAGACCAGCGACTGCTGAGGGATCGCGAATGAGTAATCACCGCTGTTGCGGGTCGACTGCTCGGCCGCGGTGGCGGCCATGAGCGGCGCGGCTGCCGCCATCAGGATGGCTGCGGTCAGCAGCGACAGCACGCGGGAAGGTGAAGAGGACTGGCGGGTAAGGCGAGAGGACATCGATAGCGCTCCGTGTCGCACGAATCTTTATAGGTGCTGATTGGCATGTCGAGATGCGAATCAATTGCATTGGCTATAACGAGACGAACGAGCTTCAGCTATCGAGTAAAAATAATTCTCATTTAGTTCAGGATCACCAGCGCGGGGAATTCCTGAAGCCGTGCGGAGGTGATGTGAGCAAGGGAGCGGACCACGTCCAGCGGCTGGTCGAGACGGTAATTGCCGGTCACGGCGACGTCGGCCAGTTGCTCATTGGTGTTGATGATCCAGCCCGGATAGTAGCGACGCAACTCGGCCAGCACCTGGCTTAGCGGGCAGTTTTCGAACACCAGTCGGCCTTGGACCCACGCCAGGTCGGTGGCGGCATCAAGCTTGGCCGGGCGGTCGAAACCGTTGGGGCCGATGCGGATGCTTTCACCGGCCGAGAGTCGTATGCGCGCATCGTCATGGGTCGCACGCAAGTCGACATCGCCGCGCTGCACCCGAACCTGCGTCACGCCGTCCAGATAGCGCACGGCAAACGCGGTATCGCGCACGCTGGCGGTGACCGGCCCGGCGTCGATTTGCAGTGGCTGGCCACGATTGGCCGGCACTTCGAAAAACGCCTCGCCCTGATACAACCGGGCCACGCGCTGCTGATCGTTGATGGTGCTGGAAAACGCCGAGTTGGTATTGAGCAGGACTTTCGAACCGTCCTCCAGTTGCAGGCGCTGGCGTTCGCCAATCACGGTCAAATGATCGGCCTGCAGGCGCATCGGCAGGTTGCTGAAACTGAACAGGCCGAGGATCAACACGGCGGCAGTCGCCAGCGGTTTCCAGTGCGGACGCAGGCGCGACAGGACGGTCACTTTCGGCGGTCGGGAGGCCAGTTGTTGTGCGCATTGCACGACTTGCGGGCCATCCCAGATGGCCTGCGCCTTGGCGAATGCTTCGGCATGCAGCGGATCGGCAGCCAGCCAGTCATGAAACGCTTGCGTCTGTTCCTCGCTCGGACTGCCCAGCACGATCAGCCAGTCCAGGGCCTGGTCCATCGCGCTTGCGGCGTCCCGCGCCGGGGAGGGCGCAGAGGAGCGGTGGGTGTCCGTCACGGTGTTTCCTCGGCAGTGTCTGTGCACGGCTGTTTTTTTAGTAAAGCCTGGAAGTCGGGCAAGGGTAGCAAAGCCTGGCGAGGTCAGTCGCCGTTTAACCGCTCGGCGACACCGATGCAGATCGCCATGATCAGCTTCAGTTCCTTCTGCACCGTGCTCAAGGAGACGTCGAGCTTCTCGGCAATCTCCAGGTAGCTATGCCCGTGCAGGCGGCTGAGGATGAAAATCTGTTGCTGACGCTGACTCAGTTCACCGAGGCTCACGTTCAAACGCTCCAGTAACTGTTCGGCATGGGCGGCATCCTCGGCACTGCTGGCAGGGGCGGCGATACTTTCCACCACGTCCAGCGGCACGTCGTCGAGCATCGTCCGGGACTGGATGCGGCGCGCGCGCAAATGGTCCAGCGCCAGGTTGCGGGCGGTCTGGAAAACGAAGGGTTCAAGGTGATCGATGGCCCGTTCACTGAGCGCCCGGGTCACTCGCAGGTAGGTCTCCTGCAAGAGGTCTTCGGCGGTGCTGTGATTGTTGACCATCCGCTCCAACGTGCGCAGCAGCGAAACCCGCTGGGCGATGAAGACGTGATTGAAGCGAGATTGACTCACGGGGGAACCTGATCCATTTCGAGCGAATGATAATGCTTATCATCTAGTCGGGTGGTCAAGTATTGATTTCAGAACGCCACAAAACCTGTGTGGGAGCGAGCCTGCTCGCTCCCACAGGGGATATCCTCAGGGATGTCGGGTTACTCGGCGTTACACAACGCCAGGCAGTTATCGAGCATGCGGTTGGAGAAGCCCCATTCGTTGTCGTACCAGGCCAGCACCTTCAGCAGTTTGCCGCTGGATTTGGTGTGGTTGGCGTCGAAGATCGACGACAGCGGGTTGTGGTTGAAGTCACTGGAAACCAGCGGCAAGGTGTTGTAGCCGAGAATTTTCGAGTGCTGGCTGGCTTCTTTAAGCAGTGCATTCACTTCTTCGGCCGACGCTTCGCGTTTCAGCTGAACGGTCAGGTCCACCAGCGACACGTTGATCACCGGAACACGCACGGCCATGCCGGTCAGTTTGCCCGCCAGTTCCGGCAGCACCAGGCCAACGGCTTCAGCCGCGCCGGTCTTGCTCGGGATCATGTTTTGCGTGGCGGAGCGGGCGCGGTACGGGTCGGTGTGGTAGACGTCGGTCAGGTTCTGGTCGTTGGTGTAGGCGTGGATCGTGGTCATCAGACCGCTCTCGATTCCCAGTTCACGGTGCAGCACCTGAGCCACCGGGGCCAGGCAGTTGGTGGTGCACGACGCGTTGGAAATGATCTGGTGATGCTGGCGCAAAATGTCGTGGTTCACCCCATACACCACGGTGGCGTCGGCGCCCTTGGCCGGTGCCGAGATGATGACTTTGCGTGCGCCGGCCGTAATATGCGCGGCGGCTTTGGCGCGGTCGGTGAACAGACCGGTGCATTCGAACACCACATCAATCTTTTCCGCAGCCCATGGCAACTCGGCCGGGTTGCGAATGGCGCTGACCGCAATTCGGTCGCCGTTGACCGTGAGGCTCTCATTATCGTGCTGAACATCGGCGTCGAACGTGCCGTGAACAGTGTCGTACTTGAGCAGATGAGCGTTGATTGCGCTGTCTCCCAAATCGTTGATGGCCACGATCTGCAGATCCTGGCGATAGCCTTGGGTATACAGTGCGCGCAGGACGTTGCGGCCAATCCGGCCAAAACCATTGATTGCGATTCGAAGAGTCATTTACAGCGCCGCCGTCGTTTTGTTGTTGGAATTACAAGATTATTCGCATAAAAATAGAAAACAAGCCTTTTTAATGGCAATATTTTGTTCAATCTACAACGAGTGACCTGAATCAACTGGTCCGACCGATCAAGAAAAACCGTTTGTCATCCCAATCACAACGGTCCTTGTTCAGCATAGACAATCAGGTCGCCACATCCGTTAGCCTGGAGTTCTACACATGCATCCCCGCGTCCTTGAGGTCACTGAACGGCTTATCGCCCGTAGCCGCGCCACGCGTGAGGCCTACCTTGCACTGATTCGCGGTGCGGCCAGCGACGGTCCGATGCGCGGCAAGCTGCAATGCGCCAACTTCGCCCACGGCGTGGCGGGTTGCGGCACCGAAGACAAGAACAGCCTGCGGATGATGAACTCCGCCAACATCGCAATAGTTTCGTCATATAACGACATGCTTTCGGCGCATCAGCCGTACGAAGTCTTTCCGGAACAGATCAAACGAGCGCTGCGCGAGATCGGTTCGGTCGGCCAGTTCGCCGGCGGCACCCCGGCCATGTGCGACGGCGTAACCCAGGGCGAGCCGGGCATGGAACTGAGCCTGCCGAGCCGCGAAGTGATCGCGATGTCCACCGCCGTGGCGCTGTCCCACAACATGTTCGACGGCGCGCTGATGCTCGGCATCTGCGACAAGATCGTGCCGGGCCTGATGATGGGCGCGTTGCGTTTCGGTCATCTGCCGACGATTTTTGTGCCGGGCGGGCCGATGGTCTCGGGCATTTCCAACAAGCAGAAAGCCGATGTGCGCCAGCGCTACGCCGAAGGCAAGGCCAGTCGCGAAGAGTTGCTGGAGTCGGAAATGAACTCCTATCACAGCCCTGGCACCTGCACGTTCTACGGCACCGCCAACACTAACCAGTTGCTGATGGAAGTCATGGGCCTGCACTTGCCGGGTGCGTCCTTCGTCAATCCGAACACGCCGTTGCGCGATGCCCTGACCCGCGAAGCGGCGCATCAGGTCACACGTTTGACCAAGCAGAACGGCGACTTCATGCCGATCGGCGAAATCGTCGACGAGCGTTCGCTGGTCAACTCCATCGTGGCACTGCACGCCACCGGCGGCTCGACCAACCACACCTTGCACATGCCGGCCATCGCCATGGCGGCGGGCATTCAGTTGACCTGGCAGGACATGGCCGACCTCTCCGAAGTCGTGCCGACACTGAGCCACGTCTACCCGAACGGCAAAGCTGACATCAACCACTTCCAGGCAGCGGGCGGCATGTCGTTCCTGATCCGCGAACTGCTGGACGCCGGGCTGTTGCACGAAAACGTCAACACCGTGCTCGGTCACGGCCTGCGCCGTTACACCATGGAGCCGTTCCTCGATAACGGCGAACTGGTCTGGCGCGAAGGCGTGACCGACAGCCTCGACGAAAGCATCCTGCGCCCGGTCGCTCGTGCGTTCTCGCCTGAGGGCGGTTTGCGGGTGATGGAAGGAAACCTCGGTCGCGGCGTGATGAAAGTCTCGGCCGTAGCGCTGGCAAACCAGATCGTCGAAGCACCGGCCATGGTGTTCCAGGATCAGCAGGACCTGGCAGACGCCTTCAAGGCCGGTCTGCTGGAGAAGGATTTTGTCGCGGTGATGCGCTTCCAGGGCCCGCGTTCCAACGGCATGCCGGAACTGCACAAGATGACGCCGTTCCTTGGTGTGCTGCAGGATCGCGGCTTCAAAGTGGCGTTGGTCACGGACGGACGCATGTCCGGCGCCTCGGGGAAAATCCCGGCGGCGATTCACGTCAGCCCCGAAGCGTATGTCGGTGGCGCTTTGGCGCGGGTGCAAGAGGGCGATATCATCCGCGTCGATGGCGTCAAAGGCACCCTGGAGCTTAAGGTGGACGCCGACGAATTCGCAGCGCGCGAGCCTGCCAAGGGCCTGTTGGGCAATAACATTGGCAGCGGACGCGAGCTGTTTGGTTTCATGCGCATGGCCTTCAGCTCCGCAGAGCAGGGCGCCAGCGCCTTTACTTCTGCCCTGGAGACGCTTAATTGAAACTGGCTTTGGTCGGTGACATCGGTGGGACCAACGCACGTTTCGCGTTGTGGAAAAACCAGCAATTGGAAAGCGTCCAGGTGCTGGCGACGGCCGACCACGCCAGCCCGGAAGAGGCGATCAGCCTCTACCTGAGCGGACTCGGCTTGGCGCCGGGTTCGATCGGCTCGGTGTGCCTGTCCGTGGCAGGCCCGGTGAGTGGCGATGAATTTAAATTCACCAACAATCACTGGCGGCTGAGCCGCAAGGGTTTCTGCAAGACCTTGCAGGTCGAGCAACTGTTGCTGGTCAACGACTTCTCGGCGATGGCGCTGGGCATGACCCGTTTGCAGCCGGGTGAGTTTCGGGTGGTCTGCGAAGGCACCCCGGAACCGTTGCGGCCGGCGGTGGTGATTGGGCCGGGCACTGGCTTGGGCGTCGGGACCTTGCTGGACCTTGGCGACGGGCGTTTTGCCGCGTTGCCGGGGGAGGGCGGTCACGTCGATTTGCCGCTGAGCAGCCCGCGGGAAACGCAGCTGTGGCAACACATCTTCAATGAGATCGGGCATGTCAGCGCTGAAACTGCGTTGAGCGGCGGCGGCTTGCCACGGGTTTACCGGGCGATTTGTGCAGTGGACGGCCACACGCCGGTGCTCGAAACGCCGGAAGCGATCACCGCTGCCGGGCTCGCGGGCGACCCGATTGCCCTGGAAGTGCTGGAGCAATTCTGCTGCTGGCTCGGTCGCGTGGCCGGCAATAACGTGCTGACCACCGGTGGGCGCGGCGGTGTGTTCATCGTCGGTGGCGTGATCCCGCGGTTTGCCGATTTCTTCCTTGAAAGCGGATTTGCCCGGTGCTTCGCCGACAAGGGCTGCATGAGCGATTACTTCAAAGGCATCCCGGTGTGGCTGGTGACAGCGCCGTATTCCGGCCTGATGGGCGCGGGCGTGGCATTGGAACAATCCATCCCGACTTGAAATGCAATCCTGTGGGAGCGAGCCTGCTCGCGAAAGCGGTGTATCAGTCAACGAATGTGTTGAATGTAAAACCGCTTTCGCGAGCAGGCTCGCTCCCACATTGGTTTTCCCACAGATGTTTCTGTGGTGTTTGTAGATTCAGTGCATCAGGCATAATCCGCCCAATTCAAACAACAAGGACGCCGCCCCGTGAGCTCAGTCAACAAGTCGATTTTGTTGGTCGATGACGATCAAGAGATACGCGAGTTGCTGGATACCTACCTGACTCGCGCCGGTTTCCAGGTCCGTACCACGCCCGATGGCGCGGGTTTTCGCCAGGCCCTGAACGAGGCCCCGAGCGATCTGGTGATCCTCGATGTGATGCTCCCGGACGAAGACGGCTTCAGCCTGTGCCGCTGGGTTCGCCAGCACCCGCGTCAGGCGCAGGTGCCGATCATCATGCTCACCGCCAGTTCCGACGAAGCCGACCGCGTTATCGGCCTGGAGCTGGGCGCCGACGATTACCTCGGCAAACCTTTCAGCCCACGAGAATTGCAGGCGCGCATCAAAGCCCTGTTGCGTCGCGCGCAATTCGGTCAGGAGCGTAATGGCGGTGAAGTGCTGGCGTTCGACGACTGGCGCCTGGACATGGTCAGCCACCGGCTGTTCCACACCGATGGCGAAGAAGTGATTCTGTCCGGCGCCGACTTTGCACTGCTGAAGCTGTTCCTCGATCACCCGCAGGAAATCCTCGACCGCGACACCATCGGCAACGCCACCCGCGGGCGCGATCTGATGCCGCTGGACCGTATCGTCGACATGGCGGTCAGCCGCTTGCGTCAGCGTCTGCGCGACACGGAAAAACCGCCACGACTGATCCGCACCGTACGCGGCAGCGGCTACCAACTGGCAGCCAATGTGGTTGCCAGCAATGGCCACTGAGTTTCTCAATAAGCTCGCCGCCCGTGTGCCGGTGCCGCGTTCGCTGCTCGGGCGGATGTTGTTGCTGACGTTGCTGGCGGTGCTGTTTGCGCAGACGTTGTCGAGCGTGATCTGGGTCTCGCAATTGCGTGCCACGCAGCTTGAAGGCCTGGTCACTGCCGCCCGCAGCCTGGCGCATTCGATGACGGCCAGCGTCAGTTACTTCCGCTCATTGCCGGTCGCGTTCCGGCCGTTGGTACTGGATCAGTTGCGCAGCATGGGCGGCACCCGTTTCGTGGTGACGCTCAACGACAAACCCCTCGGCATGGAAGTGTTGCCAATCACCCCGCGCAAGGAAGCCGTGCTCAAAGCGGTGGACCAGGTGCTGCGCGAATCCCTGGGGCATGACACGGATATCTCGGTGACTTTCGTCAGCCCTGAAGACCTGCGGATCTTCAACAGCGGGCTGAAACTCGACGAGCTGCCGCGCTCCTGGGCGCATTACGCGTTGACCCTCGAACCGGTGAACCCGCCCGTGCTGGTCACGCAAATCCAGATGGCACCGGGTGAATGGCTGTACATCGCTTCGTTGCTGCCCGAGCCCTACACCAGTCTTGAAGAGCAAGGTCTGCCGGCGCAACAGGTCTGGTTCATCGTCCTCACCAGCAGCTTTTTGCTGTTGTTCATCGGCTTGCTGGTGCACTGGCAAAGTCGGCCGCTCAAGCGTCTGGCGCGGGCCGCGCGCGACATGTCGCTGGGGGCTGATGTGCAACCGGTGGCCGAGGGCGGCGGCAGTGAAGTGGTCGAAGTGGGGCGTGCGTTCAACGCCATGCGCGAACGGATCAGCCGCTACCTGACGGAACGTAGCCAGTTGTTCAGCGCGATTTCCCATGACTTGCGAACGCCCATCACCCGTTTGCGCCTGCGCGTGGAATTGCTCGAAGACGAAAAGCTGCAAGCCAAGTTCGGGCGTGATCTGGATGAGTTGGAGTTGCTGGTCAAAGGCGCGCTGCAATGCGTGAAAGACACCGACATTCACGAAAACATCGAACCGGTGGACCTCAACCACGTGCTCGATTGCCTGGTGGAACCGTACCTGGCGCCTAACGGCAATGGCCGCGTGACCCAGCAGGGGCGGGCGCTGGCGGCGTATCCGGGTAAACCGCTGGCGCTCAAGCGCTGCATTGGCAACCTGATCGACAATGCCCTGAAATACGGGCAGAACGCGCATTTGCACATCGATGACGATGAAAGTGCGTTCATCCTTCATGTCGATGACGAAGGGCCGGGCGTGCCGGAACAGCGGCTGGAGCAGGTGTTCGAACCGCACTTCCGCCTGGCCGGACAGCAGCAGGGGTATGGGTTGGGGTTGGGGATTGCGCGCAACATTGCGCATAGCCATGGTGGCGAGGTCAGCCTGCAAAACCTGCGTGAGGGTGGGTTGCGGGTGACGTTGCAGTTGCCGCGCAGTGTTGACTAGATAGACCGCGTTATCGTTCTTCGCGAGCAGGCTCGCTCCCACAGGGGATTTGTGCACACCGCAAACCAATGTGGGAGCGAGCCTGCTCGCGAAGGCGTCAGACCATTAAACAAATATCTCCGGCCAAATGTCACAAACCAGTGACATAACTCGCCCCCTTCGTTACAAGCCCATCCCCGCCCGTTGTTTAGACTGCCCTCAGTCAAAACAACAAAAAAGGCACCCCATGGACACCTTCCAACCGGTCTTCAGCAGTTGGCTGAACGCGCCTGCCCATCAGCAATGGCTCGCCGCCGAAGGCCTGCGCCTGCTGGCATTCGCCAAGGCTTCAAAGCTGCCTGACGGTTTCGGCAATCTCGATGAAAAAGGCCACCTCCCGGCCAACGCCTGCGCTGAAACCATGAACACCGCACGCATGACGCACAGCTTCGCCATGGCGCATATTCAGGGCTTGCCGGGGTTTGCCGAGCTGGTGGATCACGGTGTCCGGGCCCTCAGCGGCCCGTTGCGCGATGCCGAGCATGGCGGTTGGTTTGCGGTCGCCCATGCGCTGGATGACAACACCTGCAAGGCCGCTTATCTGCACGCCTTCGTGGCCCTGGCCGCCAGTTCTGCCGTGGTTGCGCAACGTCCCGGCGCACACGCCTTGCTCGATGATGCGATCAACATCATCGACACGCATTTCTGGAGCGAGGAGGAGGGCGCCATGCGCGAATCCTTCAACCGCGACTGGAGCGAAGAAGAAGCTTATCGCGGCGCCAACAGCAACATGCACGCCACCGAAGCCTTCCTCGCGCTGGCCGATGTCACCGAAGACAACCGCTGGCTATGCCGTGCGCAACGCATTGTCGAGCGGGTGATCCACGGTCATGCCGCCGCCAACGATTATTTGGTGGTCGAGCATTTCGACCGCCAGTGGCAGCCGCTACGGGAATACAACCACGACAACCCGGCCGATGGTTTCCGCCCCTACGGCACCACACCGGGCCACGGTTTTGAGTGGGCGCGCCTGTTGCTGCACCTCGAAGCAGCGCGGGTTCAGGCCGGCATGCTCACGCCGGGCTGGCTGGCCACCGACGCGCAAAAGCTTTTCGACCACAACTGCCGTCACGGCTGGGATATCGACGGGCTGCCGGGGATTGTCTACACCCTCGACTGGGACAACCGCGCGGTGGTTCGCCATCGCCTGCACTGGACCCATTGCGAAGCCAGCGCTGCCGCCAGCGCGTTGCTTAAACGCACGGGCGATGAGCAATACGAACGCTGGTACCGGCTGTTCTGGGAATTTTGTGACACTCATTTCATCGACCGTTGTGACGGCAGCTGGCATCACGAACTCGATCCGCAGAATCGCCCAAGCGCTGACATCTGGGCGGGTAAACCCGATCTGTATCACGCCTGGCAAGCCGTATTGATTCCGCGACTGCCCCTGGCACCCAGCATGGCCACGGCTCTGGCAAGGTTGTCCCAGAGCGTTCCTGTGTAACCATGTGGTGACATTCAAGCGTCCCTTCGTTACCTGCGAGGGGCTAACTCCTGTTTAAAATCCTATGCAGCGCAAGCACCAGACTTGCATGCATAACAACAAGAAAGGTACTTCTAGATGAATGCGATTTCTCGCCTCGCTACTGTCATTTCTCTCGTCTCCCTGTCTGCGATCCCTCTCAGTGTGCTTGCCGCCGAATCCAAAGGTTCCGTGGAAGTGGTTCACTGGTGGACGTCGGGTGGTGAAAAAGCAGCGGTCGATGTGCTCAAGGCCCAAGTCGAAAAAGACGGCTTCACCTGGAAGGACGGCGCTGTTGCCGGGGGTGGCGGTGCTACCGCCATGACCGTGCTCAAGAGCCGTGCCGTTGCCGGTAACCCGCCAGGTGTGGCGCAGATCAAAGGTCCGGACATCCAGGAATGGGCGTCTACCGGCCTGCTCGACACCGACGTCCTGAAAGATGTTGCCAAATCGGAGAAGTGGGACAGCCTGCTCGACAAGAAAGTCTCCGATACCGTGAAGTACGAGGGTAACTACGTGGCCGTGCCGGTGAACATTCACCGCGTCAACTGGCTGTGGATCAACCCGGAAGTCTTCAAGAAAGCCGGCATCACCAAAAACCCGACCACCCTCGAAGAATTCTACGCCGCCGGCGACAAGCTCAAGGCTGCGGGCTTCATTCCGCTCGCCCACGGCGGCCAGCCTTGGCAGGACAGCACCGTGTTCGAAGCCGTGGTGCTTTCGGTCATGGGGGTCGATGGCTACAAGAAAGCCCTGGTCGATCTGGACAACGCTGCGCTGACCGGTCCGGAAATGGTCAAGGCGCTGACCGAGCTGAAGAAAGTCGCGACCTATATGGACGTCGACGGCAAAGGCCAGGACTGGAACCTGGAAGCGGCCAAAGTCATCAACGGCAAGGCCGGCATGCAGATCATGGGTGACTGGGCCAAGTCCGAATGGACCGCCGCCAAGAAAGTCGCCGGCAAGGACTACGAGTGCGTAGCGTTCCCGGGCACCGACAAGGCCTTCACCTACAACATCGACTCCCTGGCTGTGTTCAAGCAGAAAGACGCGGGCACTGCGGCCGGTCAGCAGGACATCGCCAAGATCGTCCTGGGTGAGAACTTCCAGAAAGTCTTCAGTATCAACAAGGGCTCGATCCCGGTTCGCAACGACATGCTGGCCGACATGGACAAGTACGGTTTCGACTCCTGCGCCCAGACCGCTGCCAAGGACTTCCTGGCGGACGCCAAGTCCGGCGGCCTGCAGCCGAGCATGGCGCACAACATGGCGACCACACTGGCCGTACAGGGTGCGTTCTTTGATGTGGTGACCAACTACATCAACGACCCGAAAGCCGACCCGGCCGATGCCGCCAAGAAACTCGGCGCAGCGGTCAAGTCTGCCAAGTAATGCCTGGCCCCTGTAGGAGCCGGCTTGCTGGCGATAGCGGACTGTCAGTCACCAGATTTATCAACTGACACACCGCAATCGCCAGCAAGCCGGCTCCTACAAGGGCAGCATTTCCAAAGTAAATTTCTCTCGTACTGGATTTCCCCATGAGTTCTGTTGCTGTGTTCAGCAAGGCCTCGCCGTTCGATGCATTGCAACGCTGGCTCCCTAAACTGGTGCTGGCGCCGAGCATGTTCATCGTTCTGGTGGGCTTCTATGGCTACATCCTGTGGACGTTCGTTCTGTCGTTCACCAGTTCGACCTTTCTGCCGACCTACAAGTGGGCAGGCCTGGCTCAATACCAGCGGCTGTTCGACAACGACCGTTGGTGGGTGGCGAGCAAGAACCTGGCCCTGTTCGGCGGCATGTTCATTGGCATCACGCTGGTGATCGGTGTGCTGCTGGCGGTGTTTCTCGATCAGCGCATTCGTCGCGAAGGTTTCATTCGCACCATTTACCTGTACCCGATGGCGCTCTCGATGATCGTCACCGGTACCGCCTGGAAATGGCTGCTCAACCCTGGCATGGGCCTGGACAAATTGCTGCGTGACTGGGGCTGGGAAGGCTTTCGCCTGGACTGGCTGATCGACCCGGATCGCGTGGTGTATTGCCTGGTGATTGCTGCGGTCTGGCAAGCCTCGGGTTTCATCATGGCGATGTTCCTCGCCGGCCTGCGTGGCGTTGATCAATCGATCATCCGTGCCGCCCAGATCGATGGCGCGAGCATGCCGCGCATTTACCTCAAAGTGGTGTTGCCGAGCCTGCGTCCGGTGTTCTTCAGCGCCGTGATGATCCTGGCTCACATCGCGATCAAGAGCTTCGACCTTGTCGCAGCAATGACCGCCGGCGGCCCGGGTTATTCCTCCGACCTGCCTGCGATGTTCATGTATTCCTTCACCTTCAGTCGCGGCCAGATGGGCATGGGCTCGGCCAGTGCGATTCTGATGCTCGGTGCGATTCTCGCAATCATCGTGCCTTACCTGTACTCCGAGCTGAGGACCAAGCGTCATGACTAGTTTCGCTGCCAAACCTTCCATCAGCCTGAGTCGCATCGCGATTTACGGCGTGCTGATCCTCGCCGTATTCCTTTACCTGATACCGCTGGTGGTCATGCTGTTGACCAGCTTCAAGACACCGGAAGACATCAACACCGGCAACCTGCTGAGCTGGCCGACCGTGGTCAGCGGCATTGGCTGGGTCAAGGCCTGGGGCACCGTCGACGGGTATTTCTGGAACTCGATCAAGATCACCGTCCCGGCAGTCTTGATCTCCACCGCCATCGGCGCGTTGAACGGCTATGTGCTGTCGATGTGGCGCTTTCGCGGCTCGCAGTTGTTTTTCGGCCTGCTGTTGTTCGGTTGCTTCCTGCCGTTCCAGACCGTCCTGCTGCCGGCCTCGTTTACCCTCGGCAAGATGGGCCTGGCCAGCACCACCACGGGCCTGGTGTTCGTCCACGTGGTTTACGGCCTGGCGTTCACCACGCTGTTTTTCCGTAACTACTACGTCAGCGTTCCCGATGCACTGGTGAAGGCGGCGCGGCTCGATGGCGCGGGTTTCTTCACGATCTTCCGACTGATCATCCTGCCGATGTCCACCCCGATCATCATGGTCTGCCTGATCTGGCAGTTCACTCAGATCTGGAACGACTTCCTGTTCGGCGTGGTGTTCTCCAGCGGTGACTCGCAACCCATCACGGTGGCGCTGAACAACCTGGTCAACACCAGTACCGGGGCCAAGGAATATAACGTTGATATGGCGGCGGCGATGATCGCCGGGCTGCCGACCCTGCTGGTCTATGTGGTCGCAGGCAAGTATTTCGTGCGCGGGCTGACGGCCGGCGCAGTCAAGGGGTAATCATGGCTACGCTCGAACTTCGCAATGTAAACAAGACCTATGGCCCCGGCCTGCCGGACACCCTCAAGGACATCCATCTGTCGATCAAGGACGGTGAGTTCCTGATCCTGGTCGGACCTTCGGGTTGTGGCAAATCGACCCTGATGAATTGCATCGCCGGCCTGGAAACCATCACCGGCGGCGCGATCATGATCGATGATCAGGACGTCAGTGGCATGAGCCCGAAAGACCGCGACATCGCCATGGTGTTCCAGTCCTACGCGCTGTACCCGACCATGAGCGTGCGCGAGAACATCGCCTTCGGCTTGAAGATTCGCAAGATGCCCGCTGCCGACATCGAAACGGAAGTGGCGCGGGTGTCCAAGCTGTTGCAGATCGAACACCTGCTCAACCGCAAGCCCGGCCAGCTCTCCGGTGGCCAGCAACAGCGCGTGGCCATGGGCCGTGCCCTGGCGCGTCGGCCGAAGATCTACCTGTTCGACGAACCGCTGTCCAACCTCGACGCCAAGCTGCGGGTCGAGATGCGCACCGAAATGAAACTGATGCACCAGCGCCTGAAAACCACCACGGTCTACGTGACCCACGACCAGATCGAAGCGATGACCCTGGGCGACAAAGTGGCGGTGATGAAGGACGGGATCATCCAGCAGTTCGGAACGCCGAAAGACATCTACAACAACCCGGCCAACCTGTTCGTGGCGAGCTTCATTGGTTCACCGCCGATGAACTTCATCCCCCTGCGTTTGCAGCGCAAGGACGGTCGTCTGCTGGCGTTGCTCGACAGCGGCCAGGCCCGTTGTGAATTGCCGCTGGGCATGCAGGACGCCGGTCTCGAAGACCGCGAAGTGATCCTCGGCATGCGCCCTGAGCAGATCGTGCTGGCGAACGGCGAGCCGAACGGTTTGCCGACCATTCGCGCTGAAGTCCAGGTCACCGAACCGACCGGTCCCGACACCCTGGTGTTCGTCAATCTGAATGAAACCAAAGTCTGCTGCCGTCTGGCACCGGACGTTGCACCGGCGCCGGGCGAAACCCTGACCCTGCAATTCGATCCGTCGAAAGTGTTGTTGTTCGATGCCAAGACCGGGGAACGGTTAGGAGTTGCCGGCGAACCAAAAGCCGAGGCGCACAGCGCCAACGTGGCCCAATTCAAAGGCCGCTGAAGATCAAGGTGGGAGTGAGCTTGCTCACTCCCACAGGGGATGTAACCGCGTTAGAAAACAGTTAATAACAATAAAACGAGGATGTAGGGATGAAGAAGAACAACAACGCTCAGCTTATCTGCCAGTTGTCAGCAGTTGCAGCCATGATGCTGGCCGGTAGTGTGCACGCGGCTGACGCGTTCAGCGCTGACTCCGAATGGATGACCGGTGATTGGGGTGGCGAGCGGACCAAGCTGATCGAGCAAGGCATCGACATCAAGATGGACTACGTCGGTGAAGTCGGCGGCAACCTCCACGGCGGTTTCAACGACGACAAGACCGCGCGTTACGCGGACCAGTTCGGCCTGGGGGCGGCGCTGGACCTGGAAAAGCTGTTTGGTTGGGATAACACCCAGGCCAAGATCCAGCTGACCAACCGTAACGGTGAAAACATCTCCAACGACCGTGTCGGCGATCCGCGTGCCGGCACCTTGAGTTCCTCGCAGGAAGTCTACGGCCGTGGCCACATGGTTCGTCTGACCCAGTTGTGGATCAAGCACCAGTTCCTCGACGGCAAACTGGACGTCAAGGCCGGTTACTTCGGCGAAGGCGAAGACTTCAACACCTTCCCGTGCGAATTCCAGAACCTGGCGTTCTGCGGTTCCCAAGTGGGTAACTGGGCCACCAACATCTGGTACAACTGGCCGGTCATGCAGGCAGCGGTCCGCGTGAAGTACAACATCTCGCCTGAGTTCTATGCGCAGATCGGCGCGTACAACCAGAACCCGTCGCAACTTGAGCACGGTAACGGCTTCAAGCTCAGCGGCAGTGGCACTGCGGGTACCGTGTTGCCGGTCGAACTGGTCTGGTTGCCGAACCCTAACAACCTGCCGGGCGAATACCGTGTCGGTTACTACAAAAGCACCGCCGAGGCCAATGACGTTCTCAAGGACGACAACGGCAATGATGCGGCCACCAGCGGTAACGCCTATCGTAGCCACAGCAGCAAGCACGGCTACTGGTTCGTTGCGCAGCAACAACTCACCAGCCACAACGGTGACAAGACCCGCGGTCTGAACATTGCAGCCAACGCCACGTTCCACGACAAGGACACCAACTTCGTCGACAACTACCAGTCGCTGATGTTTGTGTACAAGGGCCCATTCGACGCGCGTCCTAAAGATGACATGGGCATCGGTTTCGCCCGTACCCACGTTAACGATGACGTGAAGAAAAACGCCGAGCTGGTCAACGCGTCCAACAATGTCACTGATTACGAGAACCCACTGTTCTCGCCACTGCGGACCACCGAATACAACTACGAACTCAACTACGGCTTCCACGTTACCAACTGGCTGACCGTGCGTCCTAACCTGCAATACATCACTCATCCAGGCGGTGTGGATGAAGTCGATAACGCGCTGGTGGCCGGCCTGAAAATTCAGTCGGTGTTCTAACGCTGTTGCGATAAGCTCCTCTCTATGTGCGCATATTTGCGGACAGCCCAGGCTGTCCGCTTTTTTTTGGGGCGGCGCACCCCGGCAACAGATGATTTTCAGGACCGTGGCACATGCATGAGCATCCGCTACAACGCTTCTTCAAATCCTTGCGCGAACGTCCGGTGTTTGCGTGGGAGCGCTATCAGAAGCGCGACGTGTTGGTGATCGATCATCCGCTGTGTCAGGCGGTGTTCAGTCGCCAGGGCGCGCAGTTGCTGCATTTCCAGCCCACGGGTCAGAAGCCATGGCTCTGGTGCGCGGCGAAGTGGCCGCAGGTGGGGGCGATTCGTGGTGGCGTGCCCGTGTGCTGGCCGTGGTACGGCCGTCATCCGAGCGAAAACGCGTGGCCTTCCCATGGTTGGGCACGGCTGATCGACTGGAAGTTGCTCGACAGCAGCCACGACGACGATGGCGTGCGATTGCACTGGCAACTGCAGCTGTGCGACTGGCAAGTGGACCTGCATGCGCATCTGGGTGAACGCATGGATTTGCGCTTGAGCACCGAGCATCAAGACACCTTGCCCTGCCAATTGAGTCAGGCGTTGCACGCTTACTGGCGTATTGGTGATGTGGGCGAGATAGCGCTGTCTGGGCTCGAGGGCGCGCAGGGTTATGACCATTTGAACCGACAGGTCTGCCAGCAGGAAGGTGAGTTGCGAGTCGATGGCGGGTGCCAGCGTGTGTTCCAGCATGACGGCGAATTGCAGCTCAAGGACCACGCCTGGCAACGTGAATTGTGCATCGATACCGGCGACCATTCGGACACGGTGGTCTGGCATCCCGGTTCGCGGCCATTGCTGGGGGTGAGCTGGAACGAGATTTCAGAGTTCGTGTGTGTGGAAGCGGCGAGCGGCGGCGCACACAGCCTGAGCCTGGCGCCGGGGGAGAGGGCGCATTTGAGTTTGCAGGCGCGTGTGGGGGTTTAGCTCAAGATTTGCGATGTTGCGGCTGGCCCCTTCGTCGGAACGCCGCCCGGAGCAAGCTCCCACAGGGGGAATGCATTCCAAAATGTGGGAGCGAGCCTGCTCGCGAAGAGGCCGGGCCAGGCTGCGGAGATGCAGGGTTAGTTGAACTCATCCCCAACCGGATACCGGCTCGCATTCAGGCTCTCTTTGATCTTGCGCAAATGCGGCTGGAAATCCACCCCACGGCGCAGCGTCATGCCGGTCGCCAGCACGTCCAGCACGGTCAGCTGGATGATGCGCGAGGTCATCGGCATGTAGATGTCGGTGTCTTCCGGCAGCGGAATATTCAGGCTCAGCGTACTGGCCTTGGCCAACGGCGAACCCTCGGCGGTCAGGCCCAGCACCGACGCACCGTTCTCACGGGCGATGCGCGCCACTTCCACCAGTTCGCGGGTGCGGCCGGTGTAGGAAATGATCACGAACAACTCGCCGGTGTGCGCCACCGACGCAATCATGCGTTGCATCAGCACATCGGCATGGGCGGTGACGGCCAGGTTGAAACGGAAGAATTTGTGCTGCGCATCCAGCGCCACCGGGGCCGAGGCGCCGAGGCCGAAGAAGTGGATCTGCCGAGCCTGGATCAACAGGTCGACGGCGCGGCTGATCAGGTTCGGGTCCAGCGCCTGCAAGGCACTGTCCAGCGAGGCGATGGCGCTGCCGAAAATCTTCTTTGTATAGGCTTCAGGGTTGTCATCGGCCTCGACCGCGCGGCTGACATATGCCGCGCCACTGGCCAGGCTCTGGGCCAGCTGAAGTTTGAGTTCCGGGTAGCCGCTGACGCCGAACGAACGGCAGAAGCGGTTGACGGTCGGCTCGCTGACCTTGGAGGCCTGGGCGAGCGCGGCGATGCTGAACCGGGTGGCCTGCTGTGGGTTGAGCAGGATCACTTCGGCGACTTTACGTTCAGCCTTGTTCAGGTCTTCAAGGCGATTCTGGATCTGTTCCAGTAAATTTCGCACGCGGTCCATATATGTTCCTTGGGTCAGCAGCGCAAATTAGAGTTCGGCTATGCCAAAAGGGCCTTTGATGCGGCCCCAAACGGTGGCCTATCCTACTGATGGCTCCGACCGGCTACCACTCGGAATCTGTATTTTGCGAAAATGTTGTGGTTATTACTACATTTTCTCTTGAGCGATGCCTTGAAAAAAGGTATTTGTAGCTTAACTTGATAAAAGAACAAACATCATGCCTTCGATTACGGTTGAACCGTGCACCTTTGCCTTGTTCGGCGCCCTCGGCGACCTGGCCTTGCGCAAGCTGTTTCCTGCCCTCTATCAACTCGATGGCGCAGGCCTTCTGCACGAGGATACGCGCATTATCGCGCTGGCCCGCGAGCCCGGCACCGAGCAGCAGCACCTGGCATTCATCGGCGCCGAACTGCGTCGTTATGTGGGCGCTAAAGAGCTGGACGAAGCGGTGGTCGAGCGCTTTCTGGCGCGGCTGACCTACCTGCACGTGGACTTCCTCAAGGCTGACGATTACATCGCCCTGGCCGAAATGGCCGGCAGTGCCCAACGCGTGATTGCCTACTTCGCCACGCCGGCCGCTGTGTATGGCGCGATTTGCGAGAACCTGGCCAAGGTCGGCCTCGCGGAAAACACCCGCGTGGTGCTGGAAAAACCCATCGGCTCCGACCTGGAATCCTCGCGCAAGGTCAACGACGCGGTGGCGCAGTTCTTCCCGGAAAACCGCACCTACCGCATCGACCATTACCTGGGTAAAGAGACGGTTCAAAACCTGATCGCCCTGCGTTTCGCCAACAGCCTGTTCGAAACCCAGTGGAACCAGAACTACATCTCCCACGTGGAAATCACCGTGGCCGAGAAGGTCGGGATCGAAGGCCGCTGGGGTTACTTCGACAAGGCCGGACAGCTGCGGGACATGATCCAGAATCACCTGCTGCAACTGCTCTGCCTGATCGCCATGGACCCCCCGGCCGACTTGTCCGCCGACAGCATCCGCGACGAGAAAGTCAAAGTCCTCAAGGCACTGGCGCCGATCAGCCCGGAAGGCCTGACCACTCAAGTGGTGCGCGGTCAATACATCGCCGGCTACAGCGAAGGCAAGCCGGTGCCGGGTTACCTGGAAGAGCCTAATTCGAACACCCAGAGCGACACCGAAACCTTCGTCGCCTTGCGTGCCGATATCCGCAACTGGCGTTGGGCCGGCGTACCGTTTTACCTACGCACCGGCAAACGCATGCCGCAGAAACTGTCGCAGATCGTCATCCACTTCAAGGAACCGTCGCACTACATCTTCGCCCCTGAGCAGCGCCTGCAAATCAGCAACAAGCTGATTATCCGCCTGCAACCGGACGAAGGTATTTCCTTGCGCGTGATGACCAAAGAACAAGGCCTGGACAAGGGCATGCAGCTGCGCAGCGGTCCGTTGCAGCTGAATTTTTCCGACACTTATCGCAGCGCGCGGATTCCCGATGCCTACGAGCGGTTGTTGCTGGAAGTGATGCGCGGCAATCAGAACCTGTTTGTCCGTAAAGATGAAATCGAAGCCGCGTGGAAGTGGTGTGACCAGTTGATCGCCGGGTGGAAAAAATCCGGTGATGCGCCCAAGCCGTACGCGGCCGGGTCCTGGGGACCGATGAGCTCCATTGCTCTGATCACGCGGGACGGGAGGTCGTGGTATGGCGATATCTGAATTGAAACTGCCTCAGGGCGTCAACGCCCATGAGTTCAAGAGCCCGGTGCTGTTGGCGCAAGCCCTGGCACTGTCGGTGGCCAAGCAACTGGGCGAAGCGATCGAAGCCCAGGGCACCGCCACGCTGGTAGTGTCTGGCGGTCGCAGTCCGGTGGCGTTTTTCCAGCACCTGGCCAAGCAGGCGCTTGACTGGTCGAACGTGGTGGTCAGCCTGGCTGACGAGCGTTGGGTGCCGGTAGAACATCCCGACAGCAATGCTGGTCTGCTCAAGCGTTATCTGTTGCAAGGCCCGGCGGCCAAGGCTCAGTTCCTGAACCTGTACAGCGCCAGCGCCAACCTGGAACAGGCAGCCGAGCAAGCCGACCGTTTGTTGTCCGAACTGCCGGTGATCGACGTGCTGGTGCTGGGCATGGGTGACGACGGCCACACCGCCTCGTTGTTCCCGAACAGCCCGAACCTGGCTGACGCCTTGAAAGTCGACGGCACACGTCGTTGCTACCCGATGCTGGCACCGACCGTGCCGCATCAGCGCCTGACCATGAGCCGTGCGCTGCTGGCGTCGGCCAAACACAAAGTGCTATCGATTTCCGGTCAGTCCAAGCTGACCACCCTGAGTGCCGCATTGGCCGTCGACGATGTCGCCGCCATGCCGATTCGCGCGTTTTTGCAACCTACGTTAGAGATTTACTGGTGCCCATGAGCCAAGGAACAGCCGCTATGACAACCCCATCCCCGACCGTATCCATGGCGGACAAAGTTGCCCTGATCGACAGCCTCTGCGCCAAGGCGCGGATTCTGCCGGTGATCACCATCGCTCGTGAACAGGACGTGCTGCCACTGGCCGACGCCCTGGCCGCCGGTGGCCTGACCGCCCTGGAAGTGACCCTGCGTTCGCAGTTCGGCCTCAAGGCCATCCAGATCCTGCGCGAACAGCGCCCGGAACTGATGACCGGTGCCGGCACCGTGCTCGATCGCCACATGCTCGCTGCTGCCGAAGCGGCCGGTTCGCAGTTCATCGTCACGCCGGGCATCACCCGTGATTTGCTCGAAGCCAGCGTCAACAGCCCGATCCCGCTGTTGCCCGGCATCAGCAACGCCTCCGGCATCATGGAAGGCTATGGCCTGGGCTATCGCCGCTTCAAACTGTTCCCGGCCGAAGTCAGCGGTGGCGTCGCGGCCATCAAGGCCCTCGGCGGTCCGTTTGGCGAAGTGAAATTCTGCCCGACTGGCGGCGTCGGCCCGGCCAACATCAAGAGCTACATGGCGTTGAAAAACGTGATGTGCGTGGGCGGTAGCTGGATGCTTGATCCGGAGTGGATCAAGAACGGCGACTGGGCCCGCATTCAGGAATGCACCGCCGAGGCCTTGGCGCTGCTGGACTGATCCGCTTTACCTGACACTTCGTTGTGTGTTCTACGGCTTTACGGTGCGCTTGGTCGGTGCACCGTTTTTTTTTGCCGAAAGAAAACCTGTGGGAGCGAGCCTGCTCGCGAAAGCGGACTTTCATTCAACATTGATGTCGACTGACACACCGCTTTCGCGAGCAGGCTCGCTCCCACATGGAAGAACAGGCGATAAATAATTACCGCACATCCCCATTCGCCTGACCCTAACCTGCGTTCATCTTATGGAAGAGAGAACATCATGGACGACAACACCCCAGTTACACCCACACCGCCGGTTTACCTACTGTCTCCCGAGCAGATCCCCGGTCCGTATTTTCGTAATCCGAAACTCATCAGGCGCAACATCAGCGAAGGCGCCGATGGTGTTCCCCTGGTGCTGCGCCTGGAAATCGTCGATGCGATGACCGGACAGCCTGTCACCGGCGCGCTGGTCGATATCTGGCATTGCAATGCGCGCGGGTTCTATTCGGGCTGGAGCAGGATTGATCCGGACAAGGAAGTTGACGACGGTGACATCGGCTCGATCCCGCGCACCGACGACGACACTTACCTGCGAGGCGGGCAGTTCACCGACAAGCAAGGCGCCGTGCGGTTTACCACGGTGTATCCGGGGTTCTACGCCGGCCGTGCGCTGCACATTCATGTCGCCGTGCGCATTACTGCCGGCAACAATTACCTGGAAGAACGGCATGTCGCCTGGGTCGGTCAGTTGTACTTGCCCGAGGTGGCGTCGCGCTCGGTCCTCAACTCCCGTGAGTACAGCGGTCGAAAGGCCTTGGCGCTGACCAATGATGAAGACGTTTACTACAAGCATCACAGCGGCGAAGCGTCGACCTTGAACGTGCACACCCTCAGTCGGGAGTCGACTGAAGATGGCTTCTTCGGCTCCACGACCATTGGCATCGACACCTTTGCGGTGTCATCGCACATCAAGCCCGAGGACTTCGACAAATACACCGTGTGACCTCAGCGCAGTTCGGTCAGCGCCCGGGTCAGCAACTGCATGTGCGCGGCGGTGGTGGTCAGGCCTGGCGTGATGCGAATGCACGGGCCACTCGCGGCACCGCTGCGCATCACGGTAAACAGGTTGTAGTCGTTGAGCAGTCGCTCGACCATCGGCTGTTGATCGGACTGTCGGGTGAAACGCATCGACGTGATGCCGCAATACAGGCGAGGGTCATCCGGCGTCATCACTTCGATCCCCGGAAGTTCGCGCACTTCGCGCACCCACAGATTGCGCAAGTAGTTGAGCCGGGAACTCTTGGCGGCAGATCCGCCCATGGCCTGATGTTCTTCGAACACCAGCGGCAAGGTCAGCAGCGCTGGAATATTGGGCGTGCTGTACGGCGTGCGCGCACGAATATCGGTAATCGGGAAATGCATCTCACCCATGTCCGGGTCGATATCGGCCAGGCGCTCGGGTGCGATGTAGATGAAGCCCAGGGTCAGTGGTGCACCGATCCACTTGTGCAGGTTGAAGCCGGCGAACGAGACACCGAGTTCCTCGAGCTTGAAGTCGATCTGACCCAGTGCGTGGGCGCCATCGAGGATCACCTCGACCCCGTGTTCCTTGGCCGCAGCAGCAATCGCCTGCACCGGCATCACCAGGCCGGTGCGGTGGGTGACGTGAGTCAGGGCCATCAGTTTGAGCTTGGGATAACGGGCAAAGGCGTCGCGGTAACTGGCCAGCAGACTGTCGAAACTGGCGGGATGGGCGTGATTGATTTCGATCACTTCGACCCCGCGATTGCGCGCCAGCCAACGCATCGCGCCTTTGACGGTGTCGTATTCCAGATCGCTGAGCAGCACCTGATCGCCCGGTTGCAGGCGGTTGTAGTTGCGGATCAACGATTGCAAGCCGTCCGAAGCGTTGCGGGTGAGGGCGACGGTGTCGGGCGGCACGCCCACCAGCTCAGCCAACTGCGCGCCGATCTGCTGAATTTCACCCTGTTCGAAGCGCTGTCGTACATACACCGAGTTGCTGCGATTGATCAGCTCGATGTTGCGTTGGTATTCCTCGACCACCGTTCGCGACATGCGCCCGAAGTAACCGTTTTCCAGGTTGATCGGGCCGGGTTCGACAGCGTAGCGGTCGGCAAAGGTCTTCCAGAAGGATTCATCACGGGCGCGGCGGGTGTTATCGGGCATGGGCTACTCGGATCAGGATCAATGGCGGGGTGCAGGTTTGCCATGTTTGGCGCGCAGGGGGTCGAGCAGTTCCGACAAGCCGTTGTGGTCGATTTCCTGCATCAGGGCCAGCAAGCCACCCAGTTCGCCATGGGGGAATCCTTCCCGGGCGAACCAGTTCAGGTACTGGCCGGGCAAGTCGGCAATGATCCGGCCCTTGTATTTGCCAAAGGGCATTTCGCGAGTGATCAGTAGTTCGAGTTTTTCAGGGTTCATCAGTCGGTCGTCTTGATTCTATGCGTCTGGAAAATACAGGCATTCTGCATGCAGGCCAATTGACAGATCATGCAAAAAAAACGGATACAGATTTGGTTGTTTTATATAAGTAGTTGAAAAATAACGAATAAATAATCGGTCAGAAGCTGGCATGCAGGGTGCAATAGTCATTACATCTTTCATCAACCCGCAAGGAATTGAAAAATGACCGACATGAATAAAGAAGCCATCTCTGTACTCAACGACCTGATTGAAACCAGCAAAGACGGTCAGGAAGGGTTCAAGACTTGCGCTGAAGACATCAAGCACCCAGAACTCAAAACACTTTTTGTTCAGCGTTCTGCCGATTGCGCCACTGCCGCGGCTGAACTTCAATCTGCCGTGCGTTCGATGGGCGGTGATCCGGAAACCTCTACCAGTGTCAGCGGCGACTTGCATCGTCGTTGGGTCGACGTGAAGTCGATGTTCACCGGCAAGGACGAAGAAGCCGTTCTGAACGAAGCAGAACGCGGTGAAGACCATGCGCTGAAGGCTTACCGCGAAGCCATGGAGAAAATCAACAAGCACAACCTGGTGGGTATTCGTGACCTGGTTGAACGCCAATACCACGGCGTGCAACGCAATCATGACCAGGTGAAAGCCCTGCGTAACCAGGCTCGCGCACGCTCGTAAGCGTTCGTTGCCTGCCAAAAAACGCCAGCCAGTCTGGCGTTTTTTTGTGCCCGGTCGATTAACCGATGCTGATCGCCGGCAATGTCGGCAGCGTCACGGTCTGCTGCTTGCGCGGCGCCAGGATCTCGGCTTCGCCGTCCACCACCAACTCATCGTTCTGGTTGAACACGCGGGTGGCAATGCGTACACGAAACTTCGGCAGTTTCTCGAGGATCTCCAGGCGCACGGTCAGGGTGTCGCCAATTTTCACCGGCTTCTGAAAGCTCATCTGCTGGCCAATATAAATAGTCCCCGGCCCAGGCAGCTCGCAAGCAACGGCGGCGCTGATCAGCGCGCCACTGAACATGCCGTGCGCGATGCGTTCCTTGAACATGGTGCCTGCCGCGAATTCGGCGTCCAGGTGCACCGGGTTGTGATCGCCGGACATCGCAGCGAATAACTGAATATCGCGCTCTTCGACCTTTTTGCTGTAGCTGGCGGTCTGGCCGACTTCGAGGGCTTCATAGGGGGTGTTGGTAACCTGGGTCATCTGTCTCGATTCCTGTGACGAATAAATGAATCCACAAAAAAACTATTCTGACCGGGGTGGCCGGCGGTGGCTGAGGGCCTGGGCAATCCACTGCAACACGTCGTTGATCACTTCCTCGCGGTTGCTCTCATTGAACAATTCGTGTCGTGCCTGCGGGTAAATCGTCAGGTGCAGGTTCTGGCTGCCTGCCGCACGCAAGGCGTCAGCCAGATCTTTCAGACGTTTGCCTTCGCTCACCGGATCACATTCGCCGCCAATCACCAGCAGCGGCAGGCCCGGATCGATCTGGGCGAGATTGGACGCTTTGCTGATTTGCTGCAACCCACCGAGCAAATCGATCCACAGTTGGTTGGTGCAACGAAAGCCGCAGAGCGGGTCGTTGGCGTACAAATCCACTTCTGCCGGGTCGCGACTGAGCCAGTCGAAACGGGTACGCGCCGGTTTGAATTGTTTGTTGAACGAACCGAAGGACAGCCATTCGATCAGCGCACTACGGCCCTTGGGCCCTTGGCGCAATTTCTCCAGACGGGCGATCTGCCGCGCCGCGCGATAAAGCGCCACGGGCTGGAAATTCGAGCCGCTAAGCACCGCGCCGTGCAGGCTGGCGCTGTGATGCAGCAGATAAGCCTGGGCGATGTAGCTGCCCATGCTGTGACCGAGCAACACAATCGGCACGCCAGGATGATGCTGGCCGATGTGTTGATTAAGGCTGGCGAGGTCGCCGACAACCTTGCACCAGCCATCGTCATCGGCGAAATGCCCCAGTGTGCCGTTTTCGGCAGTTTTGCCATGTCCACGCAAATCCGGTGCGTACACGCCGTAGCCTTGCTCGCAGAGTTTTTCCGCCAGCCGGGCGTAGCGAGCGCTGTGCTCGGCCATGCCATGGGCCAGCAGGATCACGGCTTTTAACGGCGAGGCGGGCAGCCACTGGTTGACGAATAGGCGGCTGTGGTCACTCGCGGTCAGCCAGAACGTGTCGTGGATCATGGCGATTCCTTTGCATGGGGCTGCATGTGGCATGGGCGTGGTTGCATTGTATAGCGCATCCCGCGCTTGCCGTCTGATCAGGCCACGCCACGGCAGGAAGATTCACGCGGTCAATGACGGCGTCGGCTGTATTTGCCTGAATCGCCATAACTGCTAGTGTCCGTGAAGCCCCGCCTTTCGCTTCATGTTTTTTAGAAGTGACAGAAAAGCGGCCCGGATAGGCTCAGGTAAAGAGGACAAGAACAATGCAACCTGATTTCTGGAATGACAAACGCCCGGCCGGCGTGCCCCTGGACATCGATCTTGGGGCCTATAAGTCGGTGATTGAGGTGTTCGAGCGTTCCTGCAAGAAATTTGCTGACCGCCCGGCCTTCAGCAACATGGGCGTGACCCTGACCTACGCCGAACTGGAACGCCAGAGCCTGGCCTTCGCCGCGTACCTGCAAGCCCACACTGACCTGGTGCCGGGGGATCGCATCGCGGTGCAGATGCCCAACGTCCTGCATTACCCGATTGCCGTGTTCGGTGCCTTGCGCGCCGGGCTGATCGTGGTCAATACCAACCCGCTGTACACCGCGCGGGAGATGCGTCATCAGTTCAAGGACTCCGGCGCCCGGGCGTTGGTGTACCTGAACATGTTCGGGCAGAAGGTCCAGGAAGTGCTGCCTGACACCGACATCCAGTACCTGATCGAAGCGCGAATGGGCGACCTGATGCCGGCCGCCAAGGGCTGGCTGGTTAATACCATGGTCAGCAAGGTCAAGAAAATGGTCCCGGCGTATTCGTTGCCGCAGGCCATTTCCTTTAAAACCGCGCTGCACATGGGACGTGGCCTGGGGATCAAACCGCTGAAAGTCAGCCTCGACGACATCGCCGTGCTGCAATACACCGGCGGCACCACCGGTCTGGCCAAGGGCGCGATGCTCACCCACGGCAACCTGGTGGCGAACATGCAACAGGCGCGGGCGTGCCTGGGGCAGTTCGGCCCTGACGGTCAGCCGCTGCTGCGCGAAGGGCAGGAGGTGATGATCGCGCCGCTGCCGCTGTACCACATCTATGCGTTCACGGCGAACTGCATGTGCATGATGGTGACCGGCAACCACAACGTGCTGATCACCAATCCGCGTGACATTGGCGGCTTCATCAAGGAGCTGAAGAACTGGCGGTTCTCGGCGTTGCTGGGGCTCAACACGCTGTTCGTCGCCTTGATGGATCACCCGGATTTCAAGACCCTGGATTTCTCCAGCCTCAAGCTGACCAACTCCGGCGGCACGGCACTGGTCAAGGCCACCGCCGAGCGCTGGGAGCAGATGACCGGTTGCCGCATCACCGAAGGTTACGGCTTGACCGAAACGTCGCCGGTGGCCTGCACCAACCCGTATGGCGACCAATCGCGAATCGGCACGGTCGGCCTGCCGGTGCCGGGCACCACGCTCAAAGTGATCAACGATGATGGCGTCGAGCAGCCGTTGGGCGAGCGCGGCGAGCTGTGCATCAAGGGCCCGCAGATCATGAAGGGCTACTGGCAGAAACCGGAAGCCACCGCCGAAGTGCTGGATGCCGAGGGCTGGTTCAAGTCCGGCGACATCGCGGTGATCGACCCGGACGGTTTTGTGCGCATCGTCGATCGCAAGAAAGACATGATCATCGTCTCGGGCTTCAACGTGTACCCGAACGAGATCGAAGACGTGGTGATGGCTCACCCGAGAGTCGCCAACTGCGCGGTCATTGGTGTGCCGGACGAGCGTTCGGGGGAGGCGGTGAAGTTGTTTGTGGTGGCCCGTGAAGCCGGGGTCAGCCTTGAAGAGCTGAAGGCGTACTGCAAGGAAAACTTCACGGCGTACAAAGTGCCCAAGCACATTGTGTTGCGTGAGTCGTTGCCGATGACACCGGTCGGGAAGATTCTGCGGCGGGAGTTGCGCGATATCGCCTGATCGTTGAATGGCCGCGCGTCGCGCGATCGCGAGCAAGCTCGCTCCCACAAGGTTCTCGGTGATCTTGTGGGAGCGAGCTTGCTCGCGATTTTTTTTGGATAAGCCCCCGTATTTCGCGGCCTTCAAGGCTTTATAGGTTTTTTGCTCTAAAATGACCGCTGGCAATTCTTGAGTCACAATTGTGACCGTAGAGGCCGCTTTTGGCTCTGGTCGACCCTTGGCAAAGCTGCTACTCTCGGCGCGCTTTGTGACTTCTCGGCCTAGTAAAAAGCCAGACTCACCGATAAAACACACACCAATAATAATCGCATCAAATGCGGTGCTGAATTCGCGTTGCTGAGGAGTGGGCTTCCATGATCGAAGACTTTTGGAAGGATAAGTACCCAGCTGGGATCGCTGCCGAGATCAATCCAGACGAGTACCCGAATATTCAGGCAGTGTTGAAGCAATCCTGCCAACGCTTCGCCAACAAGCCGGCATTCAGCAACCTGGGCAAGACACTCACCTACGGTGAACTGTACGAATTGTCCGGTGCGTTTGCCGCTTATCTGCAACAGCATACCGACTTGCAGCCAGGCGATCGAATCGCCGTTCAGTTGCCTAACGTGTTGCAGTATCCGGTCGCCGTCTTCGGTGCCATTCGCGCCGGGCTGATCGTGGTCAACACCAACCCGCTGTACACCGCGCGGGAAATGGAACACCAGTTCAACGACTCCGGTGCCAAAGCGTTGGTCTGCCTGGCCAACATGGCGCATCTGGCGCAAACCGTCGTGCCGAAAACCGGCGTCAAGCACGTGATCGTCACGGAAGTGGCCGACCTGCTGCCGCCGCTCAAGCGCCTGTTGATCAACAGCGTCATCAAATACGTGAAGAAGATGGTCCCGGCGTATCACCTGCCCAAGGCCGTCAAGTTCAACGACGTGCTGAGCAAGGGGCATGGTCAGCCAGTGGCTGAAGCCAACCCGGCCAGCAGCGATGTCGCGGTGCTGCAATACACCGGCGGCACCACCGGCGTGGCGAAAGGGGCGATGCTGACCCACCGCAACCTCGTGGCGAACATGCTGCAATGCAAGGCGCTGATGGGTTCCAACCTTAATGAAGGTTGCGAGATCCTGATCACGCCGCTACCTCTGTACCACATCTATGCGTTCACCTTTCATTGCATGGCGATGATGCTGATCGGCAACCACAACATCCTGATCAGCAACCCGCGCGACCTGCCGGCGATGGTCAAGGAACTGTCGAAGTGGAAGTTCAGCGGTTTCGTCGGCCTCAACACCTTGTTCGTGGCGCTGTGCAATAACGAAGGTTTCCGCAAGCTGGACTTCTCGGCGTTGAAAGTCACCCTGTCCGGTGGCATGGCCCTGCAACTGGCTGCCGCCGAACGCTGGAAAGCGGTCACTGGTTGCGCCATCTGCGAAGGTTACGGCATGACCGAAACCAGCCCGGTGGCCACCGTCAACCCGATCCAGCACATCCAGATAGGCACCATCGGCATTCCGGTCCCGTCGACCCGCTGCAAAGTCATCGACGATGCTGGCGTGGAGCAACCGCTGGGCGAAATCGGCGAACTGTGCGTGAAAGGTCCGCAGGTGATGAAGGGTTACTGGCAGCGCCAGGAAGCCACCGATGAAATCCTCGACAGCGAAGGCTGGTTGAAGACCGGTGACATCGCGTTGATCCAGCCGGACGGCTACATGCGCATTGTCGATCGCAAGAAAGACATGATCCTGGTCTCCGGTTTCAACGTGTACCCGAACGAACTGGAAGACGTGCTCGCGACCCTGCCGGGCGTGCTGCAATGTGCGGCCATTGGCGTGCCGGACGAGAAGTCGGGCGAGGCGATCAAGATCTTCATCGTCGCCAAGCCGGGCGTGACGCTGACCAAAGAGCAAGTGATGGAGCATATGCGTGCGAACGTCACTGGCTACAAGGTGCCGCGTGCCGTCGAGTTCCGTGATGCGCTGCCGACCACCAACGTCGGCAAGATTCTGCGCCGCGAGTTGCGCGACGAAGAACTGAAGAAAATCGCCGCGAAAAAGGTCGGCGCGTAACAACAAAAAGCCCCGCGGATGCGGGGCTTTTTTTGCTCGTCTGACAAGTCTTCGTTGCCTGTCAGACCGCCTTCGTCGGAACGCCGCCCGGAGACAGGCTCGCTCCCACATTTTTGACCGTGTTCTCTCAGAAGGAATGCGATCACCTGTGGGAGCGAGCCTGCTCGCGAAGCTTTTGCTTTTTGCTTACAGGCGGAACGGCGCGAAATTGACGTTGGTACCCGCCGGGCGCATGTCCTGCAGGAACGAATCCTTGTCGGCACTCAGCTCCAGGCTCAAGGCAGCCTTGCGCTTGCCTTCATTGCGCACCACCAGGCCTTCCAGCTTCTCGCGCAGGAACACGGTCGGCACTTTCAGGTGCAGCAGCTCGTCGGTGTCCGGCGTGTGCATCAGCAAGTGAACCCATTCGTACTGACCAATGGCCAGGCGCGCGACCGGGATATCGAACCACCAGATGTTGCGGTTGCGGTTCAATTCGGTGAAATGGCAGTTGTTGACGCCAAGCACGGCACCGCCAAGTTCCTGGTTTCTGCGGGCAATGGCCTGCTTTTTATCGAGTTTCATAACATTCCTACGGGATTGGATCTTCAGCGCCATGGCCTGAATACGTTGCGCATTCTCGGGGGTTGGTCGGCAAACATAAAGCCCAACCTGCCAAGATCGACGAAATGTGCCGTACAAAATAAATGAAACTCCCTTCAAACGCCCCCGGTCAATCCTTGTGTAACGACTTTTCTCATTGATTTGTTCACAGGAGAAACACCATGAGCAGCACTGGCGATAAAGTAAAAGGCATGGCCAACGAAGCGGTCGGCAACGTCAAGCAAGGCGTGGGCAAGGCCACTGACAACACCAAACTGCAAGCCGAAGGCAAAGTGCAGGAAAAGAAAGGCGAGGCTCAGCAAGCCGTGGGCAAAGCCAAAGATGCCATCAAGAAAGGCGTCGACAAGGCTTGATTCGGCCTTTGACGATGATCAGGAACGGCCATCCACGGATGGCCGTTTTTGTTTAAGCCTGAACTTGAGCGCGGAAATTGTTTCAAAGTCGCCAAGTAGGCTACTTTGATGTAGCAAACGGCCCCTGAGTCGCCACGACTTCAACCCCAATCTTGCGGCGAAAGGAGACGCTAATGATTTTCCCGGACATGAAAGGCCTGCCCCTGCACCGAGTGATGGTGCGCACGGTCACCGAGTTCATCGACGATGAAATGTCGACCTATGCCTCGGCGCTGGCCTATCAGATGTTGTTCTCGCTGTTTCCCTTCATCCTGTTCCTGATTGCCCTGATCGGTTTCCTGCACCTGCCGGACTTTTTCTCCTGGCTGCGCCTGCAATCTGAACTCGTCTTGCCGCCCCAGGCGCTGGAACAGGTCAACCCGGTGATTGACCAGCTCCAGCAATCCAAGGGCGGCTTGCTCTCGGTGGGTATCGTGATTGCGCTGTACACCGCGTCTGCCGGCGTGCGGCTGATGATGAGCGCGATGAACGCGGCCTACGATGTGGTCGAAGGCCGGCCGGCGTGGAAGCGCTTCCCGTTGTCGATCATCTACACCGTCGGCATCGCCGGGATGCTGCTGGTCGCCGCTGCGCTGATGGTGCTCGGTCCGCAGTTGATGGGCTGGATCGCTGCGCAAGTCGGTCTCGAAGACTTCATCGTGACGCTCTGGACGATCGTGCGCTGGCCGGTGGTGGTGATTCTGCTGATGGTCGCGGTGGCGCTGATTTATTACGTCATGCCCGACGTCAAACAGGAGTTTCGCTTTATCACGCCGGGGTCGGTGCTGGCGGTGGTGGTGTGGATCTGTGCCTCTGTGGGCTTCGGTCTGTACGTCAAGGAGTTCGCCAACTACAACGCCATGTATGGCAGTATCGGCGCGATCATCGTGCTGTTGCTGTACTTCTACATTTCCGCCGCGGTGCTGTTGCTCGGCGCGGAGATGAATGCGGTGATCGAGCACATGTCGAACGAAGGCAAGGACCCCGGCGAGAAGGTCCCTGGCGAACACGGCCATGACTATGAAAAACACCATGTTTCCGGATTGGGGCGCGATCACTCGCTCGATTCCACCACTGACGAAGTCATCAAATGATCCGTGAAATTCTGAAAATGGGCGATGAGCGCCTGCTGCGCGTTGCCCCGCCGGTACCGGCCGAGATGTTCGACAGCCCTGAGTTGTGGCAGTTGATCGACGACATGTTCCAGACCATGGAAAGCGTCGGTGGCGTTGGCCTGGCTGCGCCGCAGATCGGTGTCGACCTGCAACTGGTGATCTTCGGTTTCGAGCACAGTGAACGCTACCCGGACGCCGAGGCAGTGCCGCAAACCATCCTGATCAATCCGCTGATCACACCGTTGAGCCCGACGCTGGAGGAGGGGTTTGAAGGATGCCTGTCCGTGCCGGGGCTGCGCGGTGCCGTGGACCGTTACCAGCAGATTCGCTACGAAGGTGTCGACCCCAAGGGTCAGCCCATCGTACGCATCGCCTCAGGCTTCCATGCGCGGGTGGTGCAGCATGAATGCGATCACCTGATCGGCCGTTTGTACCCGTCGCGCATTACCGACTTCAGCAAGTTCGGGTTTACCGAAGTCATGTTCCCGGACCTTGATCCGAACGCAGACGATTGATTGGAAATCACCTCAACCCCCACAGGAGATTTTCACAAGTCTTGAGTAAGCGGAGTGCCCGGCTCCAACCCCATCGCAATCATCGGCTTGCTGCGTGCATAACGGCTCAACCGTTCCACCATGGCATACGGCATCTGCGGATCGAAGGCAAAGCCGCGACGCTCATAAAAGCCACGCAAGTCCGGATGGCAAAACAGCCACACCGGAAGGTCGAGGTCCTTGACCGCCGCCGCAATCAAATCACCTGCAACCCCCTGTTCGCGACAGCCCGGGTCGACAAACAACCCCGTCAACCAATGCCCGCCCGCCACCGGTCGCAAGCACAGCGCCGCCACAATTTCATTGCGTCTGGCCACCCATAACCGAGCGTCGCGCACGGCTTTCATCGGCGATTGGTGCGCGCGATAAAATTTGTTCATCAGTGGCCATAACGGCTCGTCGAGCAGGGTGTACTGGGTGTCGGGCATGGGTCTGGACTGTCGGTGTGCAAAGCGGGCGATTATAAAAGAACGGGCGCGCAGGGATAGGTGTATACCTGATCTCACATCCCGTATGAGTGGAGTACGTATCATGGCCAAAGGCATGGATTCAAAGAAAGCAGCGAAGAAAAAGCCGGCGAAAACCGCCGATGAAAAGCGCGCGGACAAGAAGGCCAAGAAGGTGGATGTGTTCGGTCACTGATCCCGCGACAAGGGAGCCCGGCAATCGGGCTCCTGCTGCACGTCTAACGAAATAACCAAATAATCTGCAAGATTTCCCAAGGCCAATGCACAGAAGGGGACTGGTCCCGATCTGAGCAACGCCATGCCTCATTACTTTGATAACGCCCACCGAGAAGAAATCGACACCCTGCGTCAGCGCTTCACGGCCCGCACCGAATGGCCGACCTGGCTGTTGTTGATCGGCGTTTACGGCGGCTGGTTCAGCCTGGTGCTGGCGAGTGATCGATTGGGGTTGTGGTGGAGCACGGCGCTGCTGATTCCATTGCTGGTGCTGTGGTTGTCGGTGCAACACGAATTGCTCCATGGTCACCCGACCCGCTGGACAACCCTGAACAAGATCCTCGGCTATGCGCCGTTCGCGGTCTGGTATCCCTACACCCTGTACCGCGACAGTCATCTGCTACATCACCGCGACGAAGACCTGACCGTTCCAGGTCGCGATCCGGAAAGCCGTTACCTGAGCGCCGAGCAGTGGCAGGGCAGTTCACTGTTCGAACAGGGCCTGCACTGGCTGAACAAAACCGTGATCGGGCGTTTCATGATCGGTGCGCCGCTCGCCTTGCTGGCACTGGCGAAAGAACAACTGCAGCAGTTGATCAACGGTGAGCGACAGGCCTGGCTGATGTGGCTGACCCACGGCGCACTGACCTTGCTGATGCTCGCATTCATCGCCCGCTACAGCGTGTTGCCGGTGTGGCATTACCTGCTGCTGATCAGCGTGCCGGCGCTGTCGATTGCGATGATTCGCTCCTACTATGAACATCGTCCGCACGCGCACTCCGAACAGCGGACCGTACTCAATGAAGCTGCGTGGCCTTGGCGCTGGCTGTTCCTGAACCTCAATTTTCATCTGGTGCATCACGACTTGCCGGGGCTGGCGTGGTACGACTTGCCGTGTGCTTATCACGCACGCCGCGAACAATGGATCGCGCGCAGTGGCGGGTTTCTGGTGCGGGGTTATGGTCAGCTGTGGCGCGAGCACGGGATCAAAGCCATCGACAGCCCACAGCATCCGTTTCACTGAGTTTTTGGATCACCCCCCAATCCCCTGTGGGAGCGAGCCTGCTCGCTCCCACAATTAGAAATTTGTTGTTTGGGATATTTCGATGACACACCACCTTGCCGAACTCCTGATGTACGTCGCCCCCGAGCCCATCCGGCAGGCCAACGAACGCTGGCTGACGTGCATTCTCGAACGGTTCCCCAGCGATCGCCTTGAAGCCAGGGACCTGTCATTGACAGACCTCTGGCTCTCCCCGCACTTGCTGCTGACCCAAACCTGCGGCTACCCGCTGATGACGGCATTGCGCCGTCAGGTCCGGGTGATCGGACGGCCGCGTTATGAGCTGCCGGACAGCACCGCTGGCAGCCATTGCAGCCTGCTGCTGAGTCGCGCCGGTGATCCTCGGCGGGCCTTGGCTGACTTCCGCGACAGCCGCGGCGTGATCAACGGCGAAGACTCCAACAGCGGCATGAACCTGCTGCGCCATCGACTGGCACCGCTGCATCGCGACGGGCAGTTTTTTGCCAGTGTCGCCATCAGCGGCAGCCACCGCGACAGCCTGCGCTGGCTGCGTGAAGATCACGCGGATCTGGCCGCCATCGACAGCGTGACCTTTGCCTATCTGGCCCAACACGCCCGCGAAGAAGTCGCCGGCCTGCGCGTCGTGACCCGCAGCGCATTCAGTCCGACCTTGCCCTACATCTCGGCCGCCGGGACGAGCGATGAACAGGCTGAGCACTTGCTGCAAGTGATGAATCAGACCTTGAGCGAACTGCCCGACGTGGCTGAAATCCTCGGGCTGAAAGAAGTGCTGCCTGCCAGCGAAAGCGACTATCAGGTCATCCTCGACTATCAACAGGAAGCCGAAATTCTCGGCTATAGCCGTTTACGCTGAAATTTCCAAATAGAATATAAAAATGCTTTTTAAGTATTATTAAAGAATAAGGCTCCTTGTTAGGATCGCGCCACCGGATCACCGGACATTCAGCGACCCCTAACCTTTGGAGCCTCTATGTCCGGCACCGACGACTCCCATCGTAACCACGTGGGCGGATTGTTCCGCGCTCATTACCCCTGGCTGTGCGCACGCTTGCGCCAGTATCTGGGAACCGGCGCGAGTGTCGAAGACATTGCCGCCGACACCTTCATGCAATTGCTCGAATCCCCCAGCCTGACGCCTATTCGTGAGCCGCGCGCGTTGCTCACGACTATCGCCCGCCGACGGGTTTATGAGCTCTGGCGTCGCCGCGATCTGGAGCGTCAGCACCTCGAACAGCTACCGCAGGCCGACCTGGCTCGCGGGCCATCGCCTGAAGATTTGCTTCAGTTATCGCAAACCCTGAACAGCCTCGACCGCACCCTCGAGCGACTGCCGGGCAAGGTCCGGGCAACCTTCCTGCTGTCGCGCGTCGACGGCCTCACTTATCCACAAATCGCTGCCGAACTGGGCATTTCCCAGCGTTCGGTCAGCGTTTACATGACCCGCTCCCAGGCACTGTGCGCCCAGCACAGCGCCAACCAACCCTTGACCCGGAGGTCCGCATGAGATCGATCAAAACCCTGCTCGGCAGTTCGCTACTGGCGCTGAGCCTGGTGGCCAGCCAGGTTCCGGCAGCGGAAAAAGCTGCGCCCATCCACTTCGGCGACATCACTTGGGAGAGCGGCAGCCTGATCACTGAAATCCTGCGATTGATCGTCGAAAAAGGTTACGGCTACCCAACCGACACCTTGCCGGGCAGCACCGTCAGCCTCGAAGCGGCGCTGGCCAAAAACGACATTCAAGTGATCGGCGAAGAGTGGGCTGGGCGCAGTCCGGCGTGGGTCAAGGCGTCTGCCGAGGGCAAGGTGTTCGGTTTGGGCGACACGGTCAAAGGCGCCACCGAAGGCTGGTGGGTGCCGGAATACGTGATCAAGGGCGACCCGGAACGTGGCATCAAGCCACTGGCGCCGGAATTGAAATCCGTTGCCGACCTGGCTAAATACAAGGACGTGTTCCGCGACCCGGAAGACCCCAGCCGTGGCCGCTTCCTCAACAGCCCTACCGGCTGGACCTCAGAGATCGTCAACAGTCAGAAACTCAAGGCGTATGACCTGACCGCCAGCTACGTCAACTTCCGCACCGGCTCCGGCGCGGCGCTGGATGCCGAGGTCGCTTCATCGATCCGTCGTGGCAAACCGGTGCTGTTCTACTACTGGTCGCCGACGCCGCTGCTGGGCCGTTTCAAACTGGTGAAACTCGACGAGCCACCGTTCGACGCCGAAGCCTGGAAAACCCTCGCTGATGCCAGCAACCCCAACCCCAAGGGCACGCGCTCGATGCCGGCCAGCCTGGCCATTGGCGTGTCGGCACCGTTCAAGGCGCAGTACCCGGACCTTGTGTCGTTCTTCGAAAAAGTCGATTTGCCGATCGATCTGCTGAACCAGACGCTGGGGCAGATGAGCGAAAAACGCCTGCAACCGCGTGAGGTGGCCCAGGCGTTTTTACGCGAGCAGCCGCAGGTGTGGAAGGCTTGGGTGCCGGGGGAGGTGGCTACGAAAGTGAGTGCAAGTTTGTAATGGTGTAGTGCCTGGTTAAAAGCCATCGCGAGCAAGCTCGCTCCCACACTGGATGAGCGTCGTTCACACAACCTGTGGGAGCGAGCTTGCTCGCGATGCTCTTGAGGCTTACGTCTGCTCCGCGTCCAATGCGGCCTTCACTGACGGACGCTGATCAATTCTGGCCTGAAACCGCGCCAACGCCGGCCACTGACCCAATTCAATCGCAAACAACGGCGCCCAGCGCAACACGGTAAACAGGTATGCATCCGCCACACTGAACCCGCCCACCATCAAATACTCCTGGCGCTCCAGTGTCTGACACAACACCGCAAACCGCTTGAACAGCTTCTCCTTGATCAGTGCTTTCACCTCTTCTGAAAATTGCGAAGTGAACAGCCAACCCAACCCGCCATGAATCTCGGTCGAAATAAAATTCAGCCACTCCTGCAAGCGCACTCGCTCGAACGTGCCATTGGCCTGTACCAGACCCGCTTCGGGTCGCAGGTCGGCGATGAATTGCAGGAGTGCCGGGCCTTCGGTCAGCACCTCGCCGTTATCCAATTGCAGGGCCGCGACGTAACCCTTGGGGTTGATCGCCAGGAAGTCGTCGCCGACCAAAGTCTTCTTGGTGTGGTTATCGACGCGGATCAACTCGAATCGCAGATCCAGTTCGCGCAACACGATATGCGGCGCCAGAGAGCAGGCGTTTGGGGCGTAATACAACTTCATCGGCAGGGCTCTGGTTGGGGATTTGCGCCAGTGTCATAGTCCGCGGCACTCTCGGTAAAATTAATCTTTCAGAACGCGGCCATAAGGAAAGCTACTGCCATGATGAATCTGATGCATTGGCGAATGGTGGTGGCGGTGGCGGATACCGGCAACATCACAAGGGCGGCAGAGCGCGTCGGCATGACGCAATCCGGAGCAAGCCAGGCATTGGCGCTGATCGAAGACACCCTTGGCGTGCAGCTCTTCAGTCGGGAGAATCGCCAGACCCTGCCGACCGCTATCGGGCTGCCCGTCATCGAGCAAGCGCGCGCCATGCTCGGTGCGCTGCAAAACATCCGCAACACTATCGATGCCGCCAAGGACATCCAGCGCGGGACAATTCGGCTTGCCAGTTTCCCCATGGTATTGGCGACCTTCTTGCCGCCACTGCTGCGACAGTTCAATCGACTCTATCCCGGTATCCAGGTGACCGCGCTGGAAGTCAGCGACGATGAAGTGGAAGCCTTGCTCGGCGCCGGACTGGTGGACGTTGGCGTGGTGCTGAACCCGACGCCCGGGCGCAATGCCAGCCCATTGGGTCGGGACGCCTGGATAGCCGTTCTGCCCGGCGGCCACCCGTTGGCGCGTCGATCAAATGAACAGGGGGTCAGCTTCGCAGCGTTGGTTGAGCAGCCCTTTGTGCTGGCCACGGGCGGGTGTTCGACCAATGCGCGCAGCCTCGCGGCCGATGCCGGGTTGCACTTGATGGACGTGCGGGTCGAGGTCCGCGAGTGGAGCAGCGCTTTCACCCTGGTACGGGAAAACATCGGTGTAAGCCTGGTGCCGGAGATGACGCTGCCAGCCAATCGACAGGGATTGCGCGTGCTCCCTGTGACACCCCGCATTGACCGTGAATTTGCCTTGGTGGCCGCACCGGGCAAAAAACCGTCAGCAGCCGTCCAGGCATTGCTGAACCTGTGTGCTGAACCGATTTTGTCCTCAATCCTGGCCGACTAGTGGCGTTGCGTCCTCAACGGCGCTGACTATGCTCACCGATGACGGAATATGTCAGTCGACATCAAAGGCAGCCATCAACGCCGTCAGAGTATCTAACCCAAGGCACCAACACTGAGTGAACAGGAGCCCTGCGGGTAAATGGATTTACTTTTTGACTACATCAGGGTTGGCCCAAGCCCGGGCTATCAAGAGAAGGATGTCTTGATAAGAGTGTCGCGTTAAGGACCCTCCGATTGAACATCATCTATCACCTGACTACTTCATCCCGTGGAGAAACGCGTGTGCCCGTTCCATCAAACCAGAGTCCGCGCCCAAGGTGATAAGAGCATGTTTAACCTACATCACAAGTCTGACCTGCTGGAAATCGAGCGATACAGTTGTGCATTGAATGAGACCAACGCCAGGTTGGCGGCGATCAGTCGTTCAATGGCAATGATCGAATTCAGCCCTGAGGGCATCGTGCTAGATGCCAACGAGAACTTTTGCGCCGTCATGGGTTACAGCGCTGACGAAGTTCGCGGCAAACATCACCGGGTTTTTTGTGAGGAGGCGTTTTATCGCAGTGAAGAGTACGCAAAGTTGTGGCGAGACCTGGCCCGCGGCGAACCGGTCAGCGGGTCATTTCTGCGATTGACCAAGAGTGGCAAAGAAGTGTGGCTCGAAGCCAGTTACATGCCGGTATACGGGGCGGATCGCCAGGTTAAAAGCGTGATCAAAGTCGCCTCCGACATCACCGAGCGCGTCAACAAAGAGCATGAAAACGATAGCCAGCTCGCCGCGATCGGCCGTTCAATGGCGGTGATCGAGTTTTCCCCCGACGGCAAAGTCATCACGGCCAACGACAACTTTCTGAAGACCATGCACTACTCGCTTCACGAAGTAGTCGGCCAGCACCACAGTATGTTTTGCCACCGCGCCGAAGCTGATTCGCAGAACTACAAGGCGTTCTGGGCTTCACTGAATCGCGGCGAATATCACTCGCACCGTTTCGAGCGCAAAGACAAACACGGGCATACCGTATTCCTGGAAGCGTCCTATAACCCGCTATTCGATGCCAAGGGGCGGCTGTTCAAAGTGGTCAAGTTTGCCAGTGACATCACCCATCAAGTCTCCACCCTGCAAACCGCCGCCGAATCAGCCCACAGCACCTCCGTACAGAACGATGCCTGCGCGCAGAAGGGCTCTCGGGTGGTGCAGCAAACCGTGCAGATCATCCAGGACATTTCCCGTGACTTGAATGAAGCGGCGCTCAGTATTGATGCGGTCAGCAAACAGTCCGACATCATCGGCACCATTGTTCAAACCATTCGCGGCATTGCCGACCAGACCAACTTGCTGGCACTCAACGCGGCTATCGAAGCGGCTCGGGCCGGGGAGCACGGGCGCGGGTTTGCGGTGGTCGCCGATGAAGTTCGCAGCCTGGCGGCACGCACCAGCCAGGCGACCCTGGAGATAGTCGAAGTGGTGCGCAAGAACCACGATTTGTCGTTGAGCGCGGTATCGAGCATGCAATCAAGTTTGAGTCGAACCGGTCTTGGCGTGGAGTTGGCCAATGAAGCGGGGGAGGTGATCCTGGAGATCCAGCAAGGCTCGCGGCACGTCGTCGATGCGATCAGCCAGTTCAACTCGACCTTGCAATTGAACTGACCACGGTAAAAATGAAAAAAAAAGGGTCCCGGTAGAGGGACCCTTTTTTATGCTCGCGGATTAAAGCGATGCCAAAAACTTGTCGACCACTTGAGTGCCGCTCTTTTCGCTGCTGCTGCTTTCTTTCTCGGCCTGCGCCAGTTTCATCTTGTCCTGCAGGCGATCGGCAATTTCTTGTGCGACGGCCTGTTGTTTCTCCGGCGGCATGGCTTTCAAGTCTTCTTCGGTAATGCCCATGTCTTTCAGAATACTGTCGCGCAGCCGCTGTTCCGGCGTTTTGCTCATGTAGTCCTTGAAGTCGGTCATCGCCGCGCTGTCGCTGAACTTGTCTTGCACATCGGCCGGTACTTTCGACGGATCGGCTGCCTGCAGCGCCACGCGGGTCTTGGCGAAGGCTTCATCGATGTTGTCGCTGATCTTGCTCGCCTCGTTCACTTGCTGCGTGGTTTGTTGGGTCGCGGACGCCTGGACCTGCGCCTGAACATTGGTTTGCAGCGCTTGCAGCATCGCGCCCTGCATGCCGCTTTGCAGCCCGGCGGCGGCTTCAGCGCTCGGGTCTTCGCCGGGACGCTTGGGCAGAGGGATCATTTGTGTTTGTTTTGCACTGACCAACATGATGAATAGCCCTGTAGGTAATTGCTGACCGGAGGGCAGGAGCAATTAGCGTGCCGTCGCTTGAGGCCCCTGTTTACGGGGCTCGATGGGTGAATAGCGGTCAGGTGTTGCCGTCAGGCGGCAGAGTTAGACCGCGCCGTCACGGCAAGCCGTTACAGCCGTGTTTCAGGAAGCCCTGACGTTGTGCCAGGCGCTGGAAGTACTCGTCGACGGCGGGGAAGTCCGGCCGTTCCATCGGGGTCATCAGCCAGCGGTTGACCGACAGCCCGACGACAATGTCGGCCAGGGTAAAACGAGGCCCGGCGACATAGGCTTTGGTGATCGAGAGCTGATGTTCGAGGATCGCCATTTTCTGGTTCCAACCGCGCACGCCGACAGCAATCCGGTGCGGGTCCTGGAACTCCGGGTCCTTACGCACCAACGCGGTAAACGCGTAGCTCCAGGAAGGGTTGAGCTCGGTGGCTTGCCAATCCATCCACTGTTCCACCCGCGCCCGCGCCGCCGGGTCATGCGGCAGCAAATCAGTGTTTTGGTGTTTGCCGGCCAGGTAGCGGCAGATGGTGTTCGACTCCCACAACACGCCGGCCTCGTCGATGATCACCGGCACCTGTGCGTTGGGGTTCAGGCGCAGAAACTCCGGCGTGTGGGTCGACGCATAACCACTGCCCCAGTCCTCACGCTCGTAGGCAACGCCCAGTTCCTCACAGGTCCACAGGACTTTTCTGACGTTGATGGACGACGCCTTGCCGAGAATCTTCAGTGCATGTTCCATTGAGCTACTCCGTTTTCAAACCGGATCCGGCAGCGCCGACGTTGGCAAACCAAACGTGCGATCAAACAGCCAGTTGAACGCGAAGGTGTAGCACGGGATGAAGATGATCAGCGCCAAGTCCAGCAGGAACGCTTGCACCAGACTGATGTTCATCCACCAGGCAATCAACGGGATGAGAAACACTATCAAGGTTAGTTGAAAACCCACGGCATGGGCGATGCGCCGTTTGACGGTGCGGGTGCGTGATAACTGGCGACTTTCCCAGCGCTCGAACAGCGAGGTGTAGATGAAATTCCAGGTCACGGCAATGGTGGTGATGATCACCGCCAAGGGGCCGGTACTGCCAGGGGAAGTGCCGGACAACAGCGCCAGGCCGAGTGCCGAAAACGTCATGCCGATGACTTCATACAACGACACGTAGACCAGCTTGCGTTTAACGCCTTGCATGGAGATTTACCTCTTTCTTGCGAACCTGAAACCAGCAGCACTGGCGAAGGCGGCGAAAGATAGCTTCAATAGGAGTGACAGAAAAAGTTAGAATCTTTCAGTTTTAGTGATAGGACGGTGAATGAATTTCAACAGTGACAGCATCGAGTTGTTTCTCGCGGTGATCGAACGCGGCTCGTTTTCAGCGGCTGCCCGGGCGCTGGGCAAAGTCCCGTCGGCCGTGAGCATGAGCATCGCCAACCTGGAGGCTGAACTGGGTTATCCGCTGTTTGATCGCAGCCACCGCGAACCGGTGCCAACCGCCATGGCCAGAGCGCTGGTGCCGCACGCTCGACTGATCGCCGAGCAGCTCAAACAACTGCAAGTGCATGCCATCGAGTTATCGCTGGGACTGGAGAGCAAGTTGTCGATAGGCGTCGTGGCGGACATCGACAAGGGGCGCTTGATGGCGGCGATCAAGGTGATTGCCGAGCGTCATCCTCTGCTGGAAATCGAAGTGCTCAGTGCGCCGCAGGATGATGTGTTGGCCATGCTGCACAGCGGCCGGGTCAGCGTTTGCCTGGCCTTCGCCGGGCTCAGCATGAATGTGCTGGAGCGGTTTCAGTTTGTCGGCACTGAGCGGATGATCGCCACGCTCGCGGCGGACAATCCGATGTTTCTGGGGCAGGATTTGTTTCTTGAGGATCTGGTCAACGTCCGGCAAATTATCGTCGCCAGCCGTGATCTGCCGATCAGTGAAACCCGGCCCTTGGTCGGCGAGTCTTACTGGCGCACCGACACCTTGGCGATGGCGCTGGAGATGGTCGAAGCGGGCTTGGGTTGGGGCAACTTTCCGGTGTCTGTGGTCCAGCCGCTGCTCGATACCGGACGGCTCAAACGCCTGAATTTTCGCAACATCGAGAATGGTCTGGAATTGCCGGTGCATGCCGTGTGGCTCAAGAGCCAGCCGTTGCAGAAGGGCGCGTTGGCGTTTGTCGAGCTGATGGGCCACTGACGAGCGATGCTCCCACAGGGGGGGTTATGTGCTTTCCCTGATTTTCAGTTCGAACCCCATGTCCTGCACCGGTTTGGCCACCGAATTCCCCGCCAGCAACGTCAACATCAACTCCGCCGAACGCCGGCCAATGGCCTCGCGCGGTGTGTTGATGCTGCTCAGGCGCGGCACCATGTGCGCCGAGGCGGGCAGGTCGTTGAAGCCGAGGATGGCGACTTGTTCCGGGATCTTGATGCCGTGGCGCATGGCTTCAAGCAGTGCGCCCTGGGCCAGGTCGTCGTTGCCAAAAAAGATCGCATCGATATCGGGATGACTGGCCAGCAGTTGCAGAAACAACTCGCCGCCCAATCCAACGGAGGAGGCACGCGGGGTCAGCACTTCCAGGTCAGGGTCATACAAACCGGCCTTTTGCAGGGCTTTGCGGAACCCTTCACCGCGCAGCAAGGTGCGCTGGTCCAGCTGCGCGCCGATGTAGGCCAGGCGCTTGCGACCACGGGACAGCAAATGTTCAGCCGCTGTTTCACCGGCGGCCAATTGCGAGAAGCCCACGCAATTCACGCCCGCCGCACTGTCCAGTTCCATCATGTACACGCAGGGAATGTTGCTGGCTTCAATCATCCGCCGCGAACTTTCAGTGCGGTCGAAACCGGTCAGCAGCAAGCCGCGAGGCTGATAGGCCATGTAGTTGCGCAGCAGGTTTTCTTCTTCATCGCGCGAGTAATGGAAGTTGCCGATCAGCACTTCGAAGCCCTTGGGGCGAAGCACTTGATGAATGGCTTCCAGCGTGTCGATGAACAACAGGTTGGACAGTGACGGCACTAACACCACCACCGAATGGCTCTGCGCCGAAGCCAGGGCGCGGGCGGCGGGGTTGACCACGTAGTTGAGTTCAAGCGCGGCTTTCTGGACTTTTTCCACCAGTTCGGTGGCCACGGTGCTGACACCACGCAACGCACGGGAGGCGGTAATCGGACTGACCCCGGCCAGTCGGGCCACTTCATTGAGGGTAGGGCGGCCAGTGGTGCGGGTATTTTTATCGTTTTTAGGGGAGGTCATCGGGCGGCTTGCCAAACAAAATTCAAGGCACTAAGGTAGCGCTGTCCCGAAGCAGCTGCAAATGCGTAAGCGAGTTTTGCCTGAACCTCGCTTTTTGGCGCTGGGACAAAAATGCTGCAACCCATAAAAAATGACAAGAAGGCGTCGGCAACTTCTGCTTTTGCACGAGTGTCATAACTGGCAAAGGTAGCGCTGTCTGCGCGCTGAGGTGTTACATGAATCATCCCATCACCGCCCTGGTCATCATGGGCGTTGCCGGTTGCGGCAAGACATGCGTCAGCGAGGCCTTGTGCCAACTGAGCGGCGCCACTGCCATTGAAGGCGATACTTTCCACCCTGCCGCCAATATCGAAAAGATGAGCGCGGGTATCCCCCTGAACGACCAGGACCGTGCCGGCTGGCTCGACAGCCTGTGCGATGAACTGCGCCGCGTCGACGCCAAGGGCGAACGCCCGGTGCTGACCTGCTCGGCCCTCAAACACAGTTACCGCGAAGTGTTGCGCAGCGCCTTGCCGGGCCTGGGCTTCGTGTTCCTTGAATTGACCCCTGAAGTCGCCGCCGAGCGTGTGTCGCATCGGCCGGGGCACTTCATGCCTTCGACCCTGATCGACAGCCAGTTCGCCACCCTCGAATCCCCCGTGGGCGAGCCGTTGACCCTGGCGCTGGACGCATCGACCTACAGCGTCGAGCAACTGGCGTCGCAGGCGCATGTCTGGTGGCAGGCAAACGGCTTGAAACAGGCCGTATGAGCGTTGCCAAAAAAGATAGCGCTGTCCTGATGGCTTGCGAATTACCCGCTTTAATAACAACAACAACCAGGAGACACCCCTAATGTTTGGCATGTCCCACGAGACGTTCCTGCTGCTTGATGCAGTGGTCACGGTGATCGGGCTTATCGTCCTGATCACCAAGTTCAAGTTCCACCCCTTTATTGCCCTGATCATCGCCGCTGCATTTCTCGGGCTGACCTCCGGCATGCCGATCGGCACCGTTATCAAAGCGTTCCAGGACGGCTTCGGTGGGGTGCTCGGTTTTGTCGGGATCATCCTGGCGCTGGGCACCATGCTCGGCAAAATGATGGCCGAGTCGGGCGGGGCGGATCAGATTGCCCAGACGCTGATTCGCGCGTTCGGCAAAGATAAAGTGCAGTGGGCGATGATGTTCGCGGCCTTCCTGGTCGGCATTCCGCTGTTCTTCGAAATCGGTTTCGTGCTGCTGATCCCGCTGGTGTTCATCGTTGCGCGTCGTACCGGCGTGTCGATCATCAAGATCGGTATCCCGCTGCTGGCCGGTCTGTCCGCCGTGCACGGTCTGGTTCCGCCGCACCCGGGTCCGTTGCTGGCCATCGGCGTGTTCGGTGCCGACATCGGCAAAACCATTCTGTACGGGCTGATCGTGGCGCTGCCGACGGCCATCATTGCCGGTCCGATCTACGGCACGTTTATCGCCAAATACATCCCCGGTCATCCTAACCAGGAACTGGTGGATCAACTGGCGCGTGAGCCGGAATCGGCCGACCTGCCAAGCTTCAGCATCACGCTGATCACTGTGCTGCTGCCAGTGTTCCTGATGTTGCTCAAGACCTTTGCCGATGTGGTACTGCCAGAAGGCAATTTCGCACGCTCCTTCATGGACCTGATCGGCCACCCGATCTCGGCATTGCTGTTGGCGCTGCTGTTGTCGCTGTACACCTTCGGTCACCGTCAGGGCATCGACTCGAAACGCATTCTGAAATGGCTCGATTCGAGCCTCGCGCCGACCGCCGCGATCATTCTGATTATTGGTGCCGGTGGTGGCTTCAAACAGATGCTGGTGACCAGCGGCGTGGGTGACGTGATCGGCCACATGGCGGTGAATGCACAGATCTCGCCGATCCTGCTGGCGTGGCTGGTGGCGGCGGTGATTCGCGTGGCCACCGGTTCGGCGACCGTTGCGACCATTACTGGCGCGGGCATTGTGGTGCCGGTGGTGGGGATGATTCCGGGTGTGAACCGTGAGCTGCTGGTGTTGGCCACCGGTGCCGGTTCGCTGGTCCTGTCGCACGTCAACGACGCGGGTTTCTGGCTGGTGAAGCAATACTTCAACATGACCGTAGCGGAAACCTTCAAGACCTGGACGGCGATGGAAACCATCCTGTCCGTGGTTGCGCTGGGCTTTATCCTGCTGCTGTCGATGTTCGTTTAAACGACGCCGCAACGCTTTTGTAGGAGCCGGCTTGCTGGCGATGCAGGCGACTCGGTTGATCTTCTGACCGGGTCGATGCGATCGCCAGCAAGCCGGCTCCTACAGGTTCGGTGTCAGGATTTGGCGACTAGCCCATCCGCCCTGAACATCCCGCGAATCCCGCGCACAGCCTGACGAATCCGGTCCTGGTTTTCGATCAGCGCGAAGCGCACATGATCATCCCCATACTCACCAAACCCTACGCCCGGCGAGACGCAGACCTTGGCCTCGGCCAGCAGTTTCTTGGCGAACTCCAGCGAGCCCAGGTGCGCATACGCCTCGGGAATCTTGGCCCAGACGTACATCGACGCTTTCGGGTTTTCGACCATCCAGCCCAGTTCATGCAGGCCTTTGACCAGCACGTTTCGCCGCTGCCGATACTGCTCGGCGATGTCCTTGACGCATTGCTGATCGCCTTCCAGCGCCGCAATCGCCGCGACTTGCAGCGGGGTGAAGGTGCCGTAGTCGTGGTAGCTCTTGATCCGCGCCAGGGCGTTGACCAGTTCCGGGTTGCCGACCATGAAACCGATCCGCCAGCCCGCCATGTTGTAGCTCTTGGACAGGGTGAAAAACTCCACCGCAATGTCCTTGGCGCCCGGCACTTGCATGATCGAGGGGGCTTTCCAGCCGTCGTAGACGATGTCGGCGTAGGCCAGGTCGTGCACCACCAGTACGTCGTACTGCTTGGCGAGGGCAATCACCCGTTCGAAGAAATCCAGCTCCACGCATTGCGCGGTAGGGTTGGACGGGAAACCGAGGATCATCATTTTCGGTTTCGGGATCGAGCCGCGAATCGCCCGTTCCAGTTCGGCGAAGAAGTCCACGCCCGGAATCAGTGGCACCGAACGCACTTGGGCGCCGGCAATCACGGCACCGTAGATGTGAATTGGATAACTCGGGTTCGGCACCAGCACGGTATCGCCCTGATCCAGCGTGGCGAGCATCAAGTGCGCCAGGCCTTCCTTGGAACCGATGGTGACAATGGCTTCGGTTTCCGGGTCGATGTCGACCTCGTAGCGATCCTTGTACCAATTGGAAATCGCCCGGCGCAGACGCGGAATGCCTTTGGACGTCGAGTAGCCGTGGGTGTCTTCGCGCTGGGCGACGGTCACCAGTTTTTCGACGATGTGCGGCGGAGTAGGGCCATCAGGGTTGCCCATGCTGAAGTCGATGATGTCTTCGCCACGACGACGGGCGGCCATCTTCAGCTCGGCAGTGATGTTGAAAACGTAAGGAGGGAGTCGATCTATGCGCGCAAAGCGGCGCGGCGAACCTTGTTCGGCCATTGTTGCCTCGGATAACGTGAGCGCCCGGAACCGTCCGAGCGACGCTGGCCACTGCGGTGGCCTGTTGCGGAAGATAAGGGCAGTCGTGGCACACTGTCCAGCCAATGAGTAAACAAATTTTTCCGAAGGAAATCGGTAGATGGAATTTAGCAGCGGCTTCTTGCTGAGCCTTTCGTTGTGCCTGGATATCGGCGTGGCCAACATCGCGATGATCACCCTGGCCATGCAACGCGGCTATTTCCAAGGCTTTGCACTGGGCTTGGGGACCTGTGTCGGCGACCTGATCTACGCGGTGCTGGCGCTGGCGGGCATGACCGTTTTGCTGCAATACGAAACCGTGCGCTGGGTGCTGTGGATCGGCGGTTCGGCGTTGCTGATCTATTTTGCGGCGAAGATGATCTATTCGGCGATTCACCACGAAGCGGCCTTGGCGCAAACCGAAGAGGTGGGGCAGAACTCCCATCGCAAAGAGTTTTTCCGCGGGATCTTCCTCGCCATGTCCTCGCCCAGTGCCATCCTGTGGTTCGCAGCGGTGGGCGGCACACTGATCGCCCGTTCCGGTGGCGGTGGTGCGCTCAGCTCGGCGCTGTTTCTCGGTGGATTCCTCTGTGCCGGTCTGCTGTGGAGTGCCGGTTTGTGCTTTGCCGCGAGCCACGGCGGCAAGTTGCTGGGTGACAAACTGCTGCGCTACTCGTACATGGCATCGGCGGCGATCTTCTGCTATTTCGCGGTCTACGTGATCCTATCGGGATACAACGAGTTTGTAGGCGCGGCGGCAGTGGAACAGTTGCACGCCCTGTAACTGGGCGAATCGGGTTTGGCTTCTATACTCCCAGCCGAACCCATTTTTAAGCCTCAGGAGTTGAGCCATGGATGAGCAAACAGGCGTAAAACCAGCCGAGCCCCGCTTCGAACACGGGCACTTCCTGCTCATTGCAGGGTTTGGGGGGCGATTCACCCAGGAAACCTCGAAGAAAATCCCCGATCTCTGGGAAAAATTCATTCCCGAGATTGGCCAGATTCCCGGTCAAAAAGGCGAAGTGACCTACGGTATCTGCTGCAATCCGGATGGCAAGGGCGGATTCGAATACATCGCCGGCGTCGAGATCGACAAGCTCGACGACCTGCCGGAGAAGTACCGTTGGGTCGAAGTTCAACCCCAGCATTACGCGGTATTCGAGCACAAAGGGTCGCTGGATACCTTGCCCCAGACCTTTCAGTACATCTGGAAAACCTGGTTGCCGCAGTCCGGCAAAGAGGCGGCGGACGCCCCGGAATTCGAACGCTACAGCGAAGACTTCAACCCGAAGCTCAACACCGGCACGCTGGAAATCTGGTTGCCGATCAAGCCGTGAACACCGCGAGAGGCGGACGGTGTGTCCGCCTCTTGTCGGGCTACTTACCTTGCTTCATTCGGCGCGCCCGCATCAGGTCGATCGACAAGGTGACGAAGCCAAACGTGCTGATGCCCAACAACATAAGAAGACCGATTTGAACGCTGCTCATGGTGTGTTCCCCCTATTGATGTCCTGAGACCGGCTCCATCAATAATCCGAACCTTCGAGCAATGAAAGCGCCTATACGCAGGCTTTACGGCGCCGGCAGTGATCGATATGAACACCTTATTCAACTATCATTCGCAGCCTTTCCCACGCTGATTCCGAGCCGCCATGAACACCCTCATCCGCAACGTCACCGCCACTGACCTGGACCGCTGCTACGCCATCGAAACCGTTGCCTACGAAGGTGACGAGGCGGCCACCCGCGAGAAAATCGCCACGCGCATTGCCACCTGGCCTGAGGGTTTCATCGTGGCGGAAGTCGACGGCGTTTTAGCCGGTTTCATCAATTCCGGTGCGGCGTTTCAGGTGGAGATGTCGGACGAAGCGTTCAAGGAACTGATCGGCCACGACCCGGCCGGCCCGCATGTGGTGATCATGTCAGTAGTGGTGCACCCGGACTATCAAGGGCTGGGACTGGCGAAGCGGTTGATGGGCGAATTCATTGAGCGGATGCGTGCGTTGGGCAAAACCCAGATTCACCTGATGTGCAAGGAGCGGCATATTCCGCTGTACGCCGGGTTTGGCTTTGCCTACATCAAGCCGTCGGCCTCGGACCATGGCGGGATGGCGTGGCATGAGATGGTGCTCGACTTATAAATCCACCGAAGATCCCCTGTGGGAGCGAGCCTGCTCGCGAAGGCAATGTGTCAGTGAACATCATCATTGGCTGATACACCGCCTTCGCGAGCAGGCTCGCTCCCACATTGATGTGGTGTTGGGTCAGCAGAGCCTCAGAACACCAGACCCATCCGCCGCTCATAGCCAATCCGGCCCCTGTAGGCCTCGCCGCTGTCCACCCAGCCAAATTTGGCATACAGCGCAATAGCCGACTCATTGTCCGCATCCACCGACAATTCCAGCCCCTTTATCTCCGGAAACGCCTGGCGCGCCACCTCGGGCAGCGCTTGCAGGCAAGCCTTGCCATAGCCTTTTCCCTGAGCACGTTGATCGACTTGCAGCGCATGCAAAGTGGCGCTGTGTTCATCGGCCCAGGCCGGTAACACGGGCGGGCGTTTGAGCAGCAGGAAGGCCACCGGAGCATCCTCGACCAGCAGCGCAAATCCTTTGACGCCGGGGCCAGGTTTGGACAGCAAGGTGTGCAACGCGCCATGAATGTCGCCGCTGAACTTGATTTGTTCTTTGTGTACTTCGATGGCCTCGACCTGCTGGCGCTGGCGCGCGTTCAGGCTTTCGTAAGGCACGAGTCGGGCTGTCACAGGAGTGTCCTTTTCCCACATGAATGAGCCTCGGATTCTAGCGAGTTTGCACCGATGGATTATTTTTATTTCGACTGTCGATTTGGCTTTTTGCCGAACGACTAAGGGTGTCTTCACTACAAAAAACACGGAGAACCACCATGAGTGCTACTCACGAAATCGAGACCCTGATCGACACTTATCGCCAGGCCGTCATCTCCAAGGATGTCGACCGGATCATGGCCCTGTACGCCGAGGAGATCGTTTCCTACGACGCGGTCAAGGCCCTGCAATTTCGCGGCAAGGCGGCCTACCGCGCGCATTGGCTGGAGTGCATGGAAATGTGCCAGGGCCCGCACAAATTCGACTTCGACCACATGAACGTCGTGGCGGACGAGCACATCGCCTTCGCCCATTGGCTGGCCCATTGCGGCGGCACCAACGACAAGGGTGAAACCCAGGCCTGCTGGATGCGCGTCACCGCTTGTTACCGTCGCGACGGCGGGCAATGGCGGATTGTCCACGAACACTGGTCGGCCCCGTTCGACATGGTCAGTGGCGCTGCGCTGTTCAATCTGGAGCCCTGATCGTCGGGAATTTCGCCAACGCGTCAATCTGCAGCCATAGTTGATCCGTTCGATTCAGGAGAGCCACATGAAATACCTATGCCTGGTCTACAGCAACGAGCACACCTTGCACTCGCTGCCCGAGAGCCCGAACGACGCGGAGTGCATGGCCTACGCCGAGTCGATCCAGAGTGGCGGCCGGATGCTCGCGGCCGAGGCGCTGGAGTCGGTGCAGACCGCCACCACCGTGCGCATGCGTAACGGCAAGATGTCGATCACCGACGGTCCGTTCGCCGAAACCAAGGAGCAGTTGGCCGGCTTCTACCTGATCGATGCCAAAGACCTCAATGAAGCGCTCCAGGTCGCCGGCAACATCCCGGCGGCCCGGGTCGGCTGTGTCGAGGTGCGTCCCGTTCGCCAGTTGAATCCTTGAATAACAAAAACCAGAGAGGAGTTGTGCATGAGCCCGCAATCAGCTGAAAAAAAGTCTGCCGAGTTCGAGTTATCCATCAGCCGCTTGATCGACGCGCCACGCCAGAAGATCTTCCGCGCCTGGACCGAACCGGCCTTGCTCGCCCAATGGTGGGGGCCGCACGGCATGACCACGCCGGAGTGTGAAATGGACCTGTGGGTCGGCGGCCAGTTTCGCACCCTGATGCGCGCACCGGACGGCAGCGAATACCCGACCATGGGCGTGTTCCTGGAGATCGTCGCGCCTGAGCGACTGGTGTTCACCGATGCGTTTGTCCCGGGCTGGATTCCTTCGGGCAAACCGTTCATGGCGGCCGAAGTGACGCTCGAAGAGCGGGGCGGCAAAACCCTCTACACCGCGCGCGCGATGCATTGGTCAAAAGAGGATCACAAGGCCCACGAAGACATGGGGTTTCATGATGGCTGGGGGCAAAGCCTTGATCGACTGGAAACGCTGGTGACTGAAGGCATGCCGGACTGATGCCTGGCGAGGCGGTAGCGGCCCGGGTCGAGCAGGTTTACCGCGAAGACTCGCGACGAATCCTGGCGACGCTGATCCGCTTGCTCGGCGATTTCGACCTCGCCGAAGAGGCCCTGCACGAGGCCTTTTTCATCGCGGTCGAACGCTGGCAGCGTGACGGCGTGCCGGACAATCCGCGGGCCTGGCTGGTGTCCACCGGGCGCTTCAAGGCCATCGATGCCTTGCGTCGGCGCGCGCGGTTTATTGCCTCGCAGCCGATGCTGATCGCGCAACTGGAGGCGGCGGAGCAGGCCGACTGGAGTGACGAAGACGTGGAAGACGATCGCCTGCGCCTGATCTTCACCTGCTGTCACCCGGCACTCGCCTCCGACGCCCAGGTGCCACTGACCTTGCGCGAAGTCTGCGACCTGACCACAGAGGAAATCGCCCGGGCGTTCCTGTCGGCGCCGGCCACCATCGCTCAACGCATCGTGCGAGCGAAGGCGAAAATCCGTGATGCAAAAATCCCTTATCAAGTGCCGACGCTGGCGGAATTGCCCGAGCGCCTCGACAGTGTGCTGCGGGTGATTTACCTGGTGTTCAACGAAGGTTACTCGGCGTCCATTGGCGCTGAAGTGACGCGCGAAGACCTGACGCGCGAGGCGATCCGGCTGGGGCGATTGCTGTTGGAGTTGCTGCCGGAGCCGGAGGTCATGGGCTTGCTGGCGATGATGTTGCTGCACGAGTCACGGCGCCAGGCCCGGACGTCGGCGACCGGCGAGTTGATCCTGCTGGATGAGCAGGACCGCTCGTTGTGGGACGCCGGGATGATTGCCGAGGGTTGTGCCTTGGTCGAACAGGCGCTGACCCGGCAGCGCTTCGGGCCTTATTGCCTGCAAGCTGCGATTGCGGCGGTGCACGCTGAAGCGGCGACACCGCAAGACACGGACTGGCTGCAGATTGTCGGTCTGTATGACCTGCTGTTGCGGGTGGTGCCGTCGCCGGTGATCGAGTTGAACCGGGCGGCGGCGATCTCCCGGCGCGATGGGCCCTTGGCGGGGCTGACGTTGGTTGAGGCGATTCTGGATCGGGGCGAATTGCTTGATTACCACTTGGCGCATTCGGCGCGGGCGGAATTTTGTCGGCAGCTTGGGCGAGTGGAGGAAGCGCGGGCGGCGTATGAGCGGGCGCTGGAGTTGACGCAGCAAGTACCGGAGCGGCGGTTTCTTGAGGCGCGGATCAACGCTTTAAAATGATGTGATCTGGCGGGCCCCTTCGCGAGCAGGCTCGCTCCCACACTGGATCTATGTCGCAACGAAGATCACCTGTAGGAGTGAGCCTGCTCGCGATGGCAGCCTCACTGTTCCACAGCTGATCGTCGCCACACCATAAATCCAATGTGGGAGCGAGCCTGCTCGCGAATGGAGGCGCCGCTATTCCAGCATCTTGCTCAACAACCAGCTCCCCGCCGGCCCCGGCGGATGCTGGCGCGACCACAGCGCATCGACAAACACCGGTTTCGGCCAGCCGCGCACCTGAAGTTCCTGCAACGACCCCGGCCCAAACCGCTCCACCAACCACCTCGGCAACGGCGCCCAGCCAAATCCACCCTGAGCCATTTCCAGCAGCATCAAATAACTCGGCGCCGACCACACGCGCCCCTTCGCCCGACTTTCATACGGATTGACGATGGTTGCCAAACGCAATTCCCGGTGCTGTTGCAGCACGTCCTGATCGATATGATCGAGCGCCGCCAACGGATGCACAGGGGAGACGAACAATGCGATTTCGGTCTTTTCTTCAACCGTCGAACTCACCAGGTCCGGCGGATAGCTGTCCTGCATTTCGGCAAACGCCACCTGCGCCCGACCCCGTTGCACCAGCGCAATCAAGTCATCGCATTCGGCAATCAGGCATTCGAGTTCCAGGTCCGGATATCGCTGCTCAAACGCACCCAGCGCCGCTTCGAAGCGGTCGGATTGATAGGTATCGGAAATCGCCACGGTGAGTTTCGGCTCGACACCTTGTGACAACTGGCTGGCGGTCATTTCCAGGCGGCTGGTGGCGGCCAGGATCTCCTCGGCCCGTTGCAGCATCACGTGGCCTGCCGGGGTCAGGCTGGGTTTGCGACTGCTGCGGTCGAACAGCACCAGGTTCAGATCGATCTCCAGACTGGCCACCGCCGCACTGATGGTCGACTGGCTGCGCCCCAATTTGCGCGCCGCTGCGGAAAACGAGCCTTGGGTTGCCGCCTGGACAAACGCCAGCAACACTTCGTGAGAGGCCATGAACTATCGCCTTGATCGATGGTTATTGGTTATGAAGTATCGGTGTGATGCAGGATCATGGCAACCACAGTCACTCAGAGGAGTCCGGCCATGAGCGCCAATAAATCCATCACTGAACGTATTTTCCAGGCCGTTGGTTTCGAACTGCTGGCCATCCTGATCTGTACCCCGTTGCTGGCCTGGATCATGGACAAACCGCTGCTCGACATGGGTATGGTCACGATGTTCATCGCAGCCCTGGCCCTGGGCTGGAACGTGGTCTTCAACGGCCTGTTCGACCGCGTGCTCAAGCACTACAAAATGGCTCACAACGCCTGGGTCCGGGTAGTCCATGCGCTGCTGTTTGAAGGCGGCCTGGTTGCCTTCGGTGTGCCGCTGATTGCCTGGTGGCTGAAGATCGGCCTGTGGGAAGCGTTCCTGCTCGACATCGGTGTACTGCTGTTCTTCCTGCCGTACACCTACATTTACCACTGGGTGTACGACGTGGTGCGGGAGCGGGTGATGATCGGCCGGGCTACCTTGCACAAAGCTCACTGACAAACTCGAGAAACGCCCGCACCTTGGCCGCCGGCAAGTGCCGTGAAGGGTACAAGGCATACAGTGGGAAACGCTCATCGGGCCAGTCGGGAAACAACTCGACCAGGCGGCCCGCCTTCAAGGCCGGCGCCATTCCCAGGTCCAACACCTGGGCGATGGCCTGGCCGCTTTCGCAAACGCTGTGCAGCGTGCCGACATCGTTGACCAGCAAGCGGCAATGCGGCTGCACATGCAACACCGGCCCTCCTGGTCGATGGAATTCCCAGCCGAACGGGCGCGCGGTTTGCGGATCGCGAAACTGCATGCACACGTGCCGCTCGTCCTCCATGTCCAAGGGCGTCAATGGCCGCCCATGTTTTTTCAGATAGGCCGGCGAGGCGACGGTCAGTACCCGCACTTCCAACAATTGGCGCGCCACCAGCGAAGAGGACGCTGGATGGCCGAATCGTATGGCCAGATCAAAACCGTCCGCCACCATGTCACCCAGTTGATCGCGGGTTTGCAACTCCAGGTACAGCTCGGGATAGCGCTGCATGAACTGTCCGAGCGCCGGGCCCAGAATCAACCGGGAAAAGTATGGGTCCATGTTGACTCGCAGACGTCCCCGGACCTGGGTGGCGCTGCTGGACGCCGAGTTCGCCGCTTCTTCGAGATTGGCCAGCAGTGGCGCAATCTCGCCGTAGAAGCGCCGGCCCTCATCGGTCAGGGTGACGGTGCGGGTGGTGCGGTCGAACAGGCGAATGCCCAAGCGTTTTTCCAGCCGGGCGATGGCGCGGCTCACGCCCGATGGCGTCAGTTCCAAGGCCTCGGCGGCGCGCACGAAGCTGCCACCATCGACCACTGCGCTGAACACGCCCATGCCGCTGGCAAGACTGGCATCGAAGCTCATTGATGATTCCTGATCACGTGTGCAATGACATTGATGCTATCGGAGAATCTCGCTATTGCGCGGAAAATTCTCCCCGTCGCGACAGTCGTCGTTTTCTCGCAGGAGAGCAGTTCATGTACGCAGTGATGGGCATTACCGGGCAGGTGGGTGGCGAAGTCGCCCGAACCTTGTTGGCCGCCGGCCATGCAGTGCGCGCCGTGGTGCGCAACGCCGACAAAGGCGCGGTGTGGGCGCAGCGCGGTTGTGAGTTGGCAGTGGCCGATGTTGATGACTGGCAGGCCATGGCCCAGGCCTTTACCGGCGTGGACGGTGTGTTTGTGATGATGCCGTCGAACTTCGATCCGTCTCCCGGTTTCCCGGAAACCCGCCAAGTGGCGGATAACATTCGTCAGGCACTGGCAGCCGCTCGCCCCGGTCAAGTGGTGTGCCTGTCGACCATCGGTGCCCAGGCCACTCAGCCGAACCTGCTCAACCAATTACAAATACTGGAGCAGGCATTAACCACGCTGGAGTTGCCCGTCACTTTCCTGCGCCCGGCGTGGTTCATGGAGAACGCTCAGTGGGACGTCGAGCACGCAATGGGTTCGGGGATGATTCCGAGTTTCCTGCAACCGCTGGATAAACCGGTGCCGATGATCGCCACCGCCGACGTTGGACGGCTGGCCGCCGAGCTGTTGCAGGAGTCGTGGCAAGGCAAACGAATCGTCGAACTGGAAGGCCCGCAACGCATCACGCCGCTGCAACTGGGTGCCGGTTTCAGCGAACTCTTGGGCAAACCGGTGCGGATGCAAAGCGTGCCGCGTGAGACCTGGCAGGCGTTGTTCGAGCACCAGGGCATGCGCAATCCATTGCCGCGGATGCGGATGATTGATGGCTTCAACGAAGGCTGGATCGAGTTCGAAGGCGAGCCGCGCAAGGGCAGGGTGGAACTGCTGGCGGTGTTGAAGGGACTGGTTTCCCGGCACTAAATTTATGGACTGGTTGGCAAATCTCATCCAGTCCACAACCTGAAGAACACCCGTAACCTTGTGGGAGCGAGCCTGCTCGCGAAAGCGGTGCTCCAGTCAACGATTATGTTGAATGTGAAGGCCTCTTCGCGAGCAGGCTCGCTCCCACAGTGGGTGTAATTCAGTTCAGAACTTTTGTGTCAGACGTGGAAGTAGCCCACGCAGCTGTCAAACGGCAAACGCTTCAGCTCGATCTTGTTCAAGTCCAGCACTTCGCGCAGGGCCTTGGTTTCGCCCGGGAAGTTGCGGTAAGCCACTTCGTCCAGCACCACGATCGCGCCTTTAGGCATGTACGGCAGGAAGGTTTCCAGCGCGACTTTGGTCGATTCGTACAGGTCGGTGTCGAGGATCAGCATGGCCACGACCAGGTCAGGACGGGTCTTCACCCACTCCGGCACAGTCTTGACGATGTCGCCCTTGACCAGCTCGCAACGCGGGATGCGGTTGACCGGGCGCAGCAGGTCGTTGGCGTCGATCATGTCTTGGATCAGCGACTGGTCGGTGTCGGAGAACATGGTCTCGTTGACGTCGGCCGGGTCTTCTTTCTTGTCGATGCTCTGGAAGCCTTCGAAGGTGTCGAAACCAACGATCGAACGGTTGATCGCGTACGGTTCCAGGATCATCGACAAGTGCATGTACAGCATCAGCGAGTTGCCCTTGTACACGCCGCACTCGATGATCGCGCCCGGTACTTCAGCGACTTTCTTGAACAGCTCCATGCGCGACAGGGCAGCGGTCACGCCGATGCGGTTGGCGAACACGAACGGGGCGTCGGCCACGTACTCGGCATCGACCCGTTTCAGAACGTTGGCACGGGTTTCGTTGTACTGGGCCTCGGCAGGCGTGATGCGACGCTTGGTCATTGCTGGATTCCTTGGAAATTCGAAAAGTCGTGGGCGTGGAAATAGTCTTTGAAACCGGCGCCGACGTCAGGGCAGGCGCTGTCGACGTTGATCGCGCCACGTTTGTGTTTGAGGTCATCGAGGTGCATCAGGCGGAAATCCACGCTGAAGCGGGTTTGTTCGGTGTGGTTGGCAACCGTGCCGTGCAGGTGCGAGCCGGAGAAAATCAGCATCTCACCGGTGTTGCCGGCGATGCGCACTTCGGATGCGGTATTGATCGCCTCCAGTGGCACCGGGTGCACGCGGACTTCCTCCTTGAGGTTGTCCTTGGCCTTGTGCCGCTGGTTGCTGATCCAGTCGTTGAGGCTCCACTCGCTGGAGGTGTTCTTCACCGGCACGTCGAAGTAACCGGCGTTGATCATCATGGTCTGGTCGGGGCGAATGGTGTGCACCGGCATCCAGGTGTTGATCTGGCAATCGACGCTGCCGTACCACGTGTCGCGGTGCGGTTTGTAGGCGTAGCTGACGCCGGCGTGCAGGTAGTCATAGTTCGGCACCACGCGGATGCGCGGCACGTCGAAAATGTACTCGCGCGGGTCGACGCCGATCTCGTCGATAAACGACAGGATCAGGTCCTTGGCGCGCTGGCTGTTGGTGAACTGGCCCTTGAGGCGCGTCACCAACACCACGAATTCTTCCACCGGCATCAGCGTGTGCAGGGCCTGGTGGTTGGTCTCGCCGTCGAAAGCGGCGGTGATGCTTTCCTGAGCGAACGCACACAGCTCTTTGGCCGCGCGCAGCTGAGTGTTCAGGAAGATGTCGCCGGCGTAGATGGCTTCTTTGAAGTCAGCTTTTTGCTGAAGCTGATTGATATACAGATTCACGATTCCACTCCTGAATACATCGAGTCTCTTAAGAATCGGCAACACGTTAGCAAACTGAAGTGCTAACTGGCGGGTGGTGGATCAATAAATGCGTAATCGCCTGTATTTGCGACGAAATGCTTTTTACCCGGCAAAAAAAACCTGTGGGAGCGAGCCTGCTCGCGAAGAGGGAGTGTCAGTCGATACATCTGCAACTGACAGACCGCCTTCGCGAGCAGGCTCGCTCCCACAGGGTCTTGGGTTGGTCAGAAGATTTGGGTGAACAACCAGTACAAGCTGCCCGACAACAGGATCGCGGCCGGCAAGGTCAGCACCCACGCCATCAGCAGGTTGCGGATGGTCTTCATCTGCAAGCCGCCCCCGTTGGCGACCATGGTCCCGGCCACGCCCGACGACAACACGTGGGTGGTCGACACCGGCAAACCGAACATATCCGCCGCGCCAATCGTCAGCATCGCCACGGTTTCCGCCGAGGCGCCTTGGGCGTAGGTCAGGTGCGTCTTGCCGATCTTCTCGCCGACCGTCACCACGATGCGCTTCCAGCCGACCATGGTGCCCAGGCCGAGTGCAATCGCCACCGCGATCTTCACCCACAGCGGAATGAAGCGCGTCGAGTTGTCGATCTGCTGTTTGAACAGCTGCAGCTTGCCGCTGGTGTCGGCGTCGAAATTACCGACCTTGTTCTTGTCCATCAGGCGAATGGTTTCGCTGGTCAGGTACATGTCGTTTCGCACGTTGCCCACGGCCTCGGCCGGCACTTTGGCCAGCGAGCCGTAACCCTTGACCTGCGCGCCGATGCTGCCGGTGAGGGCGGCGAGCGCCGGCACCAGTTGCGGCGTGGCTTCCTTGCTGCGCACGTAGTCGGACAGGATCGGACGCGGGTCGGCCGGGGCCGGTTGCGGTGCAGCCTTGACCAGCGCTTGCTGGGTGACTTCCGCGACGGCGGCGAACTGCAACGCCTGGTCTGCCGGCATCGTGCGGTTCAGTGCATAAGCCATGGGCAGCGTGCCGACCAGAATCAACATGATCAGGCCCATGCCTTTCTGGCCATCGTTGGAACCGTGGGCAAACGACACGCCGGTGCAGGTCACGATCAACATGCCGCGAATCCACCACGGTGGCGGGGTGTTGCCTTCGGGGGCCTTGTACAGCGAGCGATTCTTGACGAACGCGCGCAGGGCCAACAGCAGCAACGCGGCGAAACCAAAGCCGACCAGCGGCGAGAGCAGTAACGCGTAACCGATCTTGGTCGCCTGCGCCCAGTCCACGCCGCTGGTGCCGTCACGGCCGTGCATCAGCGCGTTAGCCACGCCGACGCCGATGATCGAACCGATCAGCGTGTGCGAAGACGAGGCCGGCAAACCCAGCCACCAGGTGCCGAGGTTCCACAGGATCGCGGCGATCAGCAGGGCGAAGATCATCGCAAAACCGGCAGAGGAGCCGACTTGCAGAATCAGTTCCACTGGCAGCAAGGCAATGATGCCAAATGCCACCGCGCCGCTGGACAGCAGCACGCCGAGGAAGTTGAAAAACCCGGACCACGCCACCGCGAAATTCGGCGGCATCGAGTTGGTGTAGATCACTGTCGCCACGGCGTTGGCGGTGTCGTGGAAACCGTTGACGAATTCAAAGCCGAGGGCGATCAGCAGCGCCACGCCCAGCAGCAGAAACGGGGTCCAGGTGGTCACCACTGTGCCGAGTTCGTGCATGTCGTGCATCAGGCTGTAAGCGGTGAACAACAACCCGATGGCCAGCACGCCGAAAAAAATCACCAGCGTGAACACGCCGGGTTTTTTATCGAATTGGGGTCTGGCGCTGCTGCTAGCGGACGCCTGAGCATCGGCGGGGTAGGAAGGAGTAGCCATAACGGACAATCCTGATGAGGTAGGTGTGTCAGTGATAGTCGTTGCTAATTGTTACAGAGAGACTGCGTCAGGTCAGGGTTTGGGGTTTTTGCTTGTCCGTTAATCAGAATTCACTTGGCCAGGCACGACCTGTGGCGAGGGAGCTTGCCCCCGCTGGGCAGCGAAGCGGCCCCCGACTTTCTTCAGTCAAACGGTGTTGGCAGGTTTTGCGACTGATTCGCAGCCGAGCGGGAGCAAGCTCCCTCGCCACAGGGGATTGGTGGTGCTTTGAGGCTCAGTAATCCTGGCGCTTGCGAAACGCCCAGCGTCCGGCCAGCACGGTAAAGGTCGCGACCAGTGCCACCAGAATCCAGAACCCTTCAGGGTCTCCGGACAGAGGGATGCCGCCAACGTTCATGCCAAAGAAACCGGCAATGATGTTGATCGGCAACGCCAGCACCGTGACCACCGTCAACGTAAACAGTGTGCGGTTGCTCTGCTCGTTGAGGTTGGCGGCGATTTCTTCCTGCAACAGCTTGATCCGCTCACCCAGCGCCGTGAGGTCGTTGATGATCAGCGCAAACTCCTCGGTGGACTTGCGCAGCTCCTTGACGTCCTCCTTCTGCAGCCATTGCGGCGGCCGATTGAGCAAGCGCAGCAACGAACCCGGTTCCAGCGCAAGCAGGCGTTGCAGGCGCACCAGCACCCGGCGGTTGGCGCCCAGTTCGGCGCGGTTGGTCGACAGCCGCGAGGACAACAATTCATCTTCGATCTGATCGACACTCAGGCTGGTCTTGCGCACGATTTGCGTCAGCACCTCGCCCTGATCGCGCAGCAAGTGCACGAGCAATTCCAGCGGCGAACGGAAACATTCACCGGCCTTCACCGAGGAACGCAGCTTGTCCACCGAGTGCAGCGGTTGCAGACGCGCGCTGATGATCAACCGACTGCGGGCGCACACCCACAGCGTCGAGACATCCGAGGAGACCATGCTGCTGAGGTTGAACACCACATCGTTGACCACCGCCAGCAAGGCCGAATCCACGTGTTCGATACGCGTCGAGCGCGAACCTTCGTGCAGCGCTTCGAAAAACTCGTCCGGCAATTCCAGATGACTTTTCATCCAGCGCTCGCACGCGGCGTGCGCCAGGTTCAGGTGCAGCCAGAGGAATTCTTCACTGTCGTCGGGTTGTTGCAGGCATTGCAGCGCCCTGGCCGAATCGATCTCGCGACCGCGTTCACCAGGGCGAAAACTGAACCCGTAGAGCAGGCCGAACAGATCCGTGTCGCGATGGCTTTGGTCGATGCTGTGGTTCATGAGTGCTCGCAAGGAAGGCGCCTGTCGCGGGCTTTACAGGTTCACTTGAGCCGCATCATCGCAAGGATTTTTGACAGTGATGTGACAGCTTGATGAAGGCCAAATAGTGGCGCTACCGACGGTCGGAATCGATTAAAGAACCGCTCTGGCACGCCGATCCCGCTTACGTTAACGTGCGCGCCTTTGGCCACGAGCCAAGGTCGCAGACAGGGATGTCCGGACACCTTTCACGCCTTGTTGCGGCGTGTCTCACCCCTGTCATGAGTATCACTCGATGCTGCAAAAATCCCTGAGAGCACAAATCCTCGCTTTGTTGAGCGGCAGCCTGCTGGCGATGTTGCTGATCGCTTTGGCTTGCTTTCACTTCCTGTCCAGCGGTGTTCAGAGCTACGCGAACCTGATCGATGGCCCGTTGCACACTTCCCAGTTGATCGATGAAGCCAACCTGCAATTCAAGGTGCAGGTTCAGGAATGGAAAAACGTCCTGCTGCGCGGCAAGCAACCGGCGGACCTGGACAAATACTGGAAGCAATTCGAAGACCGTCAGCGCGATGTGCAAAGCATCCTCGGTGAACTGGCCGGGCAGAAGGGCATCGAGCCGCAACTCAAGACCCGCATCGAACGCCTGCGTGATGAACACCGCTTGCTTGGCACTGCTTATCAGAAGGGCCGCGATGCCTACGTCGCTGCCGGTGCCGACCCGACTGCTGGCGACAGCGCCGTCAAAGGCGTGGACCGCGCCGCCAGCGATCAGATGAGCGAACTGGTCGCCGAACTGCGCAAGCAGGGCGCCGAGCAGTCGAAGCTGATCAGTGCCGACGCTGACCGCACCGTGTTGCTCGGGATCATCGTGATGCTCGCCTCGGGCTTGCTGGTTGGTTTGTTGAGCCTGTGGCTGGTCAACCGCAACCTGGTCGAACCAATTCGCAAACTGATCGACTATGTGGCGCAACTCAGCCAAGGCAAGTTCGCCGATCGCGTGGCCAGCACCCGTCAGGATGAGCTGGGCAAACTGGCGGTCGCCGCCAATACCCTGCGTGACTTCCTCGCCGACACCTTCAGCCGTTTGCAGCGCAGCGCCAAGGACCTGGACAGCGCCAGCGGCGAACTGAACTCCATCGCCACTCTCATGGCGGGTGGCACCAACGAGCAGTTCAACCGCACCGATCAGGTGGCCACGGCGATGAACGAAATGTCCGCCACCGCGCAAGAAGTGGCCCGCCACGCCGCCGATGCCGCACGCGCTGCCGACGACGCTGACCAGTCCGCGCAGCAGGGCGAAAAAGTCATGCAGGGCACCATCCACACCATCACCCAGATGCGCGGCGAAATCGCCAACACCGCCACGGTCATTCGTCAGCTGGAAACTGACAGCGGCCGTATCGGCAAGGTACTGGAAGTGATTCGCGGCATCGCCGAACAGACCAACCTGCTCGCGCTCAACGCCGCCATCGAAGCGGCCCGTGCCGGTGAAGCCGGGCGTGGTTTTGCGGTGGTCGCCGATGAAGTGCGCAGCCTGGCCCAGCGCACGGCGGCGTCGATCATCGAGATCAACCAGATCATCCAGACTGTGCAAACCGGTGCGGTGGACGCGGCGCAGGCGATTGAAAGCGGGCAGTCACGCAGTGAAGAAAGTGTGCAGCAAGTGACCGAGGCCGGCGCCATGCTGGAGCGCATCACCCAGGCGGTCGAAGCGATTCGCGACATGAACCGCCAGATCGCCACCGCTGCCGAAGAGCAGACCTCGGTCGCCGAGGACATCTCGCGCAACCTCACCGAGATCACCAGCATCGCCAGTACCAATCTGGACAACGTGCAACGCACCGAAGCGGCAAGCCACAACCTGCACGGCTTGTCGTCGCAGTTGAATGACGTGACGGCGCGTTTGAGCGCGTAAGGCCAACGGCTGTGTACCGGCTCGCTTACCAAGTCGGTACACACTCGATCTCAAGTGCGGCTTGGCCATGTCGATGAGGGAGATACCCAACACCCACAGTGGATAAATCCCATGGTCAGCATCACCTCGGTATCGATCAACCAGACCCTCACCACTTCCACCAGCAAAACCGCGATCAGCGATCCCGCCGCCGACACCTCCGTCACCGCCACCACCGCTACGCCTTCCGACGACACTAAAGTGGCCGCCGGTGGCGCTCCCGCGTCGAGCGACAGCAGTTCCAGCAGCAGTGAAGAATCCGATGCAGTGAAAACCTTGCGCAAGCAAATCGCCGAGCTGCAAAAGCAGATGCAGGAACAACAGCAACAGCTGCAAGCGGCCCAGGCGAAACAGGAAGATGCGGACGCCAAAGCGGCTGATGTCGCGGCGGCTCAATCGCAGGTGGCGACCACGGCGGGTTCGTTGCAGACGGCGACGGCGGCGTTGTTGCAGGCGTTGCAGGATTCCGATTCGAGCACGTCGGGTTCGCTGGTCAGTACCAGCGCCTAAGCCTGCACCGGCAGGCTGAAGGTAAACGTCGTGCCCTGTTGCGCAGTCGAGACCACGTCCAGTTTTCCACCGTGGGACTGCGCAATCTGACTGGCAATGTACAAGCCCAACCCGAGGCCGGTCTGCGGCGTATCGCTGGCCGGTCGCGAGTAGGGGCGGAACAGATACGCCAATGCGTCCTCGGCAATCAGCCCCTGATTTTTTACGCTCAGGATGAAATGCCCTTCGTTGATCTGCGCATCGACCTCGACCGGACCTTGGGGATCGCCGTGGGCTACCGCGTTTGCCACCAGATTGGACAGCAACTGGGCGACCCGCTCGCGATCACACGCGACGTTGTGCAAATCGCCGATGGACGAGGTTATGACCCGGTCCGGGTGAACACTCTGAACCTCGGAAATCACATGCCCTAGTACCGCATCCAGATCCGCGCACGGTTCGATGTTCACCGGAATGCCGCTGCCAAAGGAGCCACGGGCGAAATCCAGCACGTCATCGACCAGGCGTGTGGCGCGTTGGGCGCTGGTAAGGATGTGCCGGGCCCGTTGCTGATTGGCCGGCTCAGGGAGTTTGCGCAGGAGCATTTCGGCGCCGGCGCTGATGGCAAACAACGGGTTGCGCAAGTCATGGCCGAGCACAGCGATGAACTGTTCGCGCAGTTGCGAGGTTTCACGTTCCTGCTTGAGCGCCGCTTCGGTGTGCTGCTGGTTTTCTTCAGCTTCGATTTGCAGCGCGAGCATCCGGGCGAAGGATTCCATGGTGCTCTGGATCGTGCTGGATTTGAGCGGCGCCGGGTTGGGATCAAGCGCGCAGATGGTGCCGAAAAAACGCCCGTCGGTGCGGAAGATCGGCACCGAGATGTAGCTTTCGAACTGGTAAATACGCGGTGTGTGGTGATTGTGGTAGAGCGGGTCTTCACTGGCCTTGTCGATCACCACCGACTGGTGGGCCTGACGAATTTCGTGGCACAGGGTCGTGACCAGGTCCAGCTCACCGCCGACCTGCAGGCCGAAATTCAGTTGGTCGAGTACGGCACAAGCGGTCCAGGAGCTTTCTGTCACACGCGCCACCGCGCAGAAGCGCAGGCCCGTCAGCTCGCGGATGACCTGGAGGATCGCCGGCACCGCGCTGATCCGACCGATCGTGGCGATGTCTGCTGCCGCTGTTTGCCCCATCTCGATCAATCCCTGCGTGAACACCGTGGACCGATTCTAGCGGGCTGGCGGCGTGTTGGCGCGCTCTGAATTCGGGATGCAAAAAAAGCCGCACGATTTGGAGATCGTGCGGCTTTATCAGTTCAGATTACTTGTCTTGTTTGTTGCTCAGGACTTTGCCGGTGGCGGCATCGAAATCGACGTCCCATTCCGTGCCGTCAGCCAGACGCAGTTCAACTTCGTATTCGTAGCCGTTGAAGTGGTTGTCCAGGTCCGTGTCGGTGATGGTCGCGCCCGGGTGCAGTTTCAGTGCTGCCTGGTTCATTTCTTCCAGCGGCTTGATCTTGCCGCTCTTGACCAGCTCAGGGATCTGATCGACGCGAACGTCAGCCTGGGCCAGGCCAGCAGTGAGGGTCAGGGCAGCGGCGGTGAACAGGGCAGTCAATGTTTTCATGAGGTTCTTTCCTTGGGTTGTTCCGTTTAAGTGACGCCAGATTAGCTATGGCAACTTAATTCATCCTTAATTCCAGAAAGCCATCGCTCACAGGTTCTGCACAAATCCTGTGGGAGCGTGGCTTGCCCGCGATAGCCGCACCGCGGTCCCGAATCAATACCCGTTGTTCTGCAGCAACTGCGCAACAGTCCCCGCCGCCGGCCGCTTGTAAAACTTCAACAACTCACTCGCCCGGTTAGTAAAGATCCCATCCACCCCGGCATCCGTCACTTTCTGGTAATCCACCGCGTCATCAATGGTGTACACGTGCACCAACAAACCCTGATCGTGGGTGAACTGGTTCATCCACGGTTTCATCAGGTCCGAATAGCTCTGGTCGCCACCTTGGGTCAGCGCGGCGGAGGGGCCGGTGCCGATGGCGCCCTGAGCCTTGGCGTACTCGACCCATTGCTGGAATTCGGCTTTGTCTTTCGGTTCCTGCTTGGCGTAGTACGTGGCTTTGTCCTTGTCGCCGGACTCGGCGAACGTCACCTTGGATTTCGGCTCGATGCTGCCTTCGCCGACCCACAGCAGCAGGATCTTCGGCACCTTCGGCATTTCTTTTTCCAGCAGTTCAAGGCTGCTCTTCTCGAAGGTTTGCAGCACCACCTTGCCTTTGCCCTGACCGACCGCCAGATCACTTTTCGCCAGTTTCGAACCGGCCGGGCTCAGCCAGCCACGGTCCTGCAACTTGTCCTTGAGGTCGCGCTCGATGCCGGGGAATTGCTTCGGCTCCTTGGTCTCGATGTACAGGCCAGGCTTGTGCAGCGGGTTGCCTTGGGCGATGTCGATGATCTCGTCCAGGGTCAGGATTTTCAGCCCGGCGTAGGACGGACGCGCGCGATCCGGGTAAGCCGTGTTGAACCAACTGCCGGCGTCGAGGGTTTTCAACTCGGCCATGGTGAACGCGTTGGCCGGGCTGTCCTTGCGATCAGGGAATCGGGTGGCGACGTCAGTGGTGCGTTGCAGGTTGTTGTCGTGCAGGGCAAACAGCACGCCGTCCTTGCTGCGTTGCAGGTCCATCTCCAGGTAATCGGCGCCCAGGTCGCGGGCCAGTTTGTAGGCGGCCGCGGTGGACTCGGGAGCATCGAACGACGCGCCGCGGTGGGCGATCACCGCCGGGTGCGGAATGCCCAAACGGCTGGCCAGAGCGGTCGGGCCGGGCTCGCTGGCGGCCTGTGCCGGGCCGAGGCCGAGCATCAGGCTCAGCAGCAAGGCGCTTTTGGTGAAGGTAACCGGCATGTCGAGATCCTTTCGCAGAGAGATTTTCAAAGACGTCTCTTTTAACAACTGAGCGCCGCTCGCGCTATCGCCAGACCGACATAAACGTGTTTAAAGGCCATTTTTTCAGCGCCGGTGTGCGCTGGTTTGCAGTACTCTTGGCCACGGCAGTTTCCCCGGCAGAGGGAAACCCGCGTCATTTTCCTTGCGTGTAAACCATCGATCACCGGTCGTTAACGACCTTATTGTGAGGTTTATATGCGCATCACTTCCGAACTCATCTGCCAGGCCGCCGACCAACTCAACGGCTTCGTCGGCCTCAATCGCAAGACGGGTCATTACATCGTTCGATTCAGCGAAGACTCGTTCGGCATGGACGTGGCCGATGACGGCATCATTGCGGTGAGCGAGTTCGTCTGGGCGCCGGGGGCGGGGCAGGTCATGACGCTCAAGCGTGAGCTGATTCAGTTGTTGCTGGATCAGAATATTGATGACCGGATCAATGTTACCGAGCCGTTGCGGGTGTATATGCAGCGGCGGGACGTGCCGGAAATAGTGGCGGTCAGGAGTCTTGTGCGGGGTTGAAGGTTTGCGGTGCCTTGGCTGGCCTCTTCGCGAGCAGGCTCGCTCCCACAGTTGAAATGCGTTCCCCTGTGGGAGCGAGCCTGCTCGCGAAGGCGGCCTAATGGACAGCGCAATTTTCAGAGCTGAAACCGGTAATCCCGTTCAACCCTGCACACCCGCGTCTGACACTCCGCATACCAGGTCGACCGCCCACGCTCACGAATCTCACTGTGCTCGGGGTGATGTTTCCACGCCAGAATCGCCGCTTCACTGGCCCAATACGAAACCGTAATCCCGAGCCCATCCTCACCCCGAGCCGACTCCACGCCGAGAAACCCCGGCTCCCACAGTTGAAATGCGTTCCCCTGTGGGAGCGAGCCTGCTCGCGAAGGCGGCCTAATGGACAGCGCAATTTTCAGAGCTGAAACCGGTAATCCCGTTCAACCCTGCACACCCGCGTCTGACACTCCGCATACCAGGTCGACCGCCCACGCTCACGAATCTCACTGTGCTCGGGGTGATGTTTCCACGCCAGAATCGCCGCTTCACTGGCCCAATACGAAACCGTAATCCCGAGCCCATCCTCACCCCGAGCCGACTCCACACCGAGAAACCCCGGCTGCTCACGGGCCAGTGCCACCATGCGTTCAGCAGCCTCGGCGTATCCCTGATCACCTTCAGTGCGCCGGGAGGTGAAAATTACCGCGTAGTAAGGCGTCGTCATGGTTTCTACCTCACACAAGCCTTGATGAAAGCGCGCACCAGCGTCGGTAGAACACCCTTCAGCGCGGCACGTTCCGGCTGGAACAGCGTGGCAACAAAGAACGGATGCGCCCTGAGCTCAACGGCCCGCAAATCCCCCTGCGAATCATGGCCAACGGCGTGAAGTTGCTGGATCAATAGTTCACGTTCGAACTCAGGATTCACACCGAAGCGGCAGTGATATCCCTCGCGTATTTCAGTCGTTTCGTACGCGTTGGCGATCAACGAACCTTCAACCAGATGAATGCTGTCCACCGCTTCCACAAGCGAGCAGGTCAGTGGCGTCAGAAGTGCCCGCGCGGCATCAGGGTGCGTCTCGCCGTGTTCGGCATCTTCCCAACCCAACACATGGCGGGCGTACTCCAACACCGCATGTTGAAACCCGCCACAGGTGCCGAGGAACGGTCGCTGCTGCTCCCGGGCAAACCGGATCGCCCGTAACGCCCCGTCCATGTCGCGATAAGGACTACCGGGCACGCACCAGAAACCGTCGAAATCTTGCAGCGGTGTGTTGGCGCTGATCTGGTCGGTGGCCAACCACCGGAATTGCACGTCCAGCTGCAACGCTTCGGCGGCCATGCCAAGGGCAATGGGAATGGCTTGGTGGGCGGTGACTTGAAGGTCGTAGTCCCCGATCAGGGCGATGCGGGTTAAGGTGGTTTCCATGAGTGCTCTCTCGGCTTGTTGATTCCTGGTACCCACTATAGATTGGCGTTCACGCACTCAATATTGGCGTTATCCCAAGTGATCAATGCATCGACGCACTATCGACTGGACTATCCCGACCTGGCACTGATCCTTGCCCTGGTGCGCGGCGGCTCTCTGGCGCGGGCCTCGAGCTTGTTGAAGGTCGACGTTTCAACGGTGTTTCGCGCCGTCCGCCGACTGGAAGCGGCATTGGGGCAACAACTGTTCGAAAAGAGCCGCGCCGGGTATTTGCCAACCACACTCGCGCAAACGCTGGCCGAGCAGGCTGAGCGAGCGGAACAAGCGTTGGACGCGGCGCGAATTGGTGTGGAGCAGGGCGGGGAAGTCATCAGCGGCACCGTGCGCCTGACCTGTACGGATTCGGTTCTGCAAGGTTTGCTGCTGCCGGCGCTGGCGCAGTTCATGCCGTCCTACCCGGCGTTGACCATTGAGTTGAGCACCTCCAACGACTTCGCCAACCTCAGCCGTCGAGATGCTGACATCGCTTTGCGCCTGACGCGTACACCGCCCGAGCATTTGGTCGGTCGACGTCTGGCGGATATTTCCTACCGGGTGTGTGCCAGTCAGCGGTACCTGAAGTCTGTCGACCCTGAAGACCTGGCTTCGCTGACCTGGATCGCGCCTGATGATTTCCTGCCTGACCACCCCACCGTTGCCTGGCGACGTCAGCACTTGCCGGGCGTCACGCCGGCCTATCGCTGCAGCAGCATGTTGTCGGTGACCGAACTGGTACGGGCCGGCTTAGGTGTCGCGGCATTACCGGACTTTTTGATCGGCGACACGTTGCAGCCGCTGACCGGTCCTTTGCACGGTTACGACACCGCGCTCTGGCTGCTGACCCGCCCGGACTGCCGCGCATTGCGCTCGGTGGTGACGCTGTTTGATGAGTTGGGGCGGGCGCTGCGATTGCCTTGAGTGAGGGTTAAACCTTGGGCGGCTCTTTGCGCACGAAGTGCTGATGCATCTCCGAGGTCAGGTTTTCGATGCGTTCGGTCAGAGTCTTGGTCATCTCCGTGAGCCGGGTGTTTTGCTCAAGCAATGCCAAGAGTTGAGCAGTGTTATGCGCGGCCTGGGCCTGACGTTCGCTGTTGGCCACAGCCAAGGCTTCGCGGTGTTGCGCATCGGCGTCGGACTGCGCCTTGTCGCGCGCTGCCTGACGGGTCTGGGCCAGCAGAATCAGCGGCGCGGCGTAAGCCGATTGCAGGCTGAACGCCAGGTTGAGCAGGATGAACGGATACAGGTCGAAGTGGGCCACGCCGAACAGGTTGAGGCACACCCACAGCACCACAATCAGCGTCTGTGCCCCGAGAAAAGTCGGCGTGCCAAAGAACCGCGCAAAGGCTTCCGCACGCAGGGCAAATTTGTCGTTGCCGAAGGTTGGCGCGAGGTGCGCGTGAGGGCGGTGGAAGCGCAAATGATCGACGACGGGTTTTGTATCAGTGGTTGGGGTGGTCATGATGCTCTCTGCATGGCGCTGGGACTGACGCTCACTATAGCCCCCGCGCCAGTTTCATTCTGAAACACATAGCGCAGATTTATTTAGCACCGAGCCCTGCAGGGGAAGGGTGGAACCGTGTCATTTTTCGCAGACCTGATAACAGGCCAGGAACATGTCCAGCGCCGACTCCACCACGGTGGTCTGCATCTCCGGTGACAGCCCCGGCAACCCCATGGAAATCTGCGGCCAGAACGCAAATGACTTGAGCATTCCCTGAATCTGTTGGGCGGCAAACGCGGGGTCGACCGGTTTCAATCGACCATTGGCCTGCGCTGTGCGAATCCACACGGTCAGGTCTTCTTCACGCTCGCCCATTCTGGCGACCATGTTCTGCGCGCGTTCCGGCGAATGGATCGTGGCGGCGATGGCCACCCGTGCCAGGTCGAGAAAATTCTCATCGCCGAGCATGTGCATTTTCGCCTGCAACATCACGCGCATCTGGTCGCGCAAGGGCTGGTCAGGGCGGTAGGCCGTTTCCTGTTCGGACAGCACCCGCGTCCACAATTGATTGAGGATTTCGGCAAACAACTCTTCTTTGCTCGGGAAGTGGTTGTACACCGTGCGCTTCGACACGCCGGCAGTGGCGGCAATCTTGTCCATGCTGGTGATGTCGAAACCGTTGGCACGGAATTCGACAATCGCCGCCTGGATAATGGCTGCGCGTTTTCGGTCGGTGAGGCGCTGTGGAGCTGTCATAAGTACGCTTCGGCAGGAGGCAAAGGAAAGTTACACTCGGTAGTTTACTTGTCATCAGCTTTGATGCAACCTAGAAACTACACTGTGCAGTGTAACGTTTCGTTAATCCTGCCCAGCGAAAAATAGATCGTCCGGCTGATGCGTGCGTGCTTTGGCCATTTATCGTCCCACCGTGAAGAACTGCAATCTTGCGGTTTTTCTGGAGTCACTCAGTCATGGCCACTTCTACTTCCCCTGCGGATAACGCCCCTACGCCTGAAGCTTCCCGTCAGGCAGAAGGACTCTTTCGAAACCATGCACCCGTGCAACGCGAAGGCGTTCGCAAAATGCTGCGCATCATGTGGAATATGATCTTCCACAAACCGCGCAACACCCGCCCGGCGGCCCCGGTGCCGGTGCAAACCCTGACCCAGGCGGCGTTGATCGCAGCACCCAACCACAGCGTCTACCGCCTCGGCCACTCCACCGTACTGCTGAAACTGCGGGACAAATTCTGGATCACCGACCCGGTCTTCGCCGAGCGCGCTTCACCCGTGCAATGGGCTGGCCCCAAGCGTTTCCACCAGCCACCGATCAGCCTGGAAGAATTGCCACCGATTGAAGCGGTGATCCTGTCCCACGACCACTACGACCACCTCGACTATCACGCGGTGCTCAAACTGGCGGACAAGGCCAACTACTTCCTCACCCCGCTAGGCGTCGGCGACACGCTGATCAAGTGGGGCGTGGACGCCAGCAAAGTGCGCCAACTCGATTGGTGGCAGGGCACCGAAGTGGACGGCATCCAGTTCATCGCCACCCCGTCGCAACACTTTTCCGGCCGTGGTTTGTTTGATGGCAACAGCACGCTCTGGGCTTCGTGGGTGATGATCGACGGCGACACGCGGATCTTCTTCAGCGGCGACAGCGGCTACTTCGAAGGCTTCAAACGCATCGGCGAACAGCACGGCCCGTTCGACCTGACACTGATGGAAACCGGCGCCTACAACGTCGAGTGGCCGCACGTGCACATGCAGCCAGAGCAAACCCTGCAAGCGCACATCGACCTCAAAGGACGCTGGTTACTGCCGATCCACAACGGCACTTTCGATCTGTCGATGCACGCCTGGTTCGAGCCCTTTGACCGGATTTTGGCACTGGCCTGGGAGCGCAATGTGTCCATCACCACGCCGCAAATGGGCGAGGCGTTTAACGTGAAGTATCCGCAGCGGGGGAGTGCGTGGTGGTTCGGGACGGAAAGTGAACGCGATCAGGTCACAGCGCAGAACGCATAACAACGGGCTTACACCACTCAGGCGAAAATCACTTCAATCCGGCCCTCTTTTCTCGAACGGGGGGCCGATTTAATAACGATTTGCACATCACGTCCTAGCAGGGAAAGACATTCCATCATCTTGGCCTCACTGATACCGCGAAACTTACCGCGCAACATCTCAGAAAGCTTGGGTTGCGATAGGCCCAAAATTTGTGAAGCCTGAACTTGAGTTAAATGACGAGCCTTGATGATCTCGCCGATTTTTGCAGCTAGCTGAGATTTGACTCGCATTTCATTGGCATTGGGCGTCCCTAGGTCTTCATAGACGTTCCCACTGCTTTCTTCGATTTCAATCATGTTTTAGATCCTTTTGCAATGTTCCTGTGCTGCTTGGAGTCGGATTCTGATCAACTCGATATCGCGCTGTGCGGTTTTGACGCCTGAAGTCGATTTTTTCTGAAAGCAGTGCAAAACATAAACTGCGTTATCAAAGCGAACGGTATAAACGGCACGGTAAGTGTTCGTATCGAAGTCCTCGACCACCTCAAGTACACCAGCACCTCCAAAGCCCTTCAGAGGCTTTACTTCGGGATGCTTTAAGCCGCGTTCCGCCAAATCTAGAGCGTGACCAAAAACGTCTTGTACATCTGCGGGCATTTGCTTGAGATCTTTTGTACTGCTGCAAACCCACAGGAGTGACTTCCTTGTACTCATGCAAAAATATGCCTATATGGGGATAATCGTCAATCGATGATTCTCTTACTCAACCATCGCATAATCCGCCCGCCCGACCGGGTTCGGCGTAGACCCTTTCACATTCATCCCTCGACCCGGCGCAAACCCTGGGAAAAACACCAACCCCTGCGCCTCAAAGCAATACGCCAACGCCAGCCGGGTAACGTCCAGCACATCGCGTCTGGCCTCAAACCGCTCGATGGCCTCTACCGAAACTGAGGATTCCCGAGCCAGCTCATTAACACTCCAACCCAGCATCGCTCGGGCCTGGGCGCAGTGGGCCGGGGTGAATTGGAAGAGGGCGATACGTTCCAGGGTGATTTTCATCGCATGAGAGGCCATGGTGTTCTCCGGGCTCGAGAGTGCTGATTTAAAATGTACTGTGTTTTTGTACAGTTGTTTTGCGCCCGGATCAAACTCATTTTTTGATTTGTGCTATTTCGAGGGTTCCATCCAGACGGACGGTGGCTGCCCCAGTACGCGACGAAACATGGTCGAGAACGCGGCCGGGCTGTCATAACCGAAATCCAGCGCGATGCGCGTGACCGCCGTCCCCGAGGCCAACCGCGCCAGGGCCAATACCACGCAGGCTCGCTGCCGCCATTGGCTGAAACTCAGGTCGGTCTGTTGTCGAAACAATCGATTAAACGTCCGCAGGCTGATGTGCAATTGATCGGCCCATTGCTGCGGCGACTGGTGAACATTCGGCTGCCGCAGAAACGCCTGACACAACCCCAGCAATCGCTCATCGACGGGCAGGGGAATGTGCAACGGCAGGTGAGCGCTGCGCGCCAGTTCGTGGAGCAGCAAGCCGATCAGTGCTCCGTCACGCCCGGCCTCGTCATACGTCAGCGGGATCTCCACCGCCTCCATCAATAAATGCCGCATCAACGGCGACACACTGATCACCTGGCAGCGATTTCCCAGATCAACCGCCGCCGGTTCGATATACACACTGCGTGTACTCACCCCGAGCATCAGCACCTCATGCGCCACGCCCGGCGGAATCCATACCGCCCGCTGTGGCGGCACGACCCAATTGCCGTCATGGGTGCTGACCTGCATCACCCCGGTGGCGCCATACAACAACTGCCCCCGCCGGTGTGTATGACGAGGCAACACATGGCCGTGGGAATAATCCGTGCCGATCGCCACCACCGAGCGAGGCGTGTCATCCAGCAGATCAATCGAAACATTGCGCATCGAGCGGCTTCCGGCAGTTGGCGTAAACGCGAATATTATTGGCTGACTTGCTGAAGCAGGCCAAGACGCATCGCACTATCGTCGACGCCTCTCAACCAACGGACCACGCGCAATGTTCTATCTCTTGCTGGCACTCTTCGGCTGCATGACCGGCATCACGGCAGTGCTGTTCGGCTTCGGCGGCGGCTTCGTCGTCGTGCCATTGCTCTACCGCCTGCTCACCGCCAGCCATGGCGCCGACGACCCCGTAGGGCAAGCGGCGATGCACATTGCCGTGGCGACTTCGACTAGCGTGATGATCGTCAACGCACTGGTCGCCACTGGCAAACATAAACGCGCCGGCAATCTCATTTGCCATTATCTGTGGCCATTAGGCGGGTTTATTGGTTTGGGCGCGGTGATTGGCGCGGTCGCCGCGATGTGGGTCAGTGGCGAGGTGATTCGTTATGCGTTCATCGCGTACCTGGGCGTGACTATTGTGGATTGCCTGGTTAGACGCGGATTTCTTACACGCACCGACAACGCAATCCCACGGCGATTGGGGAGGGCGGAAGTGTCCGGCGGTGGTGTAGGAATTGGCGCCATCGCGACGTTTCTCGGCGTGGGCGGCAGTGTCATGACCGTGCCGTTGTTGCGGCGTTGCGGGTTGAGCATGAGTCAGGCGACGTCGATGGCCAATCCGTTGAGTTTGCCTGTTGCGGTGGCTGGGACGGTGACTTACATGGCGATGGCGGAGTTCAGCGAATTTGACTTGGGATCGTGGTTTATCGGCTATGTGGATCTGCTGGCGTTTGCGGTTTTGACGATGGGATCGTTGCTGGGAATTCGATTGGCCACACCCTGGATCGGACGGATTCCGGATCGGGTGCATGCGTGGGTCTATGTGGGGTTGCTGGTTATGGTGATGCTGAGTATGTGTGCCTACTAGGGTTGGATTCAGCAGCGTTATTCGCAAAAATATGCTTTCTTTCTGTCCAGGATTTCTACGCGGGAGCTTGCCATGTCGATCCTCGAAAGCGATTGGAAGAAGTTCAAGGAACTGCGCAAAATTGCGCTCGATCGATTTTGCCAAGGTGTTCTTGCCGATGCCAAGGCAATAACCCTACATGGAGCGCTATCAGCCCATGCTCGATATGGAATGCTCTATGGATTGATCCAAGGTCGAGATAAGGACATGGCCCGAGCCTTTGACCATCACAGCCAATCCCGCTCCAGTGCTCTCACCGCTTTAAGACTGTTTGTCATGCATGACTTGCTGACCACCGCAGAGCTATCAATTCTCAGCGAGGATGCGCTCGAATACATCTCGGATGTCGTTCGCCAGCCCTATGAGCTTGAGTGGGTTGAAGAGATCGTGCGGCATGACTGAGTGTTCTTCAACACGCTTAACCAAGGACCTAGGATGCTGATTTTCAACTGCACCGAAGCGGCCAGCAAATTCTTCAGCCGCGTATACAAGGGCAAAACAATCACGCCGGTGGAGGCCCTGCCGCCGTCGCCCACTCCTGAAGAAGATGAATTGGGGGATGCGGCGGAACAGTGGCTGGTCCATGCGATCACCGTCCAGCGCAAACACGTTCTATTCGTCATTCACATAAAAACCCGCTACTGCATGATCTTCGCAGACGCGAAAAAAGCCGATGTTGAAGGATTTATTCAGCGGTTTACGGAGCGCTGGATCAACGGCCTGATTCATCACGCGGGGCAGCACGATACTCTTCAACGGGTCGATGATGAGCCAATGATGGTTCGATTCGAAGAGAACTGCCGGCAGTACGCGCTGTACAAACGCAGGCACCGTGGTGCGCAAAAACACATCGATGACATCGCCTGGATCTTTCAGGGCTTCGCCGCCGAGTGGGGCACTCTACCCCCGGATGAGTTCGCCGCTGGACGCTTCGATGCGCAGATGAACGACACCCTTCGAAACAGCAAGGGCCACAAAGATTATTACGCCCCTGACGAGGAGATGATGGCGCACTGGTTATGTCAATACTGTGGGCTTGATGAGCAAGGCATCCAGGCTGCACGTGATCGGCGAAAAGACGCGAGACGGGAGTTTCGTGAGCTGGAGAGGCAGCTTCAGCAGGACCTATAACTAGCTGTCCAACCCCGGCGCTTCCCGAATAATGAAGTGATCCAGGTTCTCGATATTCGCACTGAACACCCCGAACGTCTGCTCGGGGTTCTTCTTGCTCGGCACCTGCTTCAACTCCGGCGTCACGCCATAAAAGAAGCAATACAAATCCTTGCCGCTCTCGATGGCGTGCTTGATCTCTTCCAGAAACGCTTTGCGCTTGCGGTAGTTGTCGATCAGCTTCTTGCTCAAGTAAACATTGACCGAATAAGGCTTCTTCTTCGCCTCATCCGCCTGCTTGAACCAGACCTTCTGTTCGAAATCGATGCGAAAGCTCTGGGTGTAATCCTTGATCTCCTTGATCTTGCCCCAGTAAATCAGCCCCTTGTTGTCCGTCAGGTATTCGATCTTCTTGAAGAACGAGCCGTAAGGCGCCGTGTGCTCGCCAATCTTAAGCGGCATGCGCTTGAGCAGGTCCTTGTCCTCGAAGTTCGAGACAAAACACTCCACTGGGTGGGCGAAGACGCTGGTTTTGTCCGGCGCTGATTCGTGGCTCGGCTGCTCTGAGTGACTGTCCGCCGAAATGGCTTTCGGGGAATCACCGATCACATCTGCCGCGCCTGCCGGGTTCGACGGCTGACGCACATACTGACGCCGAGTCAGCAACAACTCCGACGGGAAATGCTCCTCGCGACTGTCATCCGTTTCCGCACCGTCCGCGTCCATACCGGACGCCGTCGCCTTCAGGCTGACATAAGGACAATCCGCCACATGCCGGGTGCTGGGGGTGTTTTTGAAGTGTGGGGTGCGGATGTAATTCACGTTTTTGGCGTTGAACGTTGTCAGCACGTTGGCCGCATCGAACGCCAAGCGGCAGGCGTCGTTGGGGCATTGGAAGTGTTCTTTGGCGGAGTCGAAGGCCATGGTTTCGTCGAAATTCAAATCTCGCACGTCATAGATCGACAGCTTGTCGTCGAGGCTTAGGCAGTAGGCGAGGTCGAATTTCATGGCAGGGCTCGGGTCCTTGAGTGGGGAAGGATATTAATAGCGGGAGCCGGGGCGGGTTGCACTGACTGTTTTCAACACAACGCGAAATCTGCGGCAACACACCATCCTCTGTAGAACTGAAGCTTGCTCCCGAAAAACCCAAGGGCGCCACGCATTATCGTTCATAACCTTCAACGGAAAGCAGGATCGCCACGGCTATCGAAATTCTCAGGCTTCAGCTAGCGTGGCTAAATCTATGGAGGTGCCATATGACTGATCGGCTACAAGTAAATATGCACGAAGCACAGTCCCAACTCTTTCAACTCGCTGAGCGTGCCTGGCGTGGCGATACGGTTGTTATCGTCAAGGACGGGAAACCTTATCTAAATCTGCTACCTCATGTCGAAATGTCTCAGGCGCGTAAACCTGGACGATTGAAGGGCAAAATTCGAATGTCTGCGGATTTTACAAAGACTCCCGAAGACATCATTGATGGGTTTGACGACAGTTGGTGACGGTCCGATGATCCAGCACCGGGAGCAGATCCTGCCGCAGATTTCCTTGTGGGCGAGATCACTCGCGATTCGTAACATCACCGCATTCTCTCGAAACGACCACTAGCTGTGCGAGGCCGCTTGCCCTTGTTGGTCTTCGTAGTAGTCCGGGATCCCGCAAACATGAGCTGACGAGTCGCGTGTCGCACTATGTGAAGAAACGAGTAAACAAAACCCGATCAGGAGGATAGTCGGTTTTTTTGTGTTGAATTTTTCAGTCCATCTATCACTTCGATTGCCACTTGTCTCGATAGACGAACGCAACTTGGTAGTCATAGGAGAGCAACTGAATGGTATGGTGGAAATGGGGCTGAAGAGTACTGACCCAGTCGGGAGATACGTTGAAACCGCCATTGTTCACGTTGTTTTCAATGGGTATGCCTAGTGCTTCGATAACAGAACCATCATCGCCAAAGTCTTTCGATAACTCCTCCCCTTCGCCCATCTCGGTCCGTTTGTCATACCATTCCAGCCTGATTTTCAGTCCCATAACGTCCTCATAGATATTTTTTGATGCTTCGATTTTTCTTCGGTGGGTCCAGCTGATCGCCAGTCTGATAGTCGAAAGAACCTAAGTGGCTGCCATCACTTGAACGATAGGCTTCGAGTTCACCATGTAAAAAATCCCACTCGTAAATTGTTCTACCCTTCGCATCAGTCCAGCGATCCCGAAGTCCTCCCGCGTATGGGGTTTTCTTCTTTGTTCTTCTCAATCCAGGAAATGCAGTAATGTCTGCGGTTTCGGGGGCTGGGTGATAGGTGTGGCCCGCTTCGGCTGTGCCTTTGCCCCTAGCACTCACCACAATATAAACCGGTCTTACTCCCGATCCCGCCGGGAACACCAGAATGAAATCCTTGTACTCAGGCGGATACATCGGATTCACAATGATGCTGGCCGCCGCCGGCGTCGGCGGATACACCCAAATATGCGGCGCCTGCGGTGCAGCCTCCAGCGCTGGAATGCCGAGGATGTCCGAACCATCCACTGCTGGCGTCCAGATCAGCTCAACACCCTCCCCGAGATCTGCCACCTGCTGGCTGCCGCGCAGTGTGAACTGCACGACATCGACCATTTCCCAATCGCGATTCTTGCCGGTATAGAACCCGTAGCCCTTGAGACTGCCATCAGCCTGTTGTTCGACCTGCAACCGAACGCGGGTTCTGGCCTGTTTCAGCGCACGCAGTTGGTCTTCGGTATAGAGCGCGCTATCACCGAGGCTCGGCGTCCAGAACAAGGCGACGACACCCGCCAGCACTGCGGCTCCCGCAGCACCAAGCGACAATGCTGGAGCAACGAGAGTCGGAACGCTAAGCGCAAGACGGCCAATGCCGAGCGAAACGGTACTGCCGCTGAAGGTTTCGAGATTCAGCAGCCCGGCATCGTCTGCATCACGAGCACCGAGCCAGGCAATTTCGCCGTAATTCTTGAGGCTGTCGGTCGGCACCACACCCGAAGGATTCGAGTAATCGATGATGGCGTCCGGCAGGTTGCAGGACTTGGCAAAGACACATCCGACTTGAGCCGGCCTTTGCTTTTCCGCTATGACCTGACGGCTGCGCTCGAAGGCGTCTTGCCTGCCCAGCATGGCCTCGTAGGCTTTTTGTCTGGCGTCTCGCTCGGCCAATTCGGTGGCGGTCATGAAGCGGTGAGTGACGTGATGCCCATCACCGGAGGGCGGATTCTTAATCCGCGGAATGTCCTTGTTGCCAGCCACTGATCATCCTTTCGTTCATCCATCGGCATCCCCGGAAAAGGGGCTGCGCGACGTTAACGAAGGTGGCTGATCGTGGCTGTAGGACGAGTCCTTGATGACCCTAAGCGTTTTCTCTTTTTATCGGGAGGGCAGCGCAATTCTTACGACTCGCCGTTTTCGTGCACATGTGCCGATGAAGTTTTACAGGCTCAATCACTCAAGCTTCAGCCGTTCCACCTTCTGAAACAGTGAGGCTGTGAACTCATCCCTGTCACTCGAATGGTGACAACGTCGATGACAGTTCGGGCACAGCGCTACAGCATTGCTCGGACGATCCGAACCTTCCTGCGCCAAATGCTTAACGTGATGAACCTCAAGAAACGGCTTGCCATCCTTTTCAAACGGAGCGGGCTCGCCGCAGCCTTCGCATCTACCGTTAGCTTGTTGGCGAACCCAAGCTCTCACCTCGGGATCGCGAACAAAAGATTTGCCGCTGGACTGAGTTTGCTCGGGGCGCTCAATCCCCGTTGGCACGCCTTTAATCGGCTGCTTCTCAAGTTTGGCAGCTCGTTTCTCCAGTGTTTCTTCATCCGCCGTCGGGGAAAAATCCTCAGGCGTCAAAGTACTTGGAGCGTTGAGTGCTTCTCGGATGCTTCGCGCCACATTCGCGCCGACATTCTTTGCGGGTTTGTATCCCGCAATGCGAGCTCGACCCAGCTCCACCAGCACGGTAGAGATGTTCTGCATTCGAAACTCAACCGACCCTTTGGTCCTACCGGCTAAGGCTCCCTCGCGCAGGATGCGATTCTCCTCAGTCTTAACGACTTTCTGACCACTCTGTTCGCGGGACAACATGCTGAGATAGGCGTCTACCGCAGCCTGAATCTCAATGTCAGTCCAATCGCTGTTGCTCTTTTCCGTGTCCATAAGATCGCCGAGGGCTGAAAACCCTCGGACGATACTGAGTGGCCATTACGGCTGTCTACGAAAATTCCTACAGAAAATAGCGACGGATCTCGCGTAATCCTACAAACACATCTCTAACCCATCGAGTGCTTCGAAGGCTGGAACACCTGCGCCACCTTCCTCCACCAAGGCTTCGCCACCGTAGCCCGCCGTTGGGTCTGATCGTTTAACAGGTAGGGCATATCCCGAAGCCGAATCCAACCTTCATCCTGCCAGTGCAGCAAGCTCAACGACATTTCCGGCCAATCCAACAAACTCAGCATCGGGCGATCTGAATGTCCCGAATGTTCTGCGTCGCGCAAGGCCGGCACCACCTGATGAGTCAACCACTCACGCAACAATCGATTCCCTGGGACGTAGTGATACACCAGTAGCGCGTACACGCCGGATTCGCTGAGCATCAGTTGTTTTTCGGGCTGCCGGAAATACTCAATCCACAAAACGCGACGCTGATCTTTGTCGAGTTTATTGACCATGCGCTCGCTCAGATGGATACCCATCAAGCGACCGATATCGCGAGCGCAAAATCAGGTCTGGTCTTCGAGTAGAAGGGCATGTAGAGCGAGGTTGTGACGAGAGAAGACTGTTACAGAAAAAGGATCGGACATATCCATGACCTCTACGTTTAGATTTTGGAGGGCCTGACCCCAGCGTAGAGTGGGCTTAAGAAATCCCAACGAACAAAGCCATCACATTCGAGCAACAAATCACCCAAAGGTGAATTGTGCGTCTGTGTGATTGGCGAAGCTTCTACGTTGGGCGTTTCTTAGGCACCTGCAATGGAGCTTAGAGGTGCTTTGAGCTGGCATCAATGCGGATACGGCTGTAAGTGCTGTAGGAGATTTTGCGTTGTCGCGTAGGGATGGAAAACGACTAACCATCGCCCATAAAAAAGGTTCTTCACGGAATCCCGGGAAACACAGAAACAAGAACGCCGATTTGATTGATGATGTTCGTGCGAGCAAACACATCTAACAAACCGGCG